>CANIEV010000063.1 GCA_947466535.1 Betaproteobacteria bacterium
ACCACCTCCGCCTATGCGGGCGAGATGGACAAGCAGATGGGCCAGGCGCTGCAGATGTCGCCCGAAGCCGCCGCCACCATGCTCGCGCGCGAGCGGCGCGTGTGGGCCGACGCGGTGCGCACCACCGGCGCGACCGCAAGCTGAGTCGTTCCGCTGATTCGCCCCCCATGCCCCGGCTTCTCACCGCGCAGCAGATCGAACAGTACGAACAGCGGGGCTACCTGAGCCCGGTGTCCGCGTTCAACGAGGCGCAGGCGCAGCACTATCGCAAGCTGCTCGAAGACGGCGAGCGCCTGCACGGCCTTGCCCCAGATAAGCGGCGCAAGATGTACCTGTACCTCAAGTGGGCGGACGAGGTGGTGCACGACCCGCGCGTGCTCGATGCGGTGGAAGACCTGATCGGCCCGGACATCCTGCTGTATCACCTGACGCTGTGGATCAAGGAGCCTCACACCGACGCCTTCATCAGCTGGCACCAGGACTCCACGTACTTCGGCCTCGAGCCCGCCGACCAGCACGTCACCGCCTGGGTGGCGCTGTCGCACAGCAACCATGAGAGCGGCTGCGTGCAGGTGCTGCCCGGCAGCCATCGGCGCGGCCAGGTGCGGCACGACGCGGTAAAGCACAGCGCCAACATTTTTCCCACCGGCCAGACGGTGGCGGTGGACAACGAAGAACCGCTGGACATGATGGTGCTGCGCCCGGGCGAATTCTCGCTGCACCACACCTTCGCGCTGCACAACTCCATGCCCAACCGATCTGCCGACCGGCGCATCGGGCTGGGTATCAGCTACATCCCCACCGCCTGCCGTTGCGTTGCGAAGCAGCGGCTAACTGCTACGCTGGTGCATGGCGAGGACCGCTTTGGGCATTTCGATCTTGATCCGCGGCCGGGGGCGGATTACGACGCGAAGGCGCTGGAAGTACACGCGGAGGCGATGAGGAGGTGGCATGCGGCGCGGGCGGAGTTGATTCCGAAGGCGCATGGGGAGGCGGGGTGAGGCGGGGCGATTGGCCAAACCACTTCGGAATGCGCTGTCGCACTGACGAGGAACTGCTTAGGGAAAACCGATAAAATTGCGCACTTTTACTTTTACAAGCCCTTACCCAAAGCTTGAAACCAGTCAATCTAGTTGCTAAATCTAGCAACTAACTCTGCGCAGAACTGAGATTGCCGCGTCGCCTGCGGCTCCTCGCAATGACTGCGTGGAGAGCACGGGACGCGTGATCCGGCCCGACCCCGCACCCCCCCGCTCCCACATACTTCGCCCACGGCCGGATCCTGAACGCCGCCAGTCGCTGCTCGAAGATATGCGCCACACAGCCGGCGGACCGGGGCGAACGACTCGGATGCGGCTCGGAAGCTGACCGCTTCCGAGTCCGATATTGCCGCGTCGCCTGCGGCGCCTCGCAATGACGGCGTAGCGCGCTCGACGCGCGCACATAGACCACCGCCCTACCCCGTACTCCCCGCCCCCACGTACTTCGCCCGCGGCCGGATCATGAAGGCGGCCAATCGCTGCTCGAAGATATGCGCCACCCAGCCGGCGGTGCGCGCGAGCGAACGCAGGCCGCTTGCGGTCTGTGGCGGCAGGCCGAGCGCGCGGCAGAGGGCGACGGAGCCGAGCTCGAAGCTCGGGCGCAGGCCGAATTCGCTTTGCAGCAGGTCCACGGTCTCGAGCATCGAGCGAAGGGCACGGCGGTTCTTGCCGCCGACCTCGCGCGCGATTTCGATCAGCAGCGCCGCGCGCGGGTCGCCCTTGGGATAGAAAGGGTGGTTGAAGCCGGGTACGCGCTGCGCGGCGGCGACGAGGGTCTTCACCTTGGTGATGACGCCGGCTGCGTCCGAGCGCGCATCGAAGAGTTCCTCCACGCGATCGGCGCGGCAGCCGATGGTGTCGCTGAAGTGGGTGTTGAGCGCCGCGCTCATGCAGGCGTGCAGGTCCGCCCCGCCGGAAGCTGCGATGCGCGCGACGAAGGTGGACGAGGTGAGCTCGTGGTCCACGTCCAGCACGAGGATGGCGTTGATTGCGGCGAGCGCTGCGGCGGAGGGCTCGATCTCCAGCGCCCGCGCGAGGCCGGCGGCCACCGGCTCGCCCGCGCGCAGCGGCACGAAGCGGCGGCGCGGCGCGATGAAGCCGAAGCTGCCCGCCATGGTGCGGATGGCCTGGCGCGCGAGCTGGGTGGGCGTGGCGCCGGTGACGATGCGCACCTTCATGCTGCCGTGGAAAATGCCCAGCAGCCCGAGGGACAGGATCATCAGCTGCACCAGGTGCGGATCGCCGCGCAGCTTGGCGGTGCCGGAGAGTTGCGCCACCACTTCGGCGGGCGTGTCGGGCGCGGTCCAGCCGGCAGGCCGGTCGATCCAGGTGCCGTCCCAGAGAAAATCCGCCACCGTCTCGAACGGGGCTCCGGCGCGCACGAGGTCGGTGGCGAGGCGGTTGCGGTAGCGCGGGCCGTCCTCGGTGATGAGGGTGATGCCGGTGGTGATGACCGGCTCCCCCCAGCGCATGGCGCTTGCCGCCACCGCGCCAAAGCCCGCGCGCGCGGCGCTTTTCACGCGGATGCGTTCGACGTCTTCGCCGACATAGAAGCTGGAACGCCCGTCGGGCTGGGGCACGCTGTGGATCAGCCCGCGGCTCACATAGGCGTAGAGCGTCTGCGGCTTGATGCCGAGGATGGCCAGCACCTCGTCGCGCGTCATGTAGTCCGGGTTGGAGGCGCCGGATTTGCGGGGAGCGGACGAAGCGGCGGCGGAAGGCGCTGCAGGCTGAAAAGCGGGGTTTCGGGACGATTTCATGTTGAGTGCAACTCAAGATTGACCAATATCCGGCGCGAACTCTAGCATCCGGCGGTAGTGTCAGGCGCCCCGTCGGCGAATCAGAGCAGAACAAGGAGGAAACATGAGCGCAGTCCTGAAACCCCGGTCGATGATCGGCGAGATCGAAGAGTATTTCCGGCGCTTCCCGGATGTGCCGAAGGAAGTCGTGGTGAAGGTGGAGTTGCTGAGCCGCGGCCACTGGTTCACCGACGCGGCGCTTGCCGCCACCAAGGGCTCGCTGGTGAAGTCGTATCGCCTCTTTTCGTATGACCTCGTGCCGATGGATTCGTTGAAGCGCGGCGAGGCGCGGCAGGTGCCCGAGTGGTTCTACATCTTCCAGGGCCCCTACGACCTGCGCCCGGTGATGATCCAGACCACCATGGACCCGAGCTCGCCCTACATCGTCGACGTGGTGGACGGCAGGCTGGTGCTCACCGAAGGCGGCAAGATCATCTGCAACGTGAGCTACCCGGTGGAGCCCACCTATTACAAGAAGAAATTCGCCGACGGCACGCTGTACCACGAGGTGATTGCCTACGGCTATTTTGTTACGGTGTTCCGCCAGTGCCAGTACTGGGGCCCGAAGGAAGAGTGCCGCTTCTGCGACATCAACGAAAACGCGCGCGCGATGAAGGATTCCAAGGACTTCACCCTGAATGCGCCGGTGAAGAAGGTGGAATACGTGGAAGAGGCGGCGCGCGAAGTCAGCCGCGACGCGCTGGCGATGGAAGGCCATCAGGCGGGCGTGCGCTTCCTGATCACCGGCGGCACGATCACCAAGACCCTGCAGGGCAAGACCGAGGACGAGTTCTACGCGCAGTACCTTCGCGCGCTGAAATTCGGCGGACCGCGGCGGCATGTGGCGCTGCAGACCAACGCCAAGACCAAGGAAGAGACCAAGTGGCTGCACGGCGAGGGCATGGACGAGCACAACGCCAACATGGAGGTCTGGGACCGCAATCTCTTCGAGTGGATCAACCCGGGCAAGAACCGGCGCATCGGCTATGACGAGTGGGTCAAGCGCATGGTGGAGTCGGTGGATGTGTTGGGTGAATTCAACGTGCGGCCGAATTTCGTGGGCGGCATCGAGATGGCCAAACCCCACGGCTTTGCCACGATCGAGGAGGCGCTGAAATCCACCACCGCCGGCATCGACTTCATGATGGGCCACGGCATCGACCCGCGCTTCAACCAGTGGCGCCGCGAACCGAAGACCAACCTGGTCAAGGAACACGAGCAGCCGCCGATCCCGACCGAGTTCTACCTGCGCCTGATGAGCAACCGCTACGAGATCTGGAAAAAGTACGGCCTCAACCTGCCGCTGAAACGCGAACTCAACCCGTCGCGCCGCTACATGGGCAACGACCACGGCACCTACGACGATTTCCCGCTGCTGATGGAAGCGCCCTGGTACCAGAACGTGAAGGTGCGCACCCCCGAGGCGGTGCTGCAGGCGGCGGCGGGCTGGAAGGAGCCGCGCGCCCTTACGATTCATGGACCGGCGAAAGACTGAATCTGAAGAACTTGAGCAGTTAAGGCAAGGTCCTGGAGGGACGCGGCAAACCGGCGAAGTCCGGGCCCGCGTCCCTTTCGTTTGAAGTCAACGGAGGAGGAAAACATGCTTGCTTGCGGACCGGGCCGCCGTCGCGGCTTTCTGAATCTTGTTGCCGCGCTCGCGGGCGCGCTTGCCTGCGCGACTGCGTCCGCGCAGGCGTTTCCCAACCGCCCGATACGCCTGATCATTCCGTTCGCGCCGGGCGGCGGCACCGACGTGTCCGGACGGGTGGCGGCGCATTACATCAGCGAGAAGCTCGGCGTGACGCTGGTAGTGGAGAACCGCATCGGCGGCAGCGGCGCGGTCGCGCTGGAGTACGTATCCAAGGCCGCGCCCGACGGCTACACCCTGCTCTTCAGCAGCCCGGATGCCACCACCTCGATGCCGCTGATCCGCAAGAACCTGCCGTTTGACGTGCAGAAGGATTTCATACCGCTGGTGCAGACCGGCACCGCGGATTTCGTGTTCGCGGTGAACCCGAAGGTGCCGGTGACCACGATCGAGGAACTGATCGCGCTCGCCAAGGCCAAGCCCGGCATGCTGCGCTATTCCAGCGCCGGCAACGGCACCACGCTGCACGTGATGGGCGAGATGCTCAAGTACCGCACCGGCATCGACATGGTGCACGTGCCCTACAAGAGCGGCGGGCAGGCGGCTATCGACACCGCAGCAGGCCATGTGGAAGTGATCTCCACCGCGCTGCTGGTCATCAACAACCAGATCAAGTCGGGTCAGCTGCGTCCGCTGGTGATCTCCAGCGCACAGCGCTCCACCATCCTGCCCGAGCTGCCTACGATGACCGAACGCGGTTTCGCCAATTTCGTCGCGACCAGCTGGTTCGGCGTGTTCGCGCCCAAGGGGCTGCCGCAGCCGCTGGTGATGAAACTGAGCGATGACATAGCCGCCGCCGCGAGCACGCCGGAATTCCGCGCGCGCATGACCGCGACTGCGATGAACCCGCATGTGCTGGTGCGCGAGGACTTTGCCCGCTACATCGCGCGAGAACGCGAAAACTGGCGCGAGGTGATCGAGGCGGTGAAGATCAGCGCCGAGTGAGCAAGCCCCGAACACGATCCAAGAGAAAGCCACTGCAATGAACGCACCCCAGCGCATGGAACCCGAGGCGATCGAACAGGTCATCGCCCGCCATATCGTGAACACCCGCTTCGAGGATTTGTCGGGTGAAGCGGTGTTCGCGACCAAGGAACACATCATGCACACCCTCGCCACGGTGCTCGCGGGTTCGAACGCACCCGGTGCGCCGGAGATGATGGCGCTGCTCACCGAGACCGGCGGTGCGGAGCAAGCCACCGTACTCGGCTGGGGCGTGAAGCTGCCCGCCTCGCAGGCGGCGATGGCCAATTCGATGATGGGTCACGCCAAGGACTTCGACAACAACGACGACCGCATCGCCTACAAGTCGAGCGTGTGTGCGGTGCCCGCGTCGCTCGCGGTGGCTGAGCGCATGGGCGCGACCAGCGGGCGGGATTTTTTGACCGCCGCCTGCGTCGGCATCGACCTCGGCATCCGGCTCGGGCTTGCGGTGCAGCCCTACCCCGCGCATTCGCAGTCGCCCGAACTCGGCCCCTTCGCCGCGGCCGCCTCCGCCGCACGCCTGCTCGGCTGCAACGAGGACCAGACCTGGGACGCGCTCGGCTTGGCGCTCTGCGGCGTGGCGCTGCTCGGCGTGGCCACCGGCGGCCTCACCTACTCCAAGCGCTTTGTCGCGGGCGCCGCCTCGCGCAACGGCATCATCGCGGCGCAATTGGCATCAAAAGGATTTCGCGCACGTCAGCCGGTGATCAGCGGTCCGGGCAATTTTTTCCGCGGCACCTGGAAGACCGAGGCCGATACCTCGCGCCTGCTCGACGGCCTGGGCAAGTTGTTCGAAGTCGTGAACGTCGGACCCAAGGGCTACCCGAGCTGCCGCTACACCCACGCCTCGATCGACGCCGCACTCGCGATCGCAGTCAACAAGGACTTCTCGGTCGAGGCAATCGATGCGATCAAGGTGACCGTCGGTCCGCACGACTACGCGCATGTGTTCGGCGGCGATTCCGGCGTTGCACGCAAGCAGGTGCCGCAGAGCGTGGTCGATGCGCAGTTCAGCATCCCCTACACCGTGGCCACCGCGCTCGTGCAAAAGAGCGTGTTCCTCGACGACTTCACGCCCGAGGCGATTCACCGACCGGAGATCGTGGCGGTCTCCCGCCTCGTGCAGCCCGACGTCCGCCCTGAGATGGACAACTGGCCTTCCGACGTCAAGCCCTGCGTCGTGGAAGTCACGCTGAAGAACGGCAAAAAGCTGTCGCAACGGATCGACTATGCGCTCGGCAACCCGAAGAATCCGGTGCCGCACGACCGAATCCGCGCCAACTTCGTCGCCTGCGCCGAGCACGCGCCGAAGACGCTCGACCGCGCGAAGGTGGAACAGGCGCGCGAGATGATCGAAACGCTGGAGAACGTGAAAGACATCCGGGACATCACCCGGCTGCTTTCGTAAGCCGCATCGGGAGAATGCATTGATCTACATAGGCAACGAAGACATCGCCCGGCTGCTCACACCGGCGAACTGCATCGAGGCGCTGGAAAGCGCCTTCACCGAACTTGCGAAAGGGCGCGCAATCTCGCGCCCGCGCACCGACGTGTTCACGCCCTGCGACCGGCCCGACGGCTACCACCGCTGGGCGAGCATGGACGGCGCGATCGAGCCCTGGGGCGTGTTCGTGACACGGATGAAATCCGACATCGTCACCTGGACCAAGCAGAACACGGAAGAAGTTCATTGCGTGCAGCCGGGCACCTTCAGCGGCTTCATCATGGTGTTCAGCACCCGCAACGGCGAGCCGCTGGCGATCATGAACGACGGCGCGCTGCATCAGCTTCGCGTGGCGGCGGGCGCGGCGCTCGGGGTGAAGTACCTCGCGCGGAAGGATTCGTCTTCGCTTGGCATTCTCGGCTCGGGCGGCATGGCGAGGGCGTACCTTGCCTGCTTTCGCGCGGTGCGGCCGATCGAAAAGGTGCGGGTGTATAGCCCGACCAAGGCGAACCGGGACGCCTTCGCAAACGAAATGAGCGAGCTGCACGGCATTTCGGTGGAAGCGGTGGACAGGCAGGAAGATGCGGTGCGAGGCATGGATATCGTGGCGACCTGCACCGATTCGACCAAGCTAGTGCTCACCGATCCGGCGCTAATTGAACCGGGCATGCACATCGCCAACCTGAGCGCGCGCGAAGTGGCCTGGGAGGTAGTGCAGCGCTGCGACCGCGTGCTGCAGGTGGGCACCGAGACGCTAGGGCCCTCGGCCGATGACGCGGCCGAGCGCAAGTACTACGGCTGGGCCACCTGGATGATCGGCACACCGGAGGAGATCGCGCGCATACCGAAGCATCCGATCAGCAACAATCACTTTCTCGGCTGCCCCGCGCTCACCGACCTGATGAACGATCCCGCCAAGGGTCGCAGCTCGCGCGAGCAGATCACGTTCTTTCACAACCTCGGTCTGCTCGGTTTCCAGTTCGCGGCGATCGCGGCCAAGGCGTGGATGCTCGCGCGCGACAAGGGACTCGGGATCAACATGCCGACCGAACCCTTCCTGCAGAACATCCGCGACTAGGATTGAACAAGGGGGCGACGCCCCCCTTGTAGATCCCCCACATATCTTCAGAACATCCGCGACTGATCGGGGACTAATCCGGCGCTAAGCGAGATCGGCGAGAAGTTCCCGGATTGCGCGCCGCTCGCGCGCGGGCGACACGAGCGGGCGTTGCGCGCGGACACGCTTCGCAAGCCCGGCGTGGAACTTGGGTTCCGATTGCGCGCACAAGAGCAGCGCGGCGAGCATCTGATCGTCGCCTACGGGGTAGTACGCGGGGTACGCGTCGCCAAGCAGCCCGCGATTGCCCGGGATGTCGGAGGCGATGACCGGCACGCCCGCGGCGATGGCTTCCGACACGACATGCGCGCCGCCTTCCATGCGGCTCGAGATGACCATCGCGTGACTTCTCACGAGCCAGCGCATCGCACCGGCGTGATCGAGTTCGCCAAGCCAGCGGTAGCGCGGTTCGGCCCGCATCAGCGCTTTGGCCTCGCGCGCCGCCTCGGGACTCATCGCCTTGCCAAGCTGCACCACCCGGACGCCCGCGTCGCCGGGCAGATGCGCAAGCGCACGCGCCGCGCAGAACGGGTCCTTCTCCTCGCGCAGGTGGCCGATCACCGTGACAAGAAAATCGCGCTTCGGCACCGGCTGGCGCTTGAGCGCACGCACCGACTGGTGGATCACGACCGCCTTGCGGCGGTGGCGTGCATGGAGTTCATCGACGCCCTTGTCCTGCAGCAGCACAAGGCGGTCGGCGAGATCGAGTGATGCTTTCGCGTCCGCATCGCCACGGATGTCGCGGTAGAGATCGGTGCCGGTGAGCACCAGTACCAGCGGCCGATCGGGGTTTGCCTTTTTCCAGGCGAGCATCGACGCATGGCTGCGTCGTGCGTGCAGAGCGATCATCAGATCGTGCGGACCGGCGCTCCAGACAACAACCACGTCGACCCTGTGGCCAAGTGCACGCAGATGCGCCGCCCACCGAAGCGCGGTGTTGCGGTTTCCGTGGCGGGTCCCGGGTTTCGCGGGGGTTACAATGACGATTCGCATGTGGTTCTACCTGAGCGACTGCGGGAGGGCACCGGACGTCCGGACGCCGGATTCCCCTCGATGCATCGAATCCGAACTGCTCCTCGACCACATTCCGAGACAAACGGCCATATCAGCGATGGGCAATATATCAGAGGCCTCTGCCCGTTCCGCGACGAATCCGGCGGGGACGACAGTGTTCGCCGCGAATTTCTCCGATTACCGCCCGCACCCGCCGGCCGCGGTGCTCCGTGACTGGCTGCTGCGCAGTCAGTCGCTCTCCGACACACTGCTTCGCTCGTTCGAAGGCGAACACCTCGCGGTGCCGATTATTCCGATCGCGAACCCGCCGCTCTGGGAGATCGGCCATATCGGCTGGTTCAACGAGTTCTGGGTGCATCGCGCAGGCTCGTTCGATGCACCGTCAATAGTCGCGAATGCGGACAAGCTCTACGATTCTTCGCGCGTGCATCACGACAGCCGCTGGACCCTTCCCTTGCCCGACTTCGCCGCGACGCGACGCAATGTCGCGAGCATTCTCGAAGGCATCTTCGATCGCCTGAATGAAGGCGAGCCCGATGACCGGCTGTCTTACTTTATTCAACTCGCGCTGCTGCATCAGGACATGCACAACGAGGCCTTCTTCTACACCTGCCAGACGCTCGGCTATCCGGTAGATATTCCAGCGCCCGTTCTGCAGGGAGCCTCGGTCGAATCCACCGACGTGCACATTCACGCCACGAGGATGGAACTCGGCGCAAGAAAAAATACCGGCTTCGTGTTCGACAACGAGAAGTGGGCGCACGAGGTGGACGTGCCCGCCTTCTCGATCGCGCGTACCGCGGTGAGCAACGCGGAGTTCCTGCGCTTTGTCGAGGACGGCGGCTACGCGCGGCGCGAATTCTGGAGCGATGCGGGATGGCAGATGCGCGAAGCGCTCGGCCTTGCCGCGCCCCGATATTGGATGCGCAGCGACGGAACATGGAAAGTCACACGTTTCGATCGCGTCATCGTCCTGCCCGCGAACGAACCGGTAATGCATGTGAGTTGGCACGAGGCGAAAGCGTATTGCCAGTGGGCGGGCCGGCGCCTGCCGACCGAGGCCGAGTGGGAACGCGCAGCGTCCACCACTCCCGGCGGTGAGGGGAAGCGCAGCCTCCCGTGGGGATCAAGCAACGCGCCGGAGGCCGGCCTTGCAAATCTCGATGCGCGCTGCGCAGGCGCGGTACCGGTGGACGCGCTCGCCGCGGGCGACAGCGGCTGGGGCGTGCGGCAGATGCTTGGCAATGCGTGGGAATGGACCGAGAGCCGTTTCTCGCCGTATCCCGGCTTTTCGGCAGACCCGTACAAGGAATACTCCGAACCCTGGTTTGCCGCCGACCACCGCGTGCTGCGCGGCGGCAGCTTCGCCACGCCGCTGCGGCTGATCCGCACCGGCTGGCGTAATTTCTATCAACCCCATCGCGCGGACCCGTTCTGCGGCTTTCGCACCTGCGCGCTGAACAAATGAAGCAACACATTAGAACCCACGCATTTCACGACGTACTGGAGCAATGACATGAACGACATGAGCGCTGCGATCCGTCTTACCTCGCTTGCACACGGTGGCGGCTGCGGCTGCAAGATCGCCCCCGGTGTGCTGACCGAGATCCTCAAGGCATCGCCGGTGCGGCTTCCGCCCAAGGCGCTGCTGGTCGGCTCGGACAACAACGAGGACGCGGCGGTGTACAAGCTGAACGACACCCAGGCGATTGTCGCGACCACCGACTTCTTCACCCCGATCGTGGACGATCCTTTTGATTTCGGCCGCATCGCCGCCACCAACGCGATCTCCGACATCTACGCGATGGGCGGCACGCCGATCTTCGCGCTTGCGCTGCTCGGCATGCCGATCAACACCCTGCCGCTGGAGGTGATCGCGAAGATCACCGCGGGCGGCGAGTCGGTGTGCGCGGAAGTGGGCATTCCGATCGCGGGCGGGCATTCGATCGATACGGTTGAGCCGATCTACGGACTGGTGGCGCTCGGCATCGTTCACCCGGACAAGGTCAAGCGCAACAACGGCGCGAAAGCGGGTGACAGGCTGATCCTCGGCAAGCCGCTTGGCGTGGGCATTCTCAGCGCCGCGCTCAAGCAAGGCAAGCTTTCCGACGAAGGCTACAAGCGGATGATCGAGTACACGACCAAGCTCAATCGTCCTGGCGTGGATTTCGCGGACATGGCGGGCGTGCATGCGCTCACCGACATCACCGGCTTCGGCTTGGCCGGCCACCTGCTCGAACTCTGCCGCGGCGCGAAGCTGCGCGCGAACATTGCGTGGAAGGATATCCCCTGCATCGAGC
Source organism: Betaproteobacteria bacterium (assembly GCA_947466535.1). Taxonomy (GTDB): domain Bacteria; phylum Pseudomonadota; class Gammaproteobacteria; order Burkholderiales; family SG8-39; genus CAMBSA01. The sequence goes on from CANIEV010000063.1 coordinate 11,347, forward strand.
AGGCGCTCGACCATGTGCAGGCAGGCATCTACACCGGTGCCTCCACCCGCAACTGGGCGGGCTACGGGAAGGAAATTGATCTCGCCGCCGGCATTCCCGAATGGCAGAAACAGATGCTCACCGATCCGCAGACCAGCGGCGGACTGCTGGTGGCGTGTTCGCCCGAAACCGAGGCCGAGGTGCACGCGGTGTTCGCGCGCCACGGCTTCGCGGATGCGCGCACCATCGGTTCGTTTGCTGCCGGCACGCCCGGCATTACGGTCACCGCCTGATTTCCCGACACGTTTCAATCAATCCGTTTATCTAGGACAAACTCACATGCAAAACGCACGAGAAACGAACTCCCTCCTTGCAACCCTCGCCCGCGGCGCGCTGATCGTCGCAACAGCGGCAATTGCGCAATCCGCCCTCGCGCAGGCGGTGCTTCGCGTCTCCGCGATTCCCGACGAGGCACCGACAGAGCTGCAGCGCAAGTTCAAGCCGCTCGGCGATTACCTCGCGAAAGAGACCGGCGCAAAAGTGGAATTCACCTCGGTTACCGACTACGCCGCGGTGGTGGAATCGCTTGCCACGCGCAAGCTCGACATGGCCTGGCTCGGTGGCTTCACCTTCGTGCAGGCGAAGATCCGCACCAACGGCACCGCGATCCCGATCGTGCAGCGTGCCGAAGACGAAAAATTCATCAGCCGCTTCATCGTGCCGGCCGACAGCACCGCAACGACGCTTGCCGACCTCAAGGGCAAGACCTTTGCCTTCGGTTCCGCCTCGTCCACCTCCGGCCACCTGATGCCGCGTTACTTCCTGATCCAGGCAGGCATCAACCCGGACCGCGATTTCAAGCGCGTGGCCTTCTCCGGCGCGCACGACGCGACGGTGGCCTTCGTTGCCGGCGGCAAGGCGGAAGCGGGCGTACTCAATGCCTCGGTGTGGGACAAGCTGATGGAGAACAAGGACGCGAACGCGGCGAAAGTCAAAGTGCTCTCCACCACCCCGCCCTACTACGACTACAACTGGACGGTGCGCGGTGACCTCGACCCGGCGCTGGTGAAAAAACTGACCGATGCCTTCCTCAAGCTCGATGCGAACAACCCCGCGCACAAGGAGATCATGGGACTGCAGCGCGCCTCCAAATTCATTGCAACCAAGGCATCCAACTACGACGGCATCGAGAACGCGGCGCGTTCCGCCGGCCTGATCAAGTAGCCACGGCAACAGGCGGCAACACGACTTGAGCTTCGAACTTCGCAACGTCGGGCTCGTTCATCCGAACGGGCAACGCGCGCTCGCGGGCGTGACGCTTTCGGCGGCGCGCGGCGAACGCATCGCGATCATCGGGCCGTCGGGGGCGGGCAAGACATCGCTCATCCGCATCCTCGGGGCATCGCTGCGCCCGACCGACGGCACCGTGAACATTCTCGGTCTCGAGCCCTGGCAGCTCGCCGCGCGCGGCCTGCGTCAGTTGCGTTCGCGAATCGGCGTGGTGCACCAGTCCCCGCCCATTCCCGCGCGGCAACGGGTGATCACCGCGGTGATCGCCGGACGCCTCGGGCAATGGCCCGCGTGGAAGTCCATGCTTTCGCTGCTGTACCCGATGGACATCGCGGGCCCCCGCGAACAACTCGCACGACTGGATCTCGCCGACCGGCTGTTCGAGCGCTGCGACCGGCTCTCGGGCGGGCAACTGCAGCGCGTGGGCGTGGCACGGGTGCTGTACCAGTCGCCCGAACTCCTGCTTGCCGACGAACCGGTGTCGGCGATGGACCCGACTCTTGCCGACCAGACAGTGAACCATCTGGTGAGCGAGGCGGCGACGCGCGGCGTGACGGTGGCCGCGAGCCTGCATGCGGTGGACCTCGCGCTGCGCTGGTTCCCGCGGGTGATCGGCGTTCGCGCAGGTTCGATCCTGTTCGACCTGCCGCCGGTGAAGATTTCGGATGCGATGCTGCACGATCTGTACGCCTCGGAGACCGGCTACATCCCGACGCAGGACAACCGTCCGCTCGATCTGCACGAACCCGGCACGCCGAGGGTGATCCTGCCCTCGCACAAGGTGTAGTCCTTGGGCACGGACGCAGCAGCGCTTCGCGACCCCGACGCGCTCAGGCGCGCCGGATGGGCTCTGCTCGCGATCGTGGTGATCTGGCCGCTGCTGGTGATCGCCGAGTTTCGTCCCGCCGAGCTGTTCGCCCCGAACAACCTGACGGTGATGGGCAATTTCGTCGCGCAGTTCTTCCCGCCCGCACTCGGCCGCGAGTTCCTCGGCCTCGTCTTCAAGTCCACGCTCGAGACGATTGCGATGGCCACCGCCGGCATAGCGCTTGCAATGATTCTGGCCGCGCCGCTCGGCCTTGCGCTCAGCCACAGCCTGTCGATCTCGCGCATCGGCCCGGGGCCGGGTCGGTTCATAGGAGAAAGCCTGCGCGCGGTGACTCGGGTTTTTCTGCTCGGCCTTCGCGGTATTCCGGAAATCGTGTGGGCGCTGCTGCTGGTGCGCGCCTTCGGCCTCGGACCGGCGGCGGGCGTGTTCGCGATCGGGCTCACCTACGGCGGCATGCTCGGCAAGGTGTATTCGGAAATCCTCGAATCCGGCGACACGCGGCCATCGCGCGCGCTGCTGGAATCCGGCAGCGGCCGGCTGCTTGCGTTCTTCTACGGCATGCTGCCGGGCGCGGCGCAGGAACTGGTCTCCTACACCGTGTATCGCTGGGAATGCGCGGTGCGCGCCTCGGTGGTGATGGGCTTTGTCGGCGCGGGCGGCCTCGGCCAGCTGATGGACCAGTCGATGAAGATGCTGAACGGCGGCGAGGTGTCGACGCTGCTCATCGTGTTCCTGCTGCTGGTGCTGCTGGCCGATGCGATCAGCATCGGCCTTCGACGTCTGCTCGCATGAGCGCGCTCCCCGAAAATTCGCCGCGCATCGAAGCACGCCCGCCGGTGTGCATAGCCTGCTGGCTGACAGTGGCCGCGCTCATCGCCGCGGTGTGGGGAAGCTTTGCGTATCTCTCCCTCGATGTGGCACAACTCTTCACCGCGGAGTCCGGCCAGCTGATGGGCGATTTCGTGCGGCGATTCTTTCCGCCCGATCTTTCAGCCCCCTTCCTGTACAAGATCGCCAATGCAACGCTGGAGACCCTGGCGATTTCCGCGATCGGCACCCTGCTCGCAGCGATCGCGGGCCTCGCGCTCGCGCTGCCCGCCGCGGGGCGCTTCGGTGCGCCGCTTCGCGCCCTCACGCGCTTCCTGCTCAACTTCCTGCGCTCGGTGCCCGAGTTGGTGTGGGCGGCGCTGATGGTGCTTGCCGCGGGTCTCGGGCCCTTCGCCGGCACGCTCGCGCTTGCGCTGCACACCACTGGTGTGCTCGGCCGGCTGTTCGCGGAAAGCCTGGAAAACGCGCCGCCCGAACCGGCGCAGGCGCTCGCCGACAGCGGCGCCGGGCCAAGTCTGGTGTTCCTCTACGGCACCTTGCCCTGCGTCATGCCGCAACTCATCGCCTACAGTCTGTACCGCTGGGAGATGAACGTGCGCATGGCGACGGTGCTCGGCTTCGTCGGTGCGGGCGGGCTCGGGCAGATGCTGTATTACGAGCTGTCGCTGCTGCACGAGCCGCAGGCCTGCACCGTGGTGCTGGCGATGCTGGGTCTGGTGATCGTGATCGACGCGGCGAGCGCCTGGGTGCGACGCACGCAATTGCACGTTCGCGGCTGATACTCCCGGTTTCGACCGTTGCGGCAGTCACGCGTGGATGCGGGATAATCCCCCCTCGCCTCGTGGAAATTCTCCGCTTAAGAATCGCCGATCGCCATATCAGATCCATCAATGAGCCAGGACAATACGCGAAAGAGCACGGCAGAACGTCTTGTCGCGGCCCTGCGGGACGATGAATTCATCCTCTATCGGCAGCAGATCGACTGCATCGCCGATGAACTCGATGGCCGGCCCAATCACGAAATTCTCGTCCGCCTTCGCGAAGAAGAGCAGAAGCATATGCCACCGGGCATGTTCATCCCGGTTCTGGAAGAACTGCACCTGATGCCGATGCTCGACCGCTGGGTGGTGGCGGCCGTATTGCGCTGGATGCGCGACCGGCGCGCGGTTGAAGCCGACTGGCCGCTGCCGCGCAACAGCCTGAACCTCGCGGCGGACACACTCGCCGACGAGCGCTTTGCCGGTTACGTGCACAAGCACCTCGAGGGAAGCAAGTTCCCCGGCTGGACGCTATCGTTCGAGATTCTTTGCGCCGATGCGATCAGGCATCCGCAGCATGTCCAGCGGATCATGTCCGAGTTGCGCGCCTTCGGCTGCACGTTTTCGCTTGCGGGATTTTCCGGCGACCACATGTCACTGGTGGTGCTCGAGGCGGTGCGACCCGATTTCGTGAAAATCGAAGGCAGCCTGGCATCGCACATGGACCAGGACCTCGACATTTACACCCGGGTGGAGATGATCTTTCGAAAATGCCTCGACATGAACATCCGCACCATCGCCGAACACGTCGAGGACCGCGGCGCGCTGTTGAAGCTTCGCGAAATCGGCGTGAACTACGCGCAGGGCTTTTTCATCGGTCACCCCGAGCCGCTTGTCTGATCGTACGACGGAGGAAACTCGCATGAATTTCGACGCACTTCCCGCACAACCCCGAATCAACGACGAGGTCGATGCGTACTCCGACGAATGTTTCCGGCGCTCGCTCGAGGCGATTGCGGTCACCCGCAACGAACGCGACATCGCCTACGGGACGCAGGAACGCCAGTCGCTTGATTTGTTCCTGCCCGCGGATCGCAACGCCCGCGATCTGCCGGTGCTGTTCTTTCTTCACGGCGGCGGCTGGAGCATCGGCTACAAGGAATGGTGCGGCTTCATGGCACCGGCCATCGTTTCGGTGCCGGCGATCTTCGTCTCGGTGGGCTATCGCCTCATTCCCTCGGTGACGTTTCCGGAACCGGTGAAGGACGCGTTCGCTGCGCTGCGCTGGGTATTCGACAACATCGGCCGCTACGGCGGTTCGTCCAGGCGCATTTTCGTAGGCGGACATTCTGCCGGCGCGCAGATCGCTGCACTGCTCACGATGAAGGATGACTGGCGGCGCGAAGCCGGACTGCCCGAGAACCCGGTGCGCGGCGCCTTCTGCCTGAGCGGCACCTACAACCGCCGCCAGATCAACCCGGCGATTGCGCCCGATCATGTGCAGAAGGATCCCGACACCGCGATCTCGGCGGAGAGCCCGCTCGCGCTGGTGCAGCACGCGAAGACGCCGATGCACATTGCCTGGGGCGGGGACGAACCCGAGCGCGTGCCGCGCACCGGCGTGCAGATGGTCGATGCGCTGAAACAGGCCGGCTGCCCGGTGGCGAGCGATGTCTACCCCGGCCACGGTCACTTCAGCGTGCACCTCAAGACCGGCGATGTGAACGACCCGTGGACGCAGACGGTACGGCGGGTGATGAGCGCGAGTTGAATGCCTCGGGTGTCATTGCGAGCGAAGCGAAGCAATCTCTATCGGTGTGGCACCTGAGATTGCCACGTCGCCTGCGGCTCCTCGCAATGACCAGGATGACGGCGAACGTCTCGCGGACCCTGGGCCGTCATTGCGAGCGAAGCGAAGCAATCCCGGTCGTTCGAGCGAAGCGCAGCACTCTTGTCCGGTTCGATGCGTGAGATTGTCGCGTCGCCTGCGGCTCCTCGCAATGACGATGCTGGTAGCACACGCCCCGCCGGTTCCAAGATGTCATTGCGAGCGAAGCGAAGCAATCCCGGCCCTTCGAGCGCAGCGAAGCAATCTCCTTCGGCACAACCCCTGAGATTGTCGCGTCGCCTGCGGGTGCTCGCGATGACCGGAGCGGTGAATTCAGGGTTTTATTCCCGCCTCGCGTATCACCGCCGACCACTTCACCTGCTCGCTTCGCAGGAATTCGCCGAACTCCTGCCTTCCCGGGCCGATAGGCAGCACGGTCCAGCCCTGCGCCTGAAGTTTCGCGCGGTCATCGCCCGACTGCAGGATCGCAACGACACCTTCGTTGATTTTTGCGATCGTCGCCTCCGGCGTGCCCGCACGCACAACCAGCCCGAGCCAGGCCGACACGGTGAACCCGGGAAAACCTGCTTCAATCATCGTCGGCACCTCCGGCAGCGCGGCGATCCGCCTGTCGGTGGTGACCGCGATGCCGCGCAGCGCACCTGACTTGATCTGCGACTCGACCGCGTTCAGCGCGCCGAACATGATCGGCACGCGCCCGGCAAGGAGGTCCACCATCGCCGGCGCGGCACCGCTGTAGGACACAAGGCCGATCTGAATGCCGGCGCGCAAGCGGAACATCTCGGCCGCAAGATGCCCGGCGCCTGCCTGGCTGGTCGATGAATAGTTGAGCGCTCCGGGCTTCTCTTTCGCCATGCGCACGAGTGCCGCGATCGAATCCGCCCCAAGCGAAGGCGACACCGCGACCACCAGCGGGATGTGCGCGAGATGAATCACCGGGCTGAAATCCTCCAGCGCGCGGTAGGGCATCTTTTCCTGCAAGGCGGGATTGACGATATGCGGCATGCCGACGAGGCCGATCGTGTGACCGTCGGCGGGCGCCTGCGCCACCGCAGCGGTGCCGATGATCATGTTTCCGCCGGCGCGGTTCTCCACCACCACCGGATGCGCCCAGCGTTTCGAAAGCCCTTCGGCGAGCAGACGCGCCATGCCGTCGGTGGGACCGCCCGCGGCGTTGGGCACGATGATCCTGGAGGGACGCGAAGGAAACTCCTGTGCGCCGACAGGGAAAAGCATCGCGCTGGCCGCAATTGCGACAAGCCGTCGGCAGATATTCTGTTTAGTCATACTCCCCCGCTTTTTTCGACCGTCGTCGCAGAATGATCGACCGCATTGGAAAACTCAATAGACGTTTTACGCGCATCGGGTGACGGAAGCCCTTATGATTGGCGGTCTCAATTTGTACACGGCAACAATTCACCAATTGAATCTCGACGCAGTCACTCTGATCTGGATCCACGTCGCGCTTACCGGCTCCCTCGGGATTGCGTTGCTGCTTGTCACGGCCATTCGTCCCGGCACCCGGCTTCTCCGCGCCACCGGTGCCGCGATGATCGCAATCAGCGTCGCCAACGCCGGATTCGCTTTCCGCCACGCGATTCCCGACCCCGGTTCGATTCTGCTCTCCACCGGACTCATGCTGCTTGCCGGCCTGGTCATGCACCAGTCGGTGACAGGCTTCGTGCTGCGATCCCGTGCGCGGCCCGACTACACCGGCTGGCTGGTCGCCTTGTTCACCCTCGCCTGGGTGGGGTGGTTCACCTTCGTGAAACCCGACCTCATCGCGCGCATCACCTTGATGTTGCCGGTGGCGGCGTTTTTCATCGGCCGCGTGGCCTGGCATTTCGGCGTGTATTCGCGCGGCGAACGCGGCACGCCACTTTCCGATGTCCTGACCGGGCTGCTCTGGTTTTTCAGTTTCATGGCACTGCTCACCGGCATACTGACCGCCGCGGGCATCAATCCGATCATCGACCTGCGCAGTCCCGGCCCGGCGAGCATGACCTACCTCGCCACACGCATCGCGGTGATCGCGGCCATCGTGCTCATGATCGCGGCAATTGACCTGCGTGCAGCACGCGGCCCGAAGCGACGTGCCACGAAGGCGGCGGATTCCCGCGCCGCGGCCCCGCTCTCGAGCGATGGCCAGATCGCGGTGATCGCGGCGCGCGCGATCTCGCGCGCCGACCCGAAACGCCGCCCGCTTTCGGTGGTGGTGATCGAACTGGACAACATCAAGCACGTGACCGCCGAGCACGGACAGGAAGTGGCCAGGGATCTGCTCGCCTGGGCAGGACAACGCATACAGTGGTCGCTGCGTGCCGAGGACACGGCGGAGCTCGTCGGGCTGGACGATTATGCGATCCTCATGCCCGGCACCGATGCGCAGCAGGCGATCTCGCGCGCCGAACAGATGCGCGAGGCGATCGCGCACGGCGTGTGCCGGGTCCGTGGCCTCACGCTCAACACCAGCGCGAGCGCAGGCGTGGCCGGCTTTGCGCCGGGGCGGGCCACATGGGAAGAGCTGCTGCGCACCGCCCGTGCCGGCATGAATCGAAGCCGCGACGAGTTGCGCACGAAGCGCGATTCGCTCGTCCACCCGGTGAGCGGTCTGCGCTACCGGGCACGCGCCTGAAAAATCGGGACAATTCCGTACCTGCTCCGATGCCCGCAAGTACGAAAAAACTGATTCAGATCAAGCCCAAAGTGCAGTTTTCGGGAACCATTGCGCAACAAGTCTGTCACGGTTTGTACGGAGCACAGCGCCTATAATGGAACACATGAATATTCTCTTTTCCGGACTTCTCGATCTTCCCTGGTGGGGCTATGTCATTGCCGCACTGATTCTCACGCACATAACCATCGCCTGCGTCACCATCTTCCTGCACCGCTGCCAGACGCACCGGGCGCTGGACCTGCACGCGATTCCGAGCCATTTCTTCCGCCTCTGGCTGTGGCTCACCACCGGCATGGTGACGAAAGAATGGGTGGCTGTGCACCGCAAGCACCACGCCAAATGCGATATGCCGGACGACCCGCACAGCCCGCAGATTCACGGCCTCCCCAGCATCCTGTTCGGTGGCGTGATCCACTACGTGCGCTCCTCGACGGACAAGGCCATGATCGAGCGCTTCGGCCACGGCACGCCGGACGACTGGCTCGAGAGCAATATCTATTCGAAGCATGTGATCCTCGGCCTGACATTGATGGGCGCGATCGACATTCTGGTGTTCGGCGTCGTGCCGGGCGCACTGATCCTGATCACCCAGATTGCATGGATTCCGTTCTGGGCGGCGGGTGTGATCAACGGCGTGGGCCACTTCTGGGGCTATCGCAGCTGGGCGGTGGGCGACTGGTCCACCAACATCGGGCCGCTTGGCCTCTTGATCGGCGGCGAGGAACTGCACAACAACCACCACGCCTATCCGACCTCGGCCCGGCTCTCGTACAAATGGTACGAGTTCGATATCGGCTGGCTGTACATCCGCATCCTCGAGACGCTCGGCCTGGCGAAAGTGAAATACATCGCGCCGGTGCCCTCGTTCGGGAAAGTCCGCGCGGAAGTCGACGAGCGTCTGCTCAACTCGGTGATCGTCAACCGCTACGACGTGCTCGCGCGCTTCAGCGACTCGCTCGAGTCCGCGATTTCGCAGGAGAACTCCCGCCTCAGCGCCGAGGCAGCAGCAGCGCTCGGTGGCGTGGCCTCGCTTTTCAACCGCGACGAGAAGACCCTGAGCGACGAGGAGCGCGCGCGCCTGGAGAAGGCTCTCGCCACATCAAAGGTGCTGGCCGCGATGTACGCCATGCGCCGCGACTTGATGTCGCTGTGGGGCCGTTCGCTCGAATCGCGTGACCAGGTCGTCGCGCACCTGCGCGACTGGTGCAAGCGCGCCGAATCAAGCGGAATCTCGCCGCTGGCCGAGTTCTCCAACCGGCTCCGGTCCTACGCCTAAGGCGTTCGTAATCCCTACGCCTAAGGCGTTCGTAATCCCTACGCCTAGGGCGTTCGTAATTCCTACGCGTAGGCGATCGGCCAAGGCGCTCCCGTCGCGCCTGTCCCCGGCCCCGTGCCGGGGATAAATTTCATACTTTAATTTTTAAGCCCCTTCACCTGCGCCTGATAGCAGGCGATTTCAATACCGGATTCGGAATAGTTCTCCGCTAACCGCGCACATCGCTTCACCCCTCCTTCCGGCTTCACCGATAATGCACATCCCCGCCATTACCGGATGCGAACCATGCCCCGCCGAACCGTCTACATCTGCCGTGACTTCATGCAGACGAAACTGCTGGACAGCATCCAGCAGGGACTCGAAGCCGAAGGCATCGAGGTAATCCGCGGACCGGAGCCCACCCCCGGCAAGCGCCTCGTGCATGAGCCTGCCAGCCTGGATGCGCTCTTTGGCCGCATCGAAGTGATGATGTTCTCCAGCCGCTCGGTGTGCTCGCGCGAGGTGATGCTCGCCGCGCCGCGGCTGCGCGGCATCGTCAACGCGGCGATCGGCGTGGACACGATCGACCTCGAAGCAGCTGCCGAACTCGGGCTCATCATCGGCAACGGCGCGCTCGAGGAAAACTTCCTCGGCATGGCCGAGGCGACGGTGATGTTCATGATGATGCTCGGCTACGGCGTGCGCCGCACCGAGCAGTCGCTGCGCGACAACCTGCCACGCCCGCCCTCGGATGGCATGTGGGCGCGCATGATGAAGCGCCGCACCGTCGGCCTCGTCGGCTTCGGGCGCATCGCGCAAAGCGTCGTAGCCCTGCTCTCGGGCTTCAACATGGACATCCTGGTCCACAGCCCGCGCGCGAAGGCCCAAGACATGCCCGCGGGCGTGCGCCTTGTCGATCTTGATACGCTGCTGAAGTCGTCCGATTTCGTGAGCGTGCATGTGTCGCTCAACGCCGGTTCGCGCGGCATGATCGGCGAGCGCGAATTCGCGCTGATGAAGCCGGAGGCCTATCTCATCAACACCGCGCGCGGGGACGTGATCGACGAGCCCGCGCTGATCCGCGCGCTTGCGGACAAGCGCATTGCGGGCGCGGCGCTCGACACCTTCGCGGTCGAGCCGCTGCCCAAGGACAGCCCGCTTCGCGCCCTCGACAACGTGATCCTTACCCCGCACATGGTCGGGCACACGCGCGACCTGATGGACGCGATGGTGCCCACCGCGATCGCCAACATCCGCAACATCCTCGTGGGCGAACCGCCGGTGCATTGCAGGAATCCCGCGGTGCTGCCTGCGTGGCGGGCACGGCTGGCGCGCCTCGCCGCGGGATAGGCGCGCTGCTACGGACTCCGAAAGCCCGAGGACGCTCGCCCCTCAAGCCGCTCGGAAGCTACTCGATCCCCTTCCAGTACGCGTCGACCTTCGCCTGTATCGCGGCGAGCTCCGCCTCGTTTTTCGTCGGCGAAAACAGGTGCGCGAAGCGCCCCTGCAGCCGGAGGTATTCCTCAACCGGCAGGCGCGGCTTCGGGATGCGGGTGTGAACCACATGCCCGTCGATGGTTTCCTTGAGCGGCCAGATGCCGGTCTTCACCGCGAGCCGGCCGATGTCCACCGAGTCCTTCGGATCGTAATCCCAGCCGGTGGGGCAGGGCGCGAGCGCAATGATCAACCGCGGACCCTTCAGGCTTGCCGCATGCTGGATCTTTTTCGCGAGATCCAGAGGTTCCGCGCCGACGACGGTTGCGACATACGCCGGCTTGTGCGCCGCCCAGATCGCAAACAGGTCTTTTTTTTCGCCGGGGTTCCCGCCCGCGCTGGTGGCCGTGCGCGCCGCATGCGGGGTCGCGCTCGAACTCTGCTGCCCGGTGTTGCCATAGCCTTCGTTGTCGTAGCAAAGAT
>CANIEV010000064.1 GCA_947466535.1 Betaproteobacteria bacterium
GCGGTGAACGACAGAATCGGCGCCATGAGGCGAAGCAAGGCCTGGGTGATGTGCCAGAGGGCGTTCTGCGCGGAGCGGCGCGACGCGGAGTCCGTGCCGGCGGTGTACAGGCGGTCTTTCAGAATATCCAGATAGAAGGCGCCCAGACGCTCGGAGCAGAAGGTCTGCAATTCGGCCACGATCGGGTGGAATTCGTAACGCTCGTAACCCGCCTTCACCCGCTCCTGCATCTCGCGCGTGAGTTCAAGCGCGAATCGGTCGATCTCGAGCCAGTGCTCGACCGGCAGCGCGTGCTTTTCCGGATCGTAGTCGGCGATATTCGCCAACAGAAAGCGCAGCGTGTTCCGGATGCGTCGATACGCTTCCACCACGCGCTTGAGGATTTCGTCGGAGATCGAGAGCTCGCCGGAATAGTCCGTGGAAGCAACCCACAGCCGAAGAATTTCGGCGCCCAGGGTGTCCGAAACCTTCTGCGGCGCAATCACATTGCCCACGGACTTGGACATCTTGCGACCCTGCCCGTCGACGACAAAGCCGTGGGTGAGCAGGCCCTTGTAGGGCGGCACGCCGTTCATCATGCAGGAGACCAGCAGTGAGGAATGGAACCAGCCGCGATGCTGGTCCGATCCCTCGAGATACAGATCCGCAGGGAACTTCAGTTCGCTCCCGTGTGAGCCGGCGCCGGTTTTCTGCCCGTCGGGCCCGCCAAGAACCGTGAAGTGCGTCGACCCGGAGTCGAACCACACATCCAGCGTGTCCTTGATCTTCTCGTATGCACCCGCCTCTTGGCCCAGCAGTTCCTCGGGCTGCACATGCTGCCAGGCTTCGATACCGCTCTGCTCGACCCGCTTTGCCACCGCCTCGAGCAATTCGGGCGTTCGGGGATGCAGTTCTCCCGTCTCGCGATGAACGAAGAACGGCATGGGAACACCCCACTGCCTTTGCCGCGACAGGGTCCAGTCGGGACGGTTGGCGATCATGCCGTGCAGCCTCGCCTTGCCCCATGCGGGGTAGAACGTGGTCGCCTCGATTCCGGCGAGCGCCGTCTCACGCAAGCTGCGTGAAGGTTTCACGCCACGGTAGCCGGGCACCGACTCCATCCCCGCGAACCACTGGGTGGTCGCGCGGTAGATGATCGGCGTCTTGTGACGCCAGCAATGCATGTAGCTGTGATCGTAATGGGCCGATTTGAACAGGCTCCCCGTCTCGTCGATCTTCTTGACGATCTCGGGATTGGCTTTCCAGATCATCATGCCGCCGAAGAAGGGCAGCGTGGATACGTACTTCCCGTCTCCCATCACCGGCGTGAGGATGTCATCGTCCTTCATGCCGTAGCGGCGGCAGGAGTCAAAGTCCTCCACGCCGTACGCAGGCGATGAATGCACGATGCCGGTGCCGGTGTCGAGCGTGACGTATTCGCCGAGATACACCGGCGAGAGGCGGTCGTAGAACGGATGCCGGAACGCGATCAGTTCGAGCGCCTCGCCCTTGCAGGATGCGATGACGCTGCCCTCCAGCCCGTACCGGGTCAGGCACGCCTCGCGCAGGTCGCTTGCGAGAATCAGCAGGCCACGAGACGTGGATACCAGGTCGTAGCTGAATTCCGGGTGCACGTTCAGCGCCTGATTGGCGGGAATCGTCCAGGGCGTGGTGGTCCAGATGACGATCCAGCCCTTGTCAGAAGGCAGCGTCGGCAAGCCGAACGCCTTTGCGATCTTCTCCCGCTCGTTGAAGGCAAAGCCGACATCGATCGCGAAATCCTTCTTGTCCATGTACTCGACTTCGGCTTCTGCGAGAGCCGATCCGCAGTCGAAACACCAGTTGACCGGCTTCAGGCCGCGGTAGACGTAGCCTTTTTCCAGCAAGTTGCCGAGCGCGCGGATCTCGTCGGCTTCATTGCGAAACGCCATCGTCTGGTACGGATTGTCCCAGTCACCAAGCAACCCGAGGCGTTTGAAATCCTTCATCTGGCGCGCAATCTGCTCGGTGGCATAGGCACGCGCGAGTTGCTGCGTCTTCTCAACCGGAATGTTCTTGCCGTGGGTCTTCTCGATCTGCACCTCGATCGGCATGCCGTGGCAGTCCCATCCGGGTACATACACCGCGTCAAAACCCGCAAGCGAGCGCGACTTGGTGATCACGTCCTTGAGAATCTTGTTGACGGCGTGTCCGATATGGATGTCGCCATTGGCGTAGGGCGGGCCGTCGTGCAGGACAAAGCGCGGCCGACCTTTCGACGCTTCACGAATCCTGCGATACAGCTTGCCCTCGTCCCACTCCTTCACCCATTGCGGTTCGCGGCGGGCGAGATCTCCGCGCATCGGAAACGGCGTATCGGGGAGATTGAGCGTCGCTTTGTAGTCGCGCTTCGCCGGCTTTGCGTCTTCGGACATGACTTGTTCCAAATGAGGGTTCCGGGCGAAGTGCCCTCAGGAACCCTGAACAACGGATTTAACCGGGCGGATCTCGCCCGGCACTTTCAGACCACGCAGGAAAGCACGTGCGGCCTCGCAATCACGCGCAATCTGCACGCGCAGCGTCTCGAGATCCGGATACTTTTCCTCGTCGCGCAACTTGTGCAGAAACTCCACCCGCACATGGCGACCGTAAATGTTGCCGCTGAAATCGAGAAGGTGGACCTCGAGCACAGGATGCCCAGTGCTCTTCACCGTCGGACGCACGCCAAGACTTGCCACGCCGTCCCGCACCTCGCAAGCATCACCGGCGCCGTGCATGCGGACCGCAAAAATCCCTGCAAGCGGCGGCCGGTTATGACGCATCTGCACATTCGCGGTGGCGAACCCGAGTTCCCGGCCGAGCTTGTCGCCGTGGACCACGCGGCCGCTCATGCTGTATGCACGGCCAAGCAGGGCCTGTGCGCGAACCAAATCACCGAGCATCAGCGCCTCACGAACGACGCTGGAGGACACCCGTGCCCCACCGCGCTCGACCGTGCGCATCACCTCGACGTCGAATCCGTGGCGTGCTGCCAGTTTCTCCAGCAACGCGAGATCACCGGCGCGCTTGGCACCGAACCGGAAATCGTCTCCGATGAGCAGGCGTCGCACCGAAAGCGAGTCCACAAGAATCGATTCAACGAATGCTTCGGGCGATTGCGATGCGAATTCACGCGTGAATCTCTGCACGTGGGTGCGGTCGATTCCTTGTGCTGAGAGCAGCTCGAGCTTTTCCCGCAAGGTCGTCAGGCGCGTCGGCGCGGAGGACGGGCTGAAGAATTCGCGCGGATGCGGCTCGAAGGTGAGCACACCGCTTGCAAGGCCGGACTCGCGCGCCATCTCGCGGACACGGGCGAGCATCGCCTGGTGCCCGAGATGAACGCCGTCGAAATTGCCTATGGTGAGTGCGGAAGGCAGTGCAAACGCGGGAGGCAGGCCGGCGCGTGCCGGGCCGCGGGTAACGACCATCGGAACCTTGAAAGAACTACGCAAAGACTTGAATTATAGCGGCTTTTAGCCCGCACCCGAAGCGCTGCACGCACCATTCCGGCACCGCCTTTTCAGTTCAGGCGAGAGCAGGCAAGGCGAAGTTCGAGCACCAGCGCGTGAACATCCTCTACGTCAGGTGCGTCGGGTCGGCGCCGCAGGTAATTCTGCAGATCCGAAAGCGCGGGCTGGAAACATTCCAGGTCGCGGTAGAGCATCCCTCGATCGCGCAGTTCCTCCACCGACTCGGGCACGACAAGGAGCATACGGTGCATCACCGCCAGGGCCTGCTCGCGCTTTGCCTTGGTCATGTAGATGTTCTTCAGGTTGCGCAGCATCCGCGCAATGATCTGGCGCGGCGTAGCCGCGGCGAGGTAGCGGTCGAGCGGCGTCTGGGCAGCCGTGTCCGCGGGTAGCACCTTGGCCAGGCGCATCCGGAGATCCGCCTCCGACTGGGGTTCCCCGCCGAGGAACGGATCGAGTACGAGCTGCCCGCGGCGCATCTCGAGCTTCACGAGGAAGTGCCCGGGAAACGAAAGCCCGCGAAGGTTCAAGCCGATGCGCCGGCCGACCTCGATATAGATCACCGAAAGGCTTAGCGGAATGCCGGTGCGCCGTTCGAGCACCTCGTTGAGATAGCTGTTTCTCGGGTCGTAATAGTCATCGAAATTTCCCGAATAACCGAGATCCCGGAACAGGTAGTGATTCAACGCGACGATTTTCTGTTCCGCAAATGCATCGTCGGCCACACGCTTGCGCACACCGTCCGCGATCAGGTCGATCTCGCCAAGATAGCGCTCCACATCGAGACAGGGATACTCGTCCTGGGCGACGAACAGGCTCGCCCGGGCGAGATCGAACTCATCGCGGGAAACGACCTCGGCAAATTTGTCCAGATGGGGTGTCACGTGATGGCCCTGAAATCAACCGTCGGTTCTTCGGAAGTCGCGCGTCCGAAAGCCTAACAGCCAAAGCAGCGAAAAGTACACTCCCGCGCCCATGACGACGAGCCCGAAGAGCTTCAACAAACGTGCAAGCAGGCCTGCCTCCAGCCATGATTTCTCCGGCCCCATCGCGAAGTGCAGCGCAAAGCCCATCGCCACGAGCGCGATCGCGGTCTTCAGCGCGAACACCAGCCAGCCCGGCTGCGGAACGAATATGCCTTTCCTTCGCAGCATCGTGAGCAACAGCGCCGCATTCATGCAGGCCCCCAGACCGATCGCGAGCGCAAGCCCCGCATGGCGGAATGCCCCGACAAAGACGAGGTTCATCAACTGCGTCGCCACCAGCGTAAACACGGCAATCCGCACCGGCGTGGCGATGTTCTGCCGCGCATAAAAACCGGGCGCAAGAACCCTGACCAGTATCAGCCCGAGCAGCCCGACGCTATAGGCCATCAGCGCTTCGCGCGTCATCCAGACATCGCGCTCCGAGAAGGCACCGTAATGAAACAAGGTGGTGACGAGCGGCGCGGAAAGCACGGCAAGCGCGACCGCTGCGGGTGCTGCGAACAACACCGCAAGCCGCAACCCCCAATCGAGCAACCTCGAATACTCCGCCTCACGACCTTCCGAGTAGTGCTTGGCAAGCGTCGGAAGCAGCACCGTACCGAGCGCTGCGCCAAGAAGCCCGGTGGGAAACTCCATCAGTCGGTCTGCGTAGTACAGCCAGGACACGCTGCCGGTTTCGAGAAACGACGCGAATATGGTGTTGATGAGCAGGCTCACCTGCGCCACCGATACGCCCAGGGCGGCGGGCGCCATCAGGGTCAGGATACGTCGCACCGCGGGATCACGATGATCGAAGCGCCACCGGGGGAGCATTCCGATCCTCCGAAGCGCGGGCACCTGAAACACCAGCTGCAGCGCCCCGCCGGCGAAAACTGCCCAGGCAAGCACCATCGCGGGTGGGTCGAAATACGGCGCGCCAACCAGCGCGCCGACGATGAACGAAACGTTCAGCAGCGACGGGGTAAATGCCGGTATCGCGAACTTTCCCCAGGTGTTCAGCACGCCCGCCGCGAATGCCACCAGCGAGATGAACAATATGTACGGGAAGGTGACGCGCAGCATCGCCACGGTGAGGTCAAACTTTGCCGGATCGGAGGCAAATCCGGGCGCGCTCAGCCAGATGATCGCGGGCGCTGCAATGATTCCGACGATCGTCACCAGAGTGAGGACCAGCGCAAGCAGGGTTGCGGTCCGGTCGACGAGGAGCTTGGAGCCGTCAACGCCCTCCTTCGCCCGCATATCCGCGAGCACCGGGACGAAGGCCTGGGAGAACGCCCCTTCGGCAAACAGCCGGCGGAGCAGGTTTGGCAGGCGGAATGCCACGAAAAATGCATCAGTCGCGATGCCGGCACCGAAGGCACGGGCGATGAGGGTGTCGCGCGCATAGCCCAGGATGCGCGAAATGAGCGTCATCCCGCTCACCGTGACAAGCGCCTTCACCAGATTCATGCGGCAATTATAGCGGGCGCCCGGGCCGGCCTTGCCCGAAATGCCTGAAACCGCTATAATTTGCGGCTTCGCTCGGTAGCCCATACCCGGCAGCCCATACCCACTTCAAGGTAATCATGGCCAACACCAAAGGGGCGCGCAAAGCGGCGCGCCAGTCAGAAAAGCGGCGCACCCACAACACCAGCCTGCGTTCGGAACTGCGCACGGCAATCAAGCGTGTCGTCAAGACCGTGGAAGCCGGCAAGAAAGAAGACGCCGGCCGGGAACTTCAGATCGCGATGAGCGCCATTGACCGCATCGCGGACAAGAAGATCATCCACAAGAACAAGGCAGCCCGGCACAAGAGTCGCCTTGCCGCTCGCATCAAGGCAATGGCGACAGCCTGAAACGGCGTCACCGCGGCACGGCTCCGGCCACGCATCTGCGCCGGGCAATAAAGAAGGGCGGGAACTCCCCGCCCTTTTTGCATTTCTAGGTCGGCGCTTCGCCGTCGTCCTCCCGCCCCGCGCCCCGTCCTGGCCGCGTCTGCAGCTCATTGTCGCGCGCAAAATTGAGCAGGAAGTTGTAGGCCATGGGCTCTATGTCCTTGAGCCGTTTGTCGACCACCACGCAACGGATTCCGGCCGACGTGACAGGCTGGACGTACGGGGAATACTGCATTCTTCCGTCCGAACCAAAGGCCGACATCACGCCGCAAAGCCGATCTGCCCAGTCGCTCGGGCGAAACGGCTTGCCTTCGTGGGTCACGCCCCTGATCACGAATTCGGGAGCCTCTGCGGTCATCGACGGGCGCCATTCATGCAGCGGGAAGCGCGATAGTCGCGCGGAGGGCAGCTCAGGATGCGGGCCATGGGGGAAGTCGGATCGATTATACCCATGTACGCAGGCAGGACTTCCCGGGCGCGCGGCGCCAGAGCAGTGCCGCCGAACCTGCCAATCGGGAAAGATACAAAAAACATCACGACAATCAATCGCCTACGATTGCACCTGAAAGCTGAGTGTGCTATATCTCGCTCAAATGCCTGACGCAGGGAGCGTTATGCAGTTGCCATCGATGGTCAAATTCGGATTCCGTATCCGCACGCGTCACGGGCTGGTGGTCGAGAATCTTTCGATCCAGGCGCGCGACGAGGCCGATGCCGAGCGCAAGCTTCGCCAGATGTATCTGTACTGCCAGATACTCGATTGCGTAGTCGTGCCCGGCGAACGGCGCACCGGTTCCCCGAGCTTCGAGGACATCGTTTCCCTGCTGAACAAATAGATGATCTGCGGTTCGGAACTCCAGAATCCCTCGGATAAAACCGGCGTCCATCAGCGTTCATCTGCGGATAAAGCTTTTCAGATTTCCAGAAATCCGCTCATCAGCAGTTCATCCAGCAGAGCTTCGTAGTCCGTCGCGCCCCGGCTTTGCGGCGCATGCGCGAAGATGTCTTTGCCCACCGAAGGACTTTCTGCGACCGCGACGTTCTCCGCAATCCGCGTCCGGCAAAGGTCTGGCCCGAAGCGCTTTTCGAGATCGCCTGCAATCTCGTGCGACATCCTGCGGCGCCCGTCGAAACGGGTCAGCACATAGCGCCTCTCGACGCGATGCTTGAATACATGCTCCAGCGCACCCAGCGTCTTCTCGAGCGACAGCGCCCCCTTGACCGCCAGAAAGTCGGTGGATATCGGAATCAGCACCCGCTCGGCCGCGAACACCCCCGACAGCGACAGCACGCCCAGCATCGGGCAGCAATCAATCAACACCGGGTGGCGCGCCGGGAACTCGTTGTCCAGACCGTCCTTGAGCCGGTTCAGCACATTCGGCCCCTTGCCGAACATGGTGTCGACCTTCAAAAGCTCCGAATGCGATGCAAGCAATTGCCCGCCGAACGAGGTCGGACGCACGAGGCTCGCAAGCGTGCGGCCTTCGGCAAAGAACGCATGGATGCTCTGCGAACTCGATGGCACCTCGCCGAGGATCGAGGACAGGTGCGCCTGAGCATCCAGGTCGATGACGAGCGGCGTCAGTCCCCGCCGCGACATCGCGGCAGCGAGGTTGAGCGTGGTCGTCGTTTTTCCGACGCCACCCTTTTGATTGAAGACCGCGAGGCGCGCGCCCATCCCTCAATTCGGCTGTGCTAAGATCATGGCCCACCCCGAGGTTCGAAAACAGCGCGAACACATTGGATTTTCGAGGTTTTTTGAATTATCACACAGGGTGGCGCCGGCCACCCTTGTGTTTTATACCGGGCGATTTAATTGGCGGCGTACGCACCGGGTCACTATCCCGGGGGCGCACCTCGAAAACGCTGCGTGATTGATAGGAACTCACCATGTCGCATCTGATGAACACCTACGGCCGGCAGCCGGTCGCATTCAGCCACGGAGAAGGCGTCTGGGTGTGGGACACCGAGGGCAAGCGCTACCTCGATGCGCTTGCAGGCATCGCGGTGAACACGCTCGGTCATGCGCACCCGAAGCTCACGAAGGTTCTCACCGAGCAGGTCGGCCGCCTGATGCACACCTCCAACCTGTACCGCATCACCGCGCAGGAACTGGCCGCCGACAGGATCGCGGCGATCAGCGGCATGGACCGTGTGTTCTTCTGCAACTCCGGCTGCGAGGCCAATGAGGCCGCGATCAAACTCGCCCGCCTGTATGGCCACAACAAGGGCATCGAACTGCCCTCGATCATCGTGATGGACCAGGCGTTCCACGGCCGCACGCTCGCCACCCTCTCGGCCACCGGCAACACGAAGGTGCACAAGGGCTTCGAGCCGCTGGTCCCCGGGTTCGTGCGCGTGCCCTTCAATGACATCGAGGCGGTGCGTGACGTTGCTGCGCGCGACAAAAGCGTTGTTGCGGTGCTGGTCGAGCCGATCCAGGGCGAGGGCGGCATCAACGTCTCCACCCTCGAATACCTGCGCGCGCTGCGTGCGGAATGCGACAAGCACGGCTGGCTGCTGATGCTCGATGAAGTCCAGTGCGGCATCGGCCGGACCGGCAAGTGGTTCGCCTACCAGCACGGCAGCGTGATGCCGGATGTGATCACCCTTGCCAAGGGCCTCGCCTCGGGCGTGCCCATCGGCGCCTGCGTCGCGCACGGCGCTGCGGCCGACGTGTTCAAGCCGGGCAATCACGGCTCGACCTTCGGCGGAAACCCGCTCGCGGCGACCGCCGCCCTCGCGACGCTCGACATCATCGCGGAAGACAAACTGATGGAAAACGCGGTGAAGACCGGCGCCATCATCCGCGAAGGAATGGCCGCTGCGCTAAGCGCAACACCCGGGCTGAAACAGATCCGCGGCATGGGCCTGATGCTCGGCATCGAACTCGACCGGCCCTGCGGCGAACTCGTGGACATCGCGCGCGATGCCGGCCTGCTCATCAACGTCACGGTCGAGAACGTGATCCGCCTTCTGCCACCGCTGGTCCTGTCCGAGGCCGAAGCGAAGGAAATCGTCGAACGCCTCGCCTCCCTCGTGAAAACCTTCCTTGGAAAGCCGCAGCCCGCCACTGCCCGGGGCTGAACCACGTTCATGCACGCACCAAGGCATTTCCTGCAGTTCAAGGACTTCACGCTGGCGGAGTTCGAGTACCTGTTCGAGCGCACCCGCTGGATCAAGGAGCGCTTCAAGCGCTACGAGAAGTACTGGCCGCTCGAGGACCGCACGCTGGTCATGATCTTCGAGAAGGCCTCCACCCGCACCCGCCTGTCCTTCGAGGCGGGCATGCACCAGCTGGGCGGCGCGGCGATCTACCTCAACACCCGCGATTCGCAACTCGGTCGCGGTGAACCGGTGGAGGACGCGGCGCAGGTCATCTCGCGCATGTCGGACGCGGTCATGATCCGCACCTTCGAGCAGGGCATAGTCGAGCGCTTTGCGGGTCACTCGCGCGTGCCGGTGATCAACGGCCTGACCAACGAATACCATCCCTGCCAGATCCTCGCCGACATCTACACCTTCATCGAGCATCGCGGATCGATAAAGGGCCGCACGATCGCCTGGATCGGCGACTCGAACAACGTCTGCAACACCTGGCTGCAGGCCGCCGAGGTGTTCGACTTCAACGTGCATGTCTCGACACCGCCGGGCTACGAAGTCGAGCCCGAGCGCGCCGGCCTGTACGGCACCGGACACTACGAGGAATTCGGCGACCCGATGGACGCGGCGCGCGACGCCGATCTCGTGACCACCGACGTCTGGACCTCGATGGGCTTCGAGGCCGAGAACGAGGCACGCCGCCGCGCCTTCGAGGACTGGCAGGTCGACGCCGACATGATGCGCGTGGCCAAGAAGGAAGCAGTGTTCATGCACTGCCTGCCCGCCCATCGCGGCGAGGAAGTGTCGGCGGATGTGATCGACGGCCCGCAGTCGGTCGTCTGGGACGAGGCCGAGAACCGGCTTCATTCCCAGAAAGCACTTCTTGAATTCCTGCTGCTCGGCAAGGTCGAGAGCTGAACGTTTCCGCTGTTTAATCTTCTTTCATCCACGATATGAGCCAAGTCAAAAAAGTCGTCCTTGCATATTCCGGAGGTCTGGACACCTCTGTCATCCTGAAGTGGTTGCAGGACACCTACAGCTGCGAAGTGGTGACCTTCACCGCCGACATCGGCCAGGGCGAGGAACTCTCCCCCGCCAAGAAGAAGGCGCTGAAGATGGGCATCAAGCCCTCCAACATCTTCATCGAGGACCTGCGAGAGGAGTTCGTTCGCGACTTCGTGTTCCCGATGTTCCGGGCCAACTCGGTGTACGAGGGCGAATACCTGCTCGGCACCTCGATCGCGCGGCCGCTGATCGCCAAACGCCTGGTTGAAATCGCGCGCAAGACCGGTGCGGATGCGATCTCGCACGGCGCCACCGGCAAGGGCAACGACCAGGTGCGCTTTGAACTCGGCGCCTATGCGCTGATGCCCAACGTCAAGGTGATCGCCCCCTGGCGCGAATGGGACCTGCTCTCGCGCGACAAGCTGCTCGCCTACGCCGACACGCACGGCATCCCGGTGGATTTCAAGAAGCGCAAAGGGGGCGGCGCGCCCTACTCGATGGATGCGAACCTGCTGCATATTTCGTACGAGGGCGGCATCCTCGAGGATCCGGCCTACGAGCCGGAAGAATCCATGTGGCGGATCACCGTCTCGCCCGAGAAGGCGAGCGCACGCGCCGAGCACGTCGAACTCGAATACCGCAAGGGCGACATCGTTGCCATCAACGGCAAGAAAATGAGCCCGGCGCAGGTACTCACCACGCTCAACAAGATGGGCGGTCGCCACGGCATCGGGCGCCTCGACCTGGTGGAAAACCGCTACGTCGGCATGAAGTCCCGCGGCTGCTACGAAACCCCGGGCGGCACCATCATGCTCAAGGGCCATCGCGCGATGGAGTCCATCACCATGGACCGCGAAGTGCTCGCGCTCAAGGACGACCTGATGCCGCGCTACTCGCGCCTCATCTACAACGGCTACTGGTTCAGCCCGGAGCGCCTGCTGCTGCAGAAGCTGATCGACGAATCGCAGGCCACGGTCAACGGCACGGTCCGGCTCAAGCTCTACAAGGGCGCAGTGCTCGTCACCAGCCGCAGCTCGAAAACCGACTCGCTCTTCGATCCGAAGATCTCCACCTTTGACGACGACGGCGGCGCCTACAACCAGGCCGATGCGGCCGGCTTCATCAAGCTCAACGCGCTGCGCCTGCGAATCGCGGCCAACCTGCAGAAAAAACGCAGGCGCTGATGCTGACTTCACAAGCCCGGCCCGTGCTGCCGGAGGTCCGCCGTGCGATCAGCGAATTGGCAGGCCCAAGCGCCGCGTGCGCTATGATCGGGCAGCGGTGGTTCCTTCGCGCGCCCGGTACAGGTGCGGGACGATACCCTCGAATGATAACCGGATGTCACTGCCGGGTGCCGGTTCACAGGAGATGATGCACCAGTTTTGTACGCCGATCGACCGCTTTCCCGCGCCCGCCGGGCAGTTTCACAGAGAATGTTCAGGAATTGGCGGAGGAAAAGCTTGCCGGTTGAGCAACTGATCCAGGTTCCGCAGGCAGCCGATTCCGCCACTGATTCATTCACAACGAAGGGTCTCCCCGCTCCATGCAAATTCGAAACTACCGCCCGGCCGACCTCGATGCGGTCCTGGAAGTTTTCCAGCGCGCGGTGCACGAGACTGCCTCGCGCGACTACACGCCCGAGGAAATCGAGGCATGGGCGCCGGAGGTGCCGGATCGGGCAATGTGGGAAAAGCGCTTCGCTTCGGGCCAGACCTGGGTCTGCGAGGAACAGGGCCGGATAGCAGGCTTCGCCCGCGTGGAGCCCGACGGCTATGTCGATCTGATGTTTGTTCACCCCGACATCCAGGGTCAGGGCGTTGCAGCCCTGCTGTTCAACCGGATCATCATCTGGGCCAAGGCGCAGAAGATAAAGACACTTGTCACCGAATCCACCATCAGCGGGCGCGGTTTTTTCATCAATCGCGGATTTCGCGTCGTGAGCGAGCAGCACCTTGGCCGCAACGGCGCGACACTGCTGAACTTCGTGATGGAACGCGCTGTCTGATCACGACGGGCCAGCACCGGCGGCCGCGGGGGCTGCGATAAACTTCGCCGCATCATGCGACTGCACATACTTTCCGACCTGCATCTCGAGGTCGCCCCCTTCGACGCACCGGTCACCGATGCCGATCTGGTGATCCTCGCGGGCGATATCGACAACGGCACCCGCGGCATGGACTGGGCGAGAAAAAGCTTTCCCCAGCCGGTGCTGTATCTCGCGGGCAACCACGAAGCCTACGAGGCCGACTTCGACCAGACGGAGGCGGCGCTCGCGTCCACCGCGGACGACCAGCGGCTGTTTCTCTTCGACTGCACCGAGCGCGTCATCGACGGCGTTCGATTTCTCGGCTGCACACTTTGGACCGACTACTCGCTCGGACCGCACGATCGTCGCGCGGCGTCGATCGAAGCCAGCCGCACGCGCAATCCCGACCACAAGCTGATCCGCCGCGGCGAACGCGCGTTCGCCCCCGAGGACGCGATCGGGCTTTGTAATCGGCACCTGCACTGGCTGGAAGCGAAACTGGACGAACGCCACGCCGGCCCCACCGTGGTGATGACGCACTTCGCGCCGCATCCGCGCTCGATCGCGCCTGCGTACCAGAACCACCCGGCCAACCCGGGCTTCATCGTGGATCTGGACCGGTTGATGGGAAAGGCCGAACTCTGGATCCACGGCCACACCCACACCGCCTTCGACTATCACGTGCATGGCACGCGGGTAGTGTGCAATCCGCGCGGCTACCCGCACGAGACGACCGGCTTTGTGCCGGATCGGGTGATCAGCGTTTAGCCTCCGGGCCCCTTTGTCGGCAACCGCAGCAAACGCAGCCTTTCAGGCTGCTTCAAGCAACGCGTCGGTGTTGACCGCCGCCGCCTTCACCTGCGGGGCACGAAGTTCATTCACCGTGCTGCGGAACATGCGCGTGGTGCCGGTGGTCGGCTTGCCGTCGAAATCCAGCCAGCGATGATTCTCGAAATCGTAGAGCTTGCAGGCGCGCATCGTGTGCAGGAAGGACTTGAAGGTGAACTTCTCGACGAGCGCGTGTTCGCCGAGCAGCTCGTTCAGCTTCGCCTGCGCCACACGCAGCCGGTAGCAGGGAATGCGCGGATGCAGGTGATGCACCGGATGGTCCATCACGTCATGGGTGAATTTGCCGAACCAGCGCGGGAACACCCAGTGCACCGACAGCAGTTCGCCGCGGTCGTAGTAGATCTTGTTCTCCTCGTCGCTGCCGCGCACCCAGGCGGCGTCGGGATGCGTGTGCTGCAGGTACAGGCCCCAGCCGGTGACCGCCATGAACACGAGGAAGGGATAGACACCCGCGACCAGGATCGCGCCCGCCGCGCTCATGTTGCTGTAGGCGGGCGCCATCGCGAGCGCGCCGTAGAACACGATGCCGTAGGCGACGAGAAACCAGAAATGCGGCCAGGCCGCATCCCGGTGTTTTTTCGGCATGTGGCTGCGCGGGAAGATTTTCATGTCCCACCAGCGCTCGATCAGGTAATAGAGCGACCAGCCGATCACGTTCGGGCCGCGGTAGAGGCGCTCCATCCACTGTCGGCACAGCGGCAGGGCATCGAACTCGGCCTTGGTGAAGGGCGTGTAGGTGTCCTTGATCGGGCCATTGGTGTGCGGGTGATGGCCGACATGGTGGTCGTACACCCACATGCGGTAATTGTAGAAACAGGGCGCGTACACGATCACGCCGAGCAGCCAGTTCAGGCGCCTGCCACGAACCAGGCAACCGTGCGCGGCATCGTGGCCGAGGGTCTTGAACGCGCTCAGCTTGAAGCCCGCGATCGTCGCGGCAACAAGCTTCATCCAGAGATCGGGCAGGAAGATCGCGCCGGCGACACCGCCCCAGTAGAGCGCCATGTCATAGAAAAAGAATGCGAGTCCGATCGCGGTGCTCGACCTGACGTGGGGCGCAATTTCGCGCAAGGCTTCGCGCTGACCGATGAGCATGCTGTCTCCGGTATGGAGCATCCGCGCCGTGCGAGGGCCGCCGGACTACGACGCGCTTCCGCCCTTCCCCTCAGACGCCGGATGCACCGAAACGTGGTGCGGAGATTATGGCACCACTTTTATGACGTTGGGCTATAGGCAGCGACGACGCACGGCCTGGGAGGTACGCAGCGCAGGCGCGCTGCTCAGGGGGGTACGCAGCGCAGGCGCGCTGCTCAGGGGGTACGCCTGAATACCACGCACAGATTGTTCGCCGGCATCTCCACCACCTCGTCGAACGCAAGACCGCGCTCCGCCGCGAGTTCGATCACCCGCTCCAGATCGCGCACGCCCCATTCGGGGTTCTGCGATCTCAGTTGCATATCGAACGATTCGTTGCTCGGCGCGGTGTGTACGCCACCGCGCTTGTACGGCCCGTACAGCACCAGCACCCCGCCCGCGGACAGCAGCCGAGCCGCACCATCGAGCAGACCGTGGGTCGAGGCGATCGGCGAGATGTGGATCATGTTGATGCAGACGATCGCCGCCGCGCTCGCCACCGGCCAGGGCGTACGGCGGACGTCCAGCTCGATCACCGGCAGCAGATTCGGCAGGCCCGCCTTCTCGCGCCATGCAGCGATCGACTCGCGCGATGCCTCGTCGGGATCGCTCGGCTGCCATTGAACATTCGGCAGCCCCTGCGCAAAATGAACCGCATGCTGACCGGTGCCGCTCGCGATCTCGAGCACAAGGCCCGGGGCGGGCAAGACCCGCTTCAGCATCTCGAGGATCGGGTCCTTGTTGCGCTCCGCCGCGGGCGCGATCCGCGCCGCGCGCTCTCCCATCGTCATGCGACCGACAACGCGGGCGCAGGTGTGTGACCTTGCGCCACGATCATGGCCGGCACGGTAGACCTCTGGTAAGGACGACAGACCGCGGCGCGACTGAGCGAATTGCCATTCTGATGCCCCCTGGAATCTGAACAATTTGATCCATGTAACCCAAACCTCGTACCGGACAATCGCCGTGATTGTATCCAGTCGTCGCCCACGCAACCCGCACCGCCTTTTTTTTGATTCATGAAACCAAGCTGATTCCTGCCGTCGTGCGGGACGCGTACATGCACATTCTCTGGGCCCTTCGAATGATTGCGACCGGCCACCGCTCCCTGCTCTGGTCACGCCCTACCGCGACGACGTGCAGGAAAAGATCATCGCCAACTACGCCAGCCACGGCTTCGCCTGTTCAGGCGAACGCCACCTGCGCATCCAGGACAACTTCAGCTTCTCCGAAGTCACCACCGATCAGATCCGCACCCTAATCCGCGAGGTGGCGAAGGACAAGCCCGACGCCATCACCGTGTTCTGCACCAACCTGCGTGGCGCGCCGCTCGCCGCCGAACTCGAGGCCGCACTCGGTATCCCGATCTACGACACCATCTCCACCGTAGTGTGGAAGTCGCTCAAGCTCGCAGGCGTCAACCCGAAACGCGTCACCGGCTGGGGTCGGTTGTTCCGGGAAGTCGCCTGAAGCAGATACCGGCGCGATTCAGCTGCCTGCGAAAATTGCGCAGATTGCCATTTACAGGCCAAGCATCCGCAAGTGAAAGGAGACGATTCGGTTGCTAATTTTCGCAATTACCCTGCAGTCCGCACGAAACCGGTGCAGCACTCTCGTTATCGGGCTTGACCGGTTTTCCGCGCCCGTCTAAGGTCGCGGCACCCCTTTTTTCAGAACAGGCCCGCCGTGTCCAACCGACGCTGCGCGCCCGGACTGGGGGCGGCATGAACCCGTGCCCGCCCGCCGTTCCGGCCCGCTTTGCCCTGCTGTCCCGTTTGCTCCGTATTCCGGCACGCTTGCCACCCCGCGCACTGTTCGGCCGGGTCCTGCTGCCGGTCGCCGCACTGCCGTTCATTGCCGGCTGCAGCGCCGGCCTCTTCGGCAATTCCGGCCCCGATTACACGCCGCCCGATGCGCGCGCCGCCGCCGCTGCGTGGCAGGCGCCGCAAGCCGATATCGCCGGCATTCCCGCGCCACACGAGGGCAGCCCGCAGCGGCTCGCCGAATGGTGGTCGCAGTTTCGCGATCCGGCGCTGGATGCGCTGATCGCCGCGGCGCAGGCCGCGAGCGGCACGCTGGTCCAGGCGGCCGCGGCGATCGAACGCTCGCGCGCGGACCTGATTGCCGCGGGCGTCGCCGCGCACCCCAGCCTTGATATCGCCGGCTCGATCAACCGCGCGGCGTTCACGCTTGGCGGGCCGCTCGCCTACCGCAGCCAGACGCAGCTCGGGCTGCAATCGAGCTGGGAGATCGACCTCTTCGGCGCACTCGCGCGCCAGCGCGAGTCGGCACGCGCGCAGTACGAGGCCAACATTGCGCAGTGGCACGAGGCGCGGGTGTCGCTCGCCGCCGAAGTCGCGAACACCTATCTCAACATCCGGTATTGCGCGATCCAGTCGGCGCAGGCCGAGGCCGATGCGCGTTCGCGCTCGGCCAGCACCCGCGCGATCGAAGCGGCAGGAAAGGCGGGATTGCAGTCCGACGCTGCTGTTGCACTCGCGCGTGCTTCCGCCGCGGAGGCCGCCGCCGCGCTCACCCAGCGCCGCTCGCAGTGCGAGCTGCTGGTGAAAGGTCTGGTCGCGCTCACCGCGATGCACGAACCGGCGCTGCGCAAGCTGCTTTCCCCGGCCGAGAGCGGTGCCTCACGCCTGCCGGAACCCGCGCGCTTTCGCGTCGAGTCGGTGCCGGCGCGCGCGCTCGCGCAGCGGCCCGACATCGCAGCGGCGGAACGCCGCGTCGCCGCCGCGAGTGCCGAGATCGGCCGCGCGGATGCCGACCGCTATCCCCGACTCACGCTCGCAGGCAACATCCTGCCGACCCGCATCGCGATCAACAGCGGGCCGACGCTCGGTCTCACGACCTGGTCGATCGGCCCGTCGCTGCTCCTGCCGCTGCTAGATGGCGGTAGGCGCGCGGCGAACGTCGATGCAGCACGCGCGCAGTTCGCCGCGGCCGAAGCCGACTATCGCACCCGGGTGCGCGGTGCAGTGCGCGAAGTGGAAGAGGCGCTGGTGCGCCTTGCGAGCGCCGCCGAGCGCAGCGCCGACACCGCCACCGCCGCGAGCGGCTATCGCAGCAATCTTTCCGCGCTGGACACGAAATACCGCGCGGGGCTGGCGAGCCTCGTGGAACTCGAAGACGCGCGCCGGCTGTCGATCGCGGGCGATGCGGCGCTCACCTCACTTGAACAGGAACGCGTCGCGGCCTGGATCTCGCTGTATCGCGCGATCGGCGGCGGCTGGGACCGCGAGGCTGCGCTCGCCGCGCGCTGACCCACCGTCACTTCACGTCCCCGCAATGAAAACCTGCGAACAACCGATGACACGACAAGAACCGAAGCCCGCCATGCCCCTGAACACCCGCCACACGCTGCAGGGCGTCGCACTCGCCCTGCTTGCCCTGATCGCCACCGGCAGCCTCGCCGCCGAGGCAACGAAGGCCCAGGACGCAAAATCCACCGCCCGTCCCGCACTCACCGTCACCACCGTGCAGCCGGCGCGCGCCGACCTGCCGCTGCAAGTTGCCGCCACCGGCAGCATCGCCGCCTGGCAGGAGGCAAGCATCGGCGCCGAATCCGGCGGTCTGCGCATCGAGCGCGTGCACGTCAACGTGGGTGACACGGTGAGCCGCGGCAAGGTGCTCGCGAACTTCGCCACCGACAGCGTCGAGGCGGACCTCGCGCAGGCGCGAGCGAGCCTCGCCGAGGGCGAAGCCGCCGCCGCGGATGCGCGGCAGAACGCGGTGCGGGCGCGCGAGGTGCAGGGCAGCGGCGCGCTCAGCCAGCAACAGATCTCGCAACTGCTGACCGCGGAGAAGACCGCGGACGCGCGGGTGCTGCTGCTTCGCGCGCAGCTGCTCGCGCAGGAACTGCGCCTCAAACACGCAACGGTGGTCGCACCCGACGAGGGGACAATCTCCTCGCGCAGCGCCACCGAAGGCGCGGTGCTGCCGCAAGGGCAGGAGCTGTTCCGCCTTATCCGCGGCGATCGCATCGAATGGCGGGCGGAAGTCACCTCCTCCGAGCTCGCGCGCCTGCGCTCAGGCCAGCCGGTGCGCGTCGTCTCGCCCACCGGCGCGGTGGCGGAGGGCCGGCTGCGGATGATCGCGCCGACGGTGGATGCGCAGACGCGTAATGCGCTGGTGTACGTGGACCTGCCGGTGGCGGCGATGCGCAGCGGCGGCTTCAAGCCGGGCATGTTCGCGCGCGGCGAATTCGTCACCGGGCGCGCCGCGGCGATCACCGTGCCACTCGAAGCCATTTCGCTTCGCGATGGTTTTTCCTATCTCTTCACCGTTGGCGCAGACAACCGCGTCAAGCGCCTGAAGGTGCAGCTTGGCCGCCGCTCGGGCGAGCAGGTCGAGGTGATCGGCACGCCGCTCAAGGGCGAGGAACGCGTGGTCGCCTCGGGCGCCGCCTTCCTTGCCGACGGCGATCTGGTGCGTGTGGTTGCAAAGTGATCAGCGAAATGATCGCGAGCGCAATCGTCATTTCAGGCAGGGCCGCGCGATGAATCTCTCCGCATGGTCGATCCGCAACCCGGTGCCGGCGCTGATGGCCTTCGTGCTGCTCACGCTCGCCGGCCTGCTCGCCTTCAGTTCGATGAAGGTGCAGAACTTCCCCGATCTCGACCTGCCGACGATCATCGTCTCCGCCTCGTTGCCCGGCGCCTCGCCTTCGCAGCTGGAAACGGATGTCGCGCGCAAGATCGAGAACTCGATCGCGACGCTGCAGGCAGTCAAACACATCTACACCAAGGTGCAGGACGGCGGCGTCACCGTCACCACCGAATTCCGTCTGGAAAAGCCGCCGCAGGAGGCGCTGGATGACGTGCGCTCGGCGGTGTCGCGGGTGCGCGCCGACCTGCCGGGCGACCTGCGCGACCCGATCGTGAGCAAGCTCGACATCGCAGGACAACCGGTGCTCGCGTATGCGATCTACTCGCCCGAGATGGACGAGGAGGCGCTGTCCTGGTTCGTGGACAACACGCTCTCGCGCAAGCTGCTCGCGGTGCGCGGCGTGGGCGCGGTGTCGCGCGTGGGCGGCGTCTCGCGCGAGATGAGCGTCGCGCTCGATCCGCTGAAACTGCAGTCGCTCGGCACCACCGCGGCCGACGTGTCGCGGCGGCTGCGCCAGGTGCAGCAGGAAAGCCCCGGCGGCCGCACCGATCTCTCGGGCGGCGAGCAGCCGGTGCGTGCGCTTGGCAATGTGCAGACCGCGGCGGAGCTCGCGGCGATGGACATCCCGCTCTCGGATGGCCGGCGGGTACGGCTGGACCAGGTCGCACGCATCGCCGACACCGTGGCCGAGCAGCGCTCGATCGCGCTGCTCAACGGCAAACCGGTGGTGGGCTTCGAGGTATCGCGCAGCCGCGGCGCGAGCGAGGTCGAGGTCGGCCGCGGCGTGCGCGCCGCGCTTGCCGCGCTGAAACAGACCACGCCCGGCCTCGAACTCACCGAGGCGTTCGACTTCGCTACGCCGGTGGAGGAGGAATACGACGGCTCGATGTGGCTGCTCTACGAGGGCGCACTGCTCGCAGTCGTCGTGGTCTGGCTGTTCCTGCGCGACTGGCGTGCCACCTTTGTTTCGGCGGTGGCGCTGCCGTTGTCGGTAATCCCCGCCTTCATCGGCATGTACGCGCTCGGCTTCTCGGTGAACGTGGTGACGCTGCTTGCGCTGTCGCTGGTGGTGGGCGTACTGGTGGACGATGCGATCGTCGAGGTGGAGAACATCGTGCGTCACCTTCGCATGGGCAAGTCCCCGTTGCAGGCTGCGTCGGATGCGGCCGACGAGATCGGCCTCGCGGTGGTGGCGACCACCTTCACCCTGATCGCGGTGTTCCTGCCCACCGCGTTCATGAGCGGCATCGCGGGCAAGTTCTTCAAGCAGTTCGGCTGGACGGCGTCGCTCGCGGTGTTCGCCTCGCTTCTGGTGGCGCGGATGCTCACGCCGATGATGGCAGCCTACCTGCTTCGCGCGGGCGGGGCGCACGCGACCGACGGCGCGCTGATGCGCGGCTACATGCGGCTTGCCGGCTGGTGCCTCGCCAATCGCATCCTCACCGTGCTCGCCGGGGGCGCGTTCTTCGCCGGATCGGTGGCGCTGATCCCGCTGCTGCCCACCGGCTTCATCCCGCCGGACGACCATTCGCAGACGCAGGTGCATGTGGAGCTGCCACCGGGCGCGACGCTTGCGCGCACCCGCGACGCGGCCGAGCGCGCGCGCGCGCTGATCGCGGACCTGCCGCATGTGAAGACCGTCTACACAACGATCGGTGGCGGGGCGGCCGGCACCGACCCGTTCGCGCCTCCCGGCCTGGCAGAAGTTCGCATGGCCACACTCACGGTGAAGATCTCGCCGCGCAGCGAACGCCCGATGCGACGGCAGGTGATAGAGCAGCAGATGCGCGATGCGCTCGGCGCGCTGCCGGGCGTGCGCATCAAGGTCGGCCTCGGCGGCTCGGGCGAGAAATACATTCTGGTTCTCACCGGCGATGACCCCCAGTCGCTCGCCACCGCCGCCGCCGAAGTGGAACGCGACCTGCGCACCCTGCAGGGCATCGGCAGCATCGCCTCCAGCGCGGCACTCGTGCGCCCGGAACTCGCAGCCCGGCCCGATTTCCCCCGCGCGGCCGATCTCGGCATCACTACTGCTGCGATCGGCGAGACCTTGCGCATCGCGACCGTGGGCGACTACGACATCGCGCTTCCCAAGATCAATCTCGCCGAACGGCAGGTGCCGGTGGTGGTGCGTCTAGCACCCGAGGCACGGCGCGACCTTGCCGCGCTCGAGCGTCTTGCGGTGCCGGGCTCGCGCCCGGGCGCGCCGCCGGTGATGCTCGGACAGGTGGCGACGCTTGAACTCGCAAGCGGCCCGGCGGTGATCAACCGCTACGACCGCTCGCGCAATGTGAACTTCGAGATCGAGCTCTCCGGCCAGCCGCTGGGCGAAGTGGCGGAAGCGGCGCTGGCGTTGCCCTCGCTCAACAACCTGCCCCCGGGCGTGCGCCAGACCACGGTGGGCGATGCCGAAGTCATGGGCGAACTCTTCGCGAGCTTCGGGCTTGCGATGCTGACCGGCGTGCTGTGCATCTACATCGTGCTGGTGCTGCTGTTCCACGATGTGCTGCAGCCGGTGACGATTCTTGCCGCGCTGCCGCTGTCGCTTGGCGGCGCCTTCGTCGCGCTGCTGGCGACCGGCAAGGCGCTGTCGATGCCCTCGCTCATCGGCCTGATCATGCTGATGGGCATCGCCACCAAGAATTCGATCCTTCTGGTGGAATACGCGGTGATGGCGCGGCGCGAGCACGGGATGTCGCGCATGGAGGCGCTGCTCGATGCCTGCCACAAGCGCGCCCGCCCGATCGTGATGACCACGATCGCGATGGGTGCGGGCATGCTGCCGATCGCGATCGGCAGCGGCGCGGCGGATTCGTCCTTCCGCAGCCCGATGGCGATTGCGGTTATCGGCGGCCTGATCACCTCCACCCTGCTCAGCCTGCTGGTGATTCCGGTGGTGTATGCCTACGTGGACGACATCGAGCACCTGATCGGCCGGCTTTGGCGACGGCTGCCGGGCAACAGTGGCAAACCTGACGAGGTCAAGCCCTAGTGAGCCACTGAACAAGGGGGCTACGCCCCCTCGTAACTCCCCCATTTCAGAGGGAACGCTGAACCTTCAAGCCTCGACATTGGACTTGATCAGCGATTCCCTAGTTTCCCGCCAGCTTCAGTCGTATCCTTGAATTGCGCACTTTGCCGTTTTTATATCCAGTATCGGCGAAGGAAATACGCCAATTCGGTTGCTAATTTTCGCAATTCTCCGGGTCGGAGTTATCCGCCGGTGGCAGTCACGTAGTGATCGAGAATCTCCCCGGGCGTCGCAATCCAGGCCCGCCCGCTTTGCACGATGTGCGAAAGCGCGCGGCGCAGGTGGCGCAGCCGGTGCGGCTGGCCGAC
>CANIEV010000065.1 GCA_947466535.1 Betaproteobacteria bacterium
AGCTCTCCTATAAGAAGGTGAGCAAGACCGCCGACATGGCTGCAGCCCTCAAGGCCGCGGTCGCCGAAAAGGGCCCGGTACTAGTGGAGGTGGACATGAAGTCCATCGGCAACTTCGCGACTGCGTTCGCGGGACCGCCGGTTCGCAAGGAAGCGGCCAAGGCCTGATCGCACCACCGTCCAAAGGAAAACGAAAATGAACGTACTGATGATCGGCGGCGGTGCCATCGGCCGCGAAGTGTTGAAACGGATTGCAGGCGATTCAAGGGTGAAAATCACCCACATCCTCGATATCCCGCAGGCGAAGGCCGCGATCGAGGCGGCGGTGGGGCCCGGCATCAAGGTGATTTCCTCGCTTGCCGAATTCGAAGGCCGGCCCGACTACGTGATCGAATGCGCCGGCCACGCCGCGGTGAAAAGCGTGGTGCCGGAAATTCTCGGGCGCGGCTGGGATGTGGCGCTTGCCTCGGTGGGCTCGCTCGCCGAAGCCGGACTCGCGCAGACGCTCGAAGAAGCCGCGCGCCGCGGCGGCGCACAACTCACGCTCATCTCGGGCGCAATCGCCGGCATCGACGCGATCGCCTCCGCAAAAGTGGGTGGGCTGGACGAGGTGATCTACACCGGGCGCAAGCCGCCGATCGGCTGGGAAGGCACGCCGGCCGAAAAGATTTGCGACCTCAAGACACTGAAGGAAGCAACGATCATTTTCGAAGGCACTGCGGGCGAAGCCGCGCGCATGTTCCCCAAAAACGCGAACGTCGCGGCCACCGTGTCGCTCGCAGGCCTTGGCCTGGACCGCACCCGCGCGACGCTGATCGCCGATCCAGGCGTCACCCAGAACATCCACAACGTCAAGGCACGCGGCGCATTCGGCGAACTCGAGATCACCATCTCGGGCAGGCCGCTCGCCGACAACCCCAAGACCTCCGCGCTCGCTGCCTACAGTGCCGCGCGCATCCTTCTCAACCGCGTATCCAGCATGATCATCTGAGAGACACTCAATGAGCGACGTTCAACCCATATTCATCGGCGGCGAATGGCGCGCCGGCCGAGGCAAGGTGTACGCCACCCGCTACCCGGCCGATGACACGGTCAACGCGGAACTCACCGCCGCCACCGCGGAAGACGCCAACGAGGCGATCGAAGCCGCGGACGCCGCCTGGCGCCGGCCCAACTGGCGCGACATCAAGCCGCACGAGCGCGCCGGCATCCTGCACCGCATCGCCGGCCTGATCCGGGAGCGTTCGGAAGATCTCGCGCAGATGCAGCGGCGCGACAACGGCAAGCCGATCACCGAAACCCGTGCGCTCGTGGCAAGCGCCGCGGGCACCTTCCAGTTCTTCGCCGCCGCCTGCGAGACGCTCGAGGAAACCATCACCCCGCCACGCGGCGATTTCCTCACCTTCAGCATCAACGACCCGATGGGCGTGGTAGCCGCAATCACACCATGGAACTCGCCGATCGCAAGCGAAGCGCAGAAACTCGCGCCGGCGCTTGCCGCGGGGTGCGCAGTCATCCTCAAACCCGCCGAGATCACGCCGCTGCTTGCGCTCGAACTCGGCCGCATCTGCGAACAGGCGGGCGTGCCCAAGGGTGTGGTGAGCGTCCTGCCCGGAAAGGGCTCGATCGTGGGCGATGCGATCGTCAGGCACCCGAAGGTGCGCAAGGTCGCCTTTACCGGCGGTACCACCACCGGCCGCGCGCTCGCGCATGCCGCCGCCGAAAAGCTGATGCCTGTATCGCTCGAACTCGGCGGCAAGTCCCCCACCATCGTGTTCGAGGATGCGGACATCGACCACGCGGTCGCGGGCGTGCTGTTTGGCATCTTCAGTTCCTCGGGCGAATCCTGTATCGCGGGTTCACGGCTTTTCGTGCACAAGAAGATCCACAAGGAATTCATGCAGCGCCTGGTGGAGGCCACCAAGGCCCTTCGCGTCGGCGACCCGGTGGATGTGAAGACGCAGATGGGTCCGCTGATCAGCTCGTCACATCGCGCGAGCATCGAGTCCTATGTAGAACTTGGTCTCAAGGAAGGCGGAAAAATCCTCGCCGGCGGCACGCGACCGACGGGCGGCCTCTATGACAAGGGCTGGTTCTACCTGCCCACCGTGTTCGAAGGCCTGTCGAATAACGCCCGCCTCTGCCAGGAAGAAATCTTTGGCCCGGTGCTCGTGACGCTACCCTGGGAAGACGAGGACGACCTGATCGCGCAGGCCAACGACAGCGTGTATGGCCTTGCCGCCGGTCTCTGGACCCGCGACTTCCGCCGCGCCTGGCGCGTGGCGCGCCGGCTCGAAGCCGGCACCGCCTGGATCAACACCTACAAGCTCTTTTCCGTCTCGACGCCCTTCGGCGGCCTGAAGGAAAGCGGCCTCGGCCGCGAAAAGGGCCGGCTCGGCATCCTGCAGTACATGGACCAGAAGAGCCTGTACTTCGGCATGAACGAGAATCCGCTGCCCTGGGCCGAGGTCGGGTCGAAGCACTAGTGCGAAAGCCTGTGCAAAACGGCGGAGATTGCTTCGCTGCGCTCGCAATGACCGCGTTCAGCCGTCATTGCGAGGAGCGCAGCGACGAAGCAATCCCGCAGTAACGTACAACATAACGGAAACAGGAACCATCATGGCCATCACCGGAATCGAGAACATCACCTACTGCGTGGAAGACCTCGCCAACGCGCGCAAGTTCTTCCTCGACTGGGGCCTGAAGATCGCGCGCGAGGATGCCGCCGGCATCGACTTCGAATGCATGAACGGCTGCGGCGTGAAGATCCGCCCCTTGACCGACACCTCGCTGCCGCCCGCGATCGAGGACGGCCCGACGGTGCGCGAAGTGGTGTGGGCGGTGGAGAACGAAGCCGACCTCGCGACGCTGCGAAAATCGCTTGCCGACCTGCCCTCCTTCGGGGAATCCGGCGGCGTGGTCCGCTGCACCGACCCGAACGGACTGGCGCTGGGTTTCACGATTACGAAAAAGCGCGAGGTGGACGCGCGCGGCGTTCCGATGAACACCTGGGGCAATGCACTGCGTGTGGATATCCCCGGCAAGGTCTATGACCGCGCCGAACCGGTGGAAGTCGGGCACGTGGTGTTCTTCACCCCGAATCTCGCGGCGATCGAGGAGTTCTACACCAAGCGCCTCGGCTTCATCGTTTCGGACCGCTACCCCGGACGCGGCCTCTTCCTGCGCTGCACGCCCCACGGCGGCCACCACGACGCGTTCTTCCTGCAGTTGCCAACCGGCAAGAAGGGCGTGAACCATATCGCCTTCACCGTGCGCGACTTCCACGAGGTCATGGGCGGCGGCCTTGCGTTCTCGCGCGCCGGCTGGGAAACCGACATCGGACCGGGACGACATCCGATTTCCTCCGCCTACTTCTGGTACTTCAAGAGCCCCGGTGGCGGTCTGGTCGAGTACTACACCGACGAGGACGTGCTGACACCCGCGTGGAAGCCGCGCGAGTTCGAATCCAAGCCCGAGAACTTCGCCGAGTGGGCAATTCTCGGCGGAATCGACGGCGTCAGCCGGCGCCAGAAACAGGGACCTGCACCGCTCGCGCCTACTCTCGCCGGGATGGCGGCGAAGAAATAGTTTTACCCGGATGGCGCCAGAAATCTTTGACTTTCATTTCGAAAGCCTAGCACCCTCGCCTGTTATCGGGTGATTTTCATACCCGATTGGGCATAATCGCCGGGATGGCATCGTTGCCGGCCCTACCCGGTAGAAGCGCGTCGCGCCCGCCGGACATACAATCCGCTCCGGATTTCCCGCAGCGAGAACCGCATGTCCGACAAAGCCCCGCATCTGTTCCAGACCGCCTCGCACTGGGGCGTGTACGACGTCGCCGTCAACGGCGATACCGTCTCGGTTGCCGGCGCCTACGCCGGTGACCGCTCCCCCTCCCCGCTGATCCACTCGCTGCCTGCGATCGTGCGCGGCGCGGAGCGCGTGCGCCGGCCGAGCGTTCGCCGCGGCTACTTCAAGAGCGGCCCGGGAAAGACCTCGCCCGACCGGGGCGGCGACAGCTTCGTCGAAGTCAGCTGGGACACTGCGTTGAAACTTGTCGCCGACGAACTGCAGCGCGTGCGCGCGCAGCACGGCGACGACGCCATCTACGGCGGCTCCTACGGCTGGGCGAGCGCGGGCAAGCTGCACCACGCGCCCAGCCAGGTAAAGCGTTTTCTCAACCTCGGCGGCGGCTTCACCGACAAGCTCGGCAATCACAGCTTCGGCTCGGCGATGGTGATCCTGCCCTACGTGATCGGCCGGGGCGACGTAACCAACATGGCGAGCGACTGGAGTTCGGTCGTCGGCAATACGCAACTCTTCCTTCTGTTCGGCGGGGCGAATCCGAAGAACTCTCAGCTCTGCTCGGGCGGCCTCACCGTCCACAGCTCGCAGGACTGGATGCTGCGCGCGGCGAAATCGGGTACCCGATTCGTCAATATCGGACCGGCCAGGGGCGACACCGCCGACGGCCTGGATGCCGAGTGGCTGTCGATCCGCCCCAACACCGACACCGCGCTGATGCTCGGCCTTGCACACACGCTCGCCGCCGAAGGCCTGGCCGACGAACGCTTTCTCGCCGCGTACACCACGGGTTACGAGCGCTTCAAGCCCTACCTGCTCGGTACCACGGACGGCACGCCGAAAGACGCGACGTGGGCGGCGCGGATCTGCGACATCCCGTCCGATGCGATCACCGCACTTGCGCGTCGCATGACCTCGTCGCGCACCATGATTTCGCTCGGCTGGGCAGCGCAGCGTGGCGACCACGGCGAGCAGCCCTGCTGGATGCTGGCCACGCTTGCCGCGATGCTCGGCCAGATCGGACTTCCCGGCGGCGGCTTCGCGTTCGGCTACGGCGCGGTCAACGGCGTCGGCATGCCCCGCCCCGACCGGCTGCCGAAGCCACGGCTCGGCGTCGGCGTGAATCCGGTGAAGAGCCACGTTCCGGTGGGCCGGGTCACCGACATGCTGCTCTCGCCGGGCGAGACCATCGACTACAACGGCGGCCGCTACACCTATCCCGACATACGGATGATCTACACCTGCGGCGGCAATCCCTTCCACCACAACGCCCAACTCAACAAGCTGGTCGCGGGCTGGCAGCGACCGGAGACGGTGATCGTGCACGAGCCCTTCTGGACGCCGGCGGCCAAGCATGCCGACATCGTGCTCCCCGCCACCACCACGCTCGAGCGCAACGACATCCTCGCCGCCGACCTCGACCGCCACTACGTGGCGATGAAACAGGCGATCGCGCCGGTGTTCGAGGCGCGCAACGACCTGGATACGTTCGCCGAACTCGCCGACCGCATGGGCTACCGCGACGCCTTCACCGAAGGCCGAAATGAAATGGGCTGGCTGCGGCATCTCTATACGGAGGCCGCGGGCTCCTGCGTGAAGCTCGGTCACGCAATGCCTTCGTTTGACGAATTCTGGGACAAGGGCGTACACGCATTCCCCGAACCCGCGAGCGGTGCAGTCTTCCTCGCCGAGTTCCGCGCCGATCCGGCGAAGAACCCGCTCAAGACACCCTCGGGAAAGCTCGAAATCTGGTCGGAAAAGATCGCAGGCTTCGGCTACGCCGATTGCCCCGCGCATCCGGTGTGGCTGGAACCGGCGGAATGGCTCGGCTCCGAACTGACGCAACGCTTCCCGATACACCTCATCTCGAATCAGCCGCGAACCCGCCTGCACAGCCAGCTCGATCCCGCGCCGGTGAGCCGCCAATCCAAGATCCACGACCGGGAGCCCTTGCGCCTGCACCCCGACGATGCGGCGAAGCGCGGTATTGCCGACGGCAGCACGGTGCGTGTATTCAATGATCGCGGCGCCTTCGTTGCCGGCGTGATGCTGGATGCGCAGCTGCGCCCCGGCGTCGCGCAGATTTCCACCGGCGCCTGGTTCGATCCCGAGACGCCCGGCACGCCCGGCTCGATGGACAAGCACGGCAACCCGAACGTGCTCACTTCCGACCGGGGCACGTCCAGCCTGGCGCAATCGAACAGCGTGCAATCCTTGCTGGTGGAGATCGAGAAGATCAACGATGCGCCCGCGGTCTCCGCATTCGTCCCGCCGCAATTCAACGCGGCGCACTGAGACTCGCCGAGTCCGCTCTGCTTAGAATTGCTGGACGTGCGTCTCGAAGTCCTTGCGCGGTGTGGCATCCACCCGCTTGTTGACAACGCTTTTGTCGATTGCCTCGATCTGCAGAAGCTCCAGCATCTCGGGACTCGAACTCTCGAACCAGTAGAAAAATCCGCGGGGCAGGTGAATGCCCTGCAGCGGGCCGAGGTCGCCGATCAGCGCATCGTCCTTGCCGTAGAACTTGGCCCGCCCCTTGAGCACGATCCAGATGCCGTCCTGCGCGGGGTGCGCATGCAGATTGTTCTCGCCGCCCGACTTGAGCACCTGCACCGTGGAGTACACGATGTCGCTTCGGCACAGCGGAACGATGCCCTTGGGTTTTTCGAGGTCGGTCGGGGTGGCGTACCCGAACACGCTGGCGGTGAGCGCCTTGCCATCGTTGTGCTGCGTCATCGCATCCGGCGAACCCGCGACCGGTGTGTTGCCTTCGCTTTTCATCACGTCTCCTTGTTTACTTTCTGACTCACGTTCACTGCGGCTTGATGCCTATCCTCTTGATCAGTGCCGACTGCCGCTCGAGGTCGCGCTGCGCGTAGGTGCGAAGCCACTCCGGCGTGCTCGACAGCGGCTCCAGCCCCACCACCAGAAGCGCAGCCCGCATCTCCTTTGAATCGACGACGCGGCCGACATCCGCGTTCAGTTTTTTCAGGATCGTGTCCGGCGTGCCGGTGGGCGCAAGCAGCGCATACCAGGTACCAAATTCGTAATCGGGCAGTCCCGACTCGGCCAACGTGGGCAGATCGGGCGACGCGCTGGTGCGCTTTTTCCCGGCAGTGGCGAGAGCACGAACGCGTCCCGACTTCACATGCGGTGATGCGGTCGACTCGCTTGTGAACAGCATCTGCGCCTCGCCGGCGAGCAGCGCGGTGGTCGATTGTCCCGCCGATTTGTAGGGGATATGCACCAGGTCCACGCCCGCCTGCGACTTGAACAGTTCGGCCGCGAGATGCGGGCTGCTGCCAAGCCCGATCGACGAGTAATTGATCTGCCCCGGTTTCGATTTCGCCAGCGCAATCAGCTCGCCGACGCTGTTGACAGGCAGCGACGAGGGCACGATCAGCACCTGCGTCATCGTCGCGAGCATCGTGATCGGGAGGAAATCGCGATTCCAGTCGTAGGGAAGGCTGGCGTAGATGCTCGGATTGATCGCCACCTGGCTGTCGGTCCCCATGTAGAGCGAGTAACCGTCGGGCGGCTGCTTGGCCGCGAATTCGGTGCCGACGATGCCGTTGGCGCCGGGCTTGTTGTCGATCACCACCTGCTGCGACCAGGCTTCGGTCAGGCGCTGCCCGAGCAGGCGCGCAAGCGCATCCGCGCTCCCTCCCGGTGCGTAGGGAACCACGAGCTTCACCGGCTTGCTTGGATACACCTGCTGTGCGTTCGCGGCCTGTGATAGCGCGGCGAATGCAATCGCCGCCAGTGCAATCCGCCCGAGATTTCGTCTGATTCCGTTCATGGTGCCCGTCTCCTGGTCAAAGCAGTTTTGCAACGTCTTTCTCGACCACCGTGCCCTTGAAAAAATCCGGATTCATTCCGGCATGCAGCATCGCCGGATTGGTGAAGGTGAATTCGCGAAAATCCGCCTCGTTCACCAGTCCGTGCTCGACGAGTTCATAGGCCTCCTCCAGCACCTCGCTCATGTCGGGCACGTCCCAGTGGCCGATGTCCGAACTGAACACCGCCTTGAGCCGCGCACCGAAGGGTATGTACTTGCCATCGATCGCGAGGCCGACGAAGGGATCGTCGGCCTCGCAGCCGAAATAGAAATTCGGCTCGAACAGCGCCCGAAGGTCCTCGGCGCTCCGGATGCCGAGGTTGTCGAGCTCATGGGCAATGGTCTTGTCTTCGTGCCAGTAGCGGCTGACCATGGAGCGGCCAAGCTCCGGCTCATTCGGGTCCGGGCGTCCTTTCACCATGCCGGCGCCGTACTTCTCGAACAGCTCGGCCATCTGCTGAAGGTCAATATGTTTCGGGTCGTAGAGGTCGATCGCACTGCGGTGGCGCTTGTCGCAATGTCCCACCAGCCCCGCATAGAGATCGGCCGCCCACGCTACCCCGCCTTCGAGGAAACCGAAATTCAGCGTAGGAAACCGTTTGCTCACGCCGCCAAGCACCACCGCCTTGGCAAAGGCCTCGCCCGCCGCGGCAAAGCTGCCGACGTGATTGTGGATGTAATGGTTGGTGGCAACGCGGCTGCCCCAGCCGGTGCTCGGCGAATGCGAGGTGACCGCCACCTTGAGTTCGACGCACTTGGCCCAGAGCGGGTCGTAGTCGTAGGGGCTGTCGACGCACAGGGTATCCATCCAGCCGGCGTAGCCCGCCACCTCGGGGGCCTTGTCCACCGCGTCGGGAATCGGCCGCTTGACGTTGGAACTGATCACCACCGCCTTGAAGCCGAGCGTCTTCACCGCATACTCGAGGTCCTCGATCGCCTCCTGCGGCGTGTGCGCCGGAATAGTCGCGATCGGCGTCATCCGCTCGGCCTGGTCGCGGAAGTTGTCGGCGAACATCACGTTGAGCGCGCGGCAGGTGCCGCGGCGCAGTTCCTCGTCGTCTTCACGCATCGTGACCAGCGCGAGCGTCGGGTATACCACCGAGAAATCAAGACCGAAGTCATCCATGCGCGAGCGGAACAGGCGCGGCAGCATCGCGGTCGCCCGGTCGAGCGTGTTTTTTGTCGGATGCGCCCAGGCGGTCGGCCGCGGCACGCGGCGCCTGTGGCGCTCCTCGATCGTCATCCTGTCCCAGCCGCCCGCCTCGCGCTTGGCGAAATAGCGCTCGGCCACCTTCGGTCCCGCCACCTGCTTCAGGTAGTCGAAATACACCGGACCGAATTCCAGCGCATGACCGTCCGCATCCACCACCGGATGCCCGAGCTTCGATCGGATGTCGGCCGCGCGTGTTGTGGTTTTCTTGCCGGCCTCTGAGACTTTCGACATCGATGACCCCTTCCCCTTCGGTTTAGTGGTACGACCCGGTAAATCCGTCCGCCGCGAACGCGGGCTAGCGTGCGCCCCGGATCAGCGTCCCCGGCATCGCGCCGGTCGCCTTGCCGTTCTCGAAGATCGGCTCGCCCGAGACCACGGTAGCGACGTAACCGTCGGCACGTTGCACGAGGCGCCGCGCATTGCAGGGAAAGTCATAGAGCATCTCCGGCGCGCGCAGCCGCATGTTCTTGAAATCGATGACGTTGATGTCCGCCTTCCTGCCCGGTGCCAGCACGCCGCGGTCGCCCAGCCCGAAGATCGACGCCGGACGCGAGGTCTGCAGCCGGATCACGTCCTCCAGCGGCAGCGTCGGGCCGCGTTTGCGGTCGCGCGCCCAGTGGGTGAGCATGAAGCTCGGCGTCGCCGCGTCGCAGGTCCGCGCCACATGCGCGCCGCCGTCGCCGAGGCCGAGGAACGCGCGCGGGTGCATCAGCATCTTCCTGAGCGCGTCGTGGTTGCCGTCGGCGTAGTTGGCAAGCGGCGTGAACAGCAGCTCGTGTCCGTCGCGCTCGAGCATGATGTCGAGCACGAGTTCCGCCGGGTTCATGCCGCGCGCCTGCGCCATCGCCTCTACGCTCTTCTCGAACGGCGGTTCGTAGTCCGGCGGGTCGCCGAGACGGAACATCCGGCTGAAGCGTCCGGTGATGGTGCGGAATATTTCCGACTGCGCCTCGACCTTCTCCGACAGCAGCTTCGCGCGGAACACCGGATCGCGCAACCTGACCACCCTCTCCTCCAGCGGCAGATGCGCGATCGCCTTGTAGCTCGGATGCATCATGAACGGGTTGCGCGAACTGGTGAGACCGATCAGCCCGCCGAGCGGCCGGCCGGGCGTCTGCCCGTACAGCGGCGCACCCGCCGCGGCCCCCTTGTCCATCCGATCGAGGATGTCGGCGAACTTCTGTGGCGCGTCGTAGGTCTGGTTGAGCGCGAGCCATACCGGCAGCCCGGATTCGCGACGCATGCGCTGCAGCCAGGCGATTTCGCTGTCCAGGTCCAGCCAGTCGACGATGAAACCGATGATCCCGCCCTTGCCGACGCTGCCGGCGGCCTTGGCGAGCGTGGTCACCTCGTTCACGTCCACGCCGTAGCCCGGTGCGTCCACGCCTTCCATGCTGCGGTGATTTGCCGAGCGCGTGCCGGTGAAGCCGAGCGCACCCGCCTGCATGCCTTCGCGCACGAGACGCGACATCTGTTCCAGTTCCGAAGGCGACGCGGGCTCGTTCGCAGCACCCCGCTTGCCCATGACGTAGGTCCGAAGCGCCGCGTGCGGGATCTGCGCGCCGATGTCGATCGCGTACTTTCTTTTTTCGGTCGCGTCGAGAAATTCCGGGAAGCTCTCCCATTCCCAGCGGATGCCTTCCTTCAACGAAGCGCTCGGGATTTCCTCCACGGTTTCCATCAACCCGATCAGCCAGTCACGGTCCTGCGCTTTCGCCGGTGCGAAACCGATGCCGCAGTTGCCCATGACCACCGAGGTCACGCCGTTCCATGATGAGGGCGTCAGGTACGGGTCCCAGGAGATCTGCGCGTCGTAGTGGGTGTGGATGTCGACAAACCCCGGTGTGACGATCGCACCGTCGGCGGATATCTCGCGCTTGCCCGCGCCAAGCCGTGGCCCCACGTCCGCGATTTTTCCGTCCTTCACCGCCACATCGGCGTGATACGAGGCCGCACCGGTGCCGTCCACGATGAGCCCGCCCCGAATGACCAGATCATGCATCTCCCGCTCTCCTTGAATACCTGTCTGCGATCGGTCCTATACGCCGAACTTGTCGAGAACCCGTCCGGGTCCGCTTTGCGCACCGACATAGTCCCTGCCATCGAACACTTCGACGCCGTTCACCCATACCCCGCCGAGTCCGACCGGTTCGCGCACCAGACGCGATGCGGACGCAGGCATGTCCTTGACGCGCTTTGTCTTCGAGACACCGACTTTTTCGGGGTCGAGAAGAATCATGTCGGCGAAGGCGCCAGGTGCAATACGCCCGCGATCGGGAATGCGGTACAGCTTCGCCGGAAGGCC
The DNA here is from genome assembly GCA_947466535.1 of Betaproteobacteria bacterium. GTDB lineage: Bacteria > Pseudomonadota > Gammaproteobacteria > Burkholderiales > SG8-39 > CAMBSA01. The sequence continues at coordinate 11,163 of CANIEV010000065.1, forward strand.
GGTGACGCGATGCACCGCCTCGGTGAGTTCCATCGCCTTGAGCTCGCGCACCCAGCGGCCGAACATGTAAAGGGCGAAACCGGCGTCGCAGAAAAACTCGAGATGCGCGCCCGCATCCGACTGGGCGATCACGCCCGCCGTGCTGCGGATCAGCGCGCCCACCGCAGCTTCGTCCGAATTCATCACCTTGGCGTTGAACACCGTGGCAAGGTCTTCGCCAAGCGCGAGATCGAAGAACACATCCACCGGATCGGCGCCTTGTTCGGCGGCGATGTCGGCGATGCTGCGCCCTTCGAGCGCGAGGTTCTGCGGTTTTGCACACGCGGCCACATCCACCATCCGCCAGTTGCCGTAGAAGATCAGGCCCTTCTTGGGATTCCTGAAGCCTTCGCGATAACGCTCGCGGAACGCGGGATCGCGCAGCGTGCGCGCGATCGTGTCGCGGTCGGCGGTCTGCAGGGGCTTCCACGCATCCAGGCTGAACATCAGGTAGGCGTTGTCGAGCGTGAAGTCGTGGCTGAGCGGCTGGCAGGACACCTGTCCGTAGAGTTCGGCGCCGCGCGCCTGCGCCGCTTCGCAGGCGGCGAGGCGTTGCCCGGCGCGTTCGGGAAACGCCGGGTTGTAGAACACCGGGCTGAACACCACCGGCCGGCCGATGCGCTTTGCGATTTTCTCCAGTGCATCGACGCCCAGCCGCTCGCCCTCGCCCGCGCCGAGATGAAACACGCCGCGTCCCACGTCCGAGAGCACATCGACGAGGCTGTCGAGCTCGGCTTCGCTTGCGAGCCGCGAAGGCATCGGCTTGCCGCCGTAGCCGATATGGTTGGTGCCCACCGAGGACGCAAATCCGATCGCCCCCGCGTCCATAGCGTCGCGCACATGCACACGCATTTTCGCCACCTCGGCATCGGTCGCCGCGCGCTCCGATCCTTCCGCGCCCATGACGGCTGTGCGCACCGGCGTGTGCCCGACAAAGGCCGCCACGTTCGGCACGGTCTTGCGGCTGCGCAGGAACGCGAGATACTCGCCGAAGGATTCGAAATCCCATTGCACGCCCGACAGCAGTGCGTCGAGGCTCATGCCTTCGACCACCGACAGGTTCTGCGCCATCAGTGTGCGCATCGGCGGCGGGCACGGCGCGATGCCGAAGCCGCAATTGCCGATCACCACCGTGGTCACGCCGAGCGCGGGTGAGGGCGATGCCTTTGCGTCCCAGGTGAGCTGCGCGTCGTAATGCGTGTGCAGATCGATGATGCCGGGCGCGAGCACGCGACCGCCGGCATCGACCACCCGGCTCGCCGGCCCCGCCACCTCACCCACCCCGCTGATCCGACCATCCTTTACCGACACATCGCCGTGCCGTTGTGGACCACCGAGCCCGTCGATGATCGTTGCGTTCTTGATGATCAGGTCTTGCATCGTTTGCTGCTCCGGAATTGAGTACGGCTCAGGCGTTCACAACATCAGACGGCGACGGCTTCCTTCGGGTGATCGCGCCACCAGCGGGTAACGTCGTTGATGTGCTGCACATAGTCGGGCACGTCGCGGTAGGCGCTGCTGAATACCAGCATCCGCACCAGGTGCCGCCGGCGCTCGGGCTCGGGCCAGTCCTCGTATTCGTTGCGGCTGTGCATCACGGTGTGGTTGTTGAGCCACTGGATGTCGCCCTGCTCGAATTCCATGTCGAGGCGAAACTCGTCGCTCGCGGCGAGGGCCTCCACGACCTCCATCGCCTCTGCCTGTCTTTCGGTCAGGCGAGGGACTTCCGGGAAACGCTGGCCGCTTTCCACGTACTTTCGCCCCATGCGGCCGTACAGCCGGCCCTTGTAGTAGCCGTACATCGGCTGCAGGTAATAGGGCTTCATTCCCGGCGGCTCCTCGCCGCGCAGGTCGACGTACAGATCCGAATACAAGGCTTCCACGAGATCCGGACGTCGCTCGAGCAGCACGTTGTGAATCGCGATCGAACTTGCAAAGCAGCTCGTGCCGCCCGACTTCGCGCCGTGCAGGCAAAGCAGTCCGACGATGTCGCCCTTGTCGCAGTGAAACGGCAGCCAAGAGGTAGTCTGGTAGCCGCGCACCGTGTGGTCCTTGTCCCAGTCGCGCCCGGTGGCGCGCACGAAGCCCAGACGGTGCCCCTTGCCGTTCTGCCCGGTGATCTCGCCCAGGTGAACACCAATGCCCCAGTAGGCGAGCAGCGAATCTTCCTGCCCCCAGCGCGCCACCGGCAAGCCGCGGATCAGCATCGCGCCGGAGCCTTCCTCAAGTTCTTTCTGCATGCGCGCGATCTTTGGTGCGAGCGTAGGCAGCGCGAAATCCTCGCGCCGGATATCCGGGATGCCTAGCGACCGCGCCTTTACCGCCGAGATCGCAGCGTCGAGTTCGGCAATTTCGGCGGACGAGACTCGATGCACCCAGTCGGTGTTCTTCGCCATTTCGGCGGCAGTCCATGCAGCGGGAATCTGCAACGGCGTGCGGCGTATGTCGGCCATTCCACTCCTCCTTGTTCACAAGTCGCACGTGCGACCGTGCCTCTTTCAACATCACGACCTTGGCCCGTCCGGCCCGGTCGACTGTATTTTTGAATGTACTTTCCGGATGCCTACTCGGCCTTCGCCCCCGCGTCCTGCACAAGCGAAGTCCACATCGGAAGCTCGCGGCGCACGCGTTCGCCGAGCGCCTCGGGCGGACCGCCAAGCGGCTCACCCCCGAGTGCGATCAGGCGTTTCCTGATGTCGGGATCGGCGAGTACACGGCCGATCTCCCGGTTGAGGCGCTCGACCACGTCCTTCGGCGTCCCGGCGGGTGCGAAGATGCCACTCCAGGTGACGAAATCAAACCCCTTGAGCCCGCCCTCTTCCATGGTCGGAACTTCCGGGGCGATCGCGGTGCGCTCGCCGCCGACCACGCCGACGATCCGCACCCTGCCCGCCTTCGCAAAGGGAAGCGCGGGAACGATGTCCATGAACGAGAGTTGCAATTCGCCGGATGCAACCGCCGCGGTCGCCGGCGCGCTGCCGCGATAGGGCACATGCGTGATGTTCAGGCCCGCGGTCTTGTTCATGAACGCAAGCGCGAGATGCATGGTCGATCCGTTGCCGGAACTGCCGCCGGAGATTTTCCCCGGGCGCGAACGCACCAGCGCCACGAGTTCGGGGAGCGACTTCACCCCCGACTCGCCGTTGACGATCAGCACCACCGCATGGTTGGCCAACTGGATCACCGGCTCGAAATCGCGCACCGGGTTGTAGGGAAGATTCTTGTACAGGCCGACGTTGATCGTCATCGCGCCGTTGGTTGCGGCGAGGATCGTGTAGCCGTCGGGCGCGGCTTTCGCCACGAGTTCGCTGCCAAGCGCCGCGCCGGCACCGGGACGGTTTTCCGGGATCACCGGCTGCCCGAACGACCCGGAGAGCTTCTCGCCGATGATTCGTGCCATCAGGTCGACTGCACCGCCCGGCGTGTACGGAATGATTATCCGGACCGGCCGCACGGGATAGTCCGCGGACAATGCGGTGCCCGTCCAGGCCATGACCAGTCCTGATATTGCGATGCAAACCCTGAGTCGTGCGGCTCCAGACAGCATGTGTCCTCCTCCCGACGCCTTCTTTTGCAAAGCAGGAAGCACCGCCTCCACGGTTACTCCCTGCCACCGATGCATCTGTTTCGTCAGCCTTGAATCGTCGCGTCCACCTTCCAATTTTCGCAACGGGTTCCGATATCCGGCACGTCCTTCGCGGCGACTGCACCGGGGTCCACGTTGTAGCACCCCCGGCACCGGGAAACAAGCATGTTGCGATGACATTGACAGCTCATCAACCCGCGTCGCCAGAGTAGACTTCAGCCTTCTGAAATCTGCCTTTCGTACGACTATCGGACGCACCATGACCACCCACAGCTGCCGCGAGATCCTCAACGGACTCGCTCCTTCAGACTCCCCTGTCACCCTGCGCGGATGGGTACGCACCCGGCGCGACTCGAAAGCAGGCCTGTCCTTCGTTCACCTGTCGGACGGCTCGTGCTTCCACCCGGTTCAGGTGGTGGCGCCGAACACGCTCGCCAATTACACGGACGAAGTGATGCGCGTTACGTCCGGTTGCTCTATCGAGGCGACCGGAATGATCGTGCCCTCGCCCGCCAAGGGGCAGGCCTTCGAAATGCAGGCAAGCACGATCCGCGTGCTCGGCTGGGTGGAAGACCCGGACACCTATCCGATGCAGCCCAAGGCGCACACGATGGAATATCTGCGCGAAGTGGCGCACCTTCGCCCGCGCACCAACGTGATCGGTGCCACCACGCGCGTACGCCACACGATCGCGCAGGCGATCCACCGATTTTTCCACGAGCGCGGCTTTCTCTGGGTGAACACGCCGATCATCACCGTCGCCGACGCCGAAGGCGCGGGCGAACTGTTCCGGGTGTCGACGCTCGACCTGGCCAACCTGCCACGCACCCCCGACGGTAAAGTGGATTATTCACAGGACTTCTTCGGACGCGAGGCTTTTCTCACCGTGTCGGGGCAACTCAACGTCGAGACCTACTGCCTCGCGCTGTCCAAGGTCTACACCTTCGGCCCGACCTTCCGCGCGGAAAACTCCAACACCAGCCGGCATCTCGCGGAATTCTGGATGGTGGAGCCGGAGATCGCGTTCGCGGATCTCGCCGAGGATGCATCACTCGCCGAGGCGATGCTCAAGTACGTGTTGAAGTCGGTACTGGACGAACGCGGCGACGATATGGCGTTCTTTGACGAACGCATCGAAAAGGGCGTGGTTGCGAAGCTTCAGGGCATCGTCGACAAGCCCTTCGAGCGCATGGACTACACCGAGGCGATTGCCGTCCTCGAAAAAGCAAAACAGAAGTTCGACTTCCCGGTGAAATGGGGCATGGACCTGCAGTCCGAACACGAGCGCTATCTCGCCGAGAAGCACGTCAACGGCCCGGTCGTTCTTATGAACTACCCGAAGGAGATCAAGGCCTTCTACATGCGCCTGAACGACGACGGGAAAACGGTGGCTGCGATGGACGTGCTCGCCCCCGGCATCGGCGAGATCATCGGCGGCAGCCAGCGTGAAGAGCGGCTGGATGTGCTGGATGCGCGAATGGATGAGTCCGGACTCGACAAGAACCACTACGGCTGGTACCGCGACCTGCGCCGCTACGGCAGCGTGCCGCACGCCGGCTTCGGACTTGGCTTCGAGCGGACGGTGTCCTACATCACCGGCCTCGCGAACGTGCGCGACGTGATCCCGTTTCCGAGGACACCGGGCAACGCGAGGTACTAGATACATCCCCAAACGGCAACGCAGAAACGAAAACGCCGGCGACATGCGCCGGCGTTGCATATTGACGCCGGCGACATGCGCCGGCGTTTTTATTGGGCCAGACTTTGCTACTGCGTCGGCCTAACCCCGTTCTTGCTCACCTGCACGCGCGCGGCGACCAGCTTGTTGCCATCCATTACACGCGCGAACACGAAAATTGTTTCGCCCGGCTTGATGTCGGCGCGTTCGCCCGGCACCGCGCGGGACATCCGCGTGCCATCGGGCACCAGCACCTTCACCGTGCCGGTCTTGTAGTTGAGCGTCAGTTCGTTGCCTCCGGCGGACGCCGCAGCGCCTTCCATCAGCGCGTTGGTCATGGTGGAACCGGGTTGCAGGTCGAACGGCGACAGTCCGAGGTTGGCCGTCGGCGGAATCGGCCGGACGTCGATTGCGATCAGTAGACCGTCGGCGCGCTTCACCGTGGTCACCCCCAGAGGCATGCCCGGCTTGATATCGGCGAGCGTGAACGGCGCCGTGGCGGAGACATTCACGTTCTCGGGCAACTCGACCTGAACCGGTCCGCCGTCGCGCGAATTCACCGAAATCAGCTTGCCGTCGAACGCAGTGATGGTGCCGCGTATGTTGACGCTCTGCTGGGCCTGCGCCGCGGCCGAGGCCGCAAACACGACAGCACCGAATATAGCCATCGAAAAAGTCTTCATGAACGTCCCCTGCTGTGGAGTTTCGAGAGTGCCTTCTGTCGGCATGCAATGTATACGACGGGCCTGTCGCGCTTATTCCCCGGCGATAGCCTTATCCGCGCGCAGCGGACTCAGGCTTCCATAGTGAAGCGCAAATTGCCGCGTGAACTCCGCCCCAAGAAAGAATATCTGCGCGGAGTAATAGATCCAGAGCAAAAGCGCAACCACTGAACCGGCCGCACCGAATCCCGATGCGGCACCGGTGCCCCCCATGTACAGACCGATGAAGTAACGCCCAAGACTGAACAGCAGCGCTGTGACAAAGGCACCGGTCCACGCGTCGCGCCATGAAAGCGGCGCATCGGGCAGCATCTTGAGGATAACCGCGAACAGACTGACGATCACTCCAAACGAGAACAGCGAGGAGAGCATCTCGAACGCGAATGCCGAACTGCTCCAGATGCCCCCGACATAGCGCTCGAGCACCGCCAGCACCGCCCCCACCATAAGCGACACCATCACGAGAAAGGCGAGAAGCAGAACCAGAAGAAACGCGAGAATGCGGTCCCTCAGCAGTCGCCGGAACGCCGGCTTGGGCAGGTTGCCCCCGCTCCATATTTCATCGAGGCTGCCCTTCAGTTCCACGAATACGCTGGTCGCGCCGAGCAGTATCAGCACCGCCGCGAGCACCGTGGCCAGCGCCCCCGAGGCGGGATTGCGCGCCGAGGCCAGCACCGCCTGGATCACCATGGCCCCGTTCTGTCCCACCAGCCCCTGCACTTTGCCGATGATCTCGCCCTGGGCCGCTTCGGCCCCGAAGAAGTAGCCCGCGATCACCATCGCGAGCAGCAGGATCGGCGTCATCGAAAACAGGGTGTAGAACGCGAGGGCCGCGCCCTTGCTCGCCGCGCGATGCTGGAACCACGCCTTCAGCGACTGGATCAGCACCGTCCGCATCGGGCTTTCTCCCGAGTCCGCCCGGCACGCTTTCCGCGTGCGCTCAGGCCGCGTGTGCTTGCGCGGTACCGAGATCGATCGAAAACGGATTCGCGGGCGGCTGGATGTTCTTGAAGCGCGGCATCACTTCCTTCGAGAACAGGCGCATCGACTTCTCTAGGATCGGCCGCGTCTCGCCGGGGAACTCGCCCATGAAGCGCACAAGAAGGTGGTTGATGCCAAGATCGGCAAGTTTCTGGATCTCGCGCGCCACGGTGTCGGGGCTGCCCGCTACCATGTCCCACATGTCGCCACCCTTGGCGAAATTCGCGCCCATGTCGTCACCCGGCTTTTTGACGATTGCGGGGCCGTCCATCGGGCCGCCCGCGGCGATGAAGGCGTCACGCGTCTTCATCCGTTCCACCTTGGCGCGCGCGGCGGAAGCCTGGGCTTCTTCATCTGTATCGGCCACCACCACCGCGAGCCAGTCGCAGGTGCACCAGCGAAGGCATTCCGCCACTACTTCCGGCGGATGCCCCGAGTTGGCGAGCGTCTGCCGATAGATGCGCAGTTGCGTGCGCAGGTCGCTGCCGAAGGTGCCAAGGAACGCCGGCCAGCCGTTCTCTGCGGCCTTCACCACCGACTCGTCGCGGCGTGCGGTGCGGATCAGGATCGGGTGCCGCTTGCGATACGGTGCGGGCACCACGCGGCGCGTGATCGTGCCGCGATGCATCGGTGTCTCGAAGGTGTATTCGGGATCGCCCGGCTTGTAGGCCCAGAGCCGGCGCATGATCTCCAGCGTCTCCTCGCCTGCCTTGCCGCTGCCGTGGTAGTCCTTGTCCAGGCCCATGCCCCGCGGCTCGAGGCCGGCAAAGCCGCTGCCCAGGCCGTAGAGCGCGCGGCCCTTGGTGAGCTGATCCAGCAGGTTCATGCTTTCCACCAACCGTATCGGGTTGTAATACGGCAGGGAGAGCACGCCAAAGCCGAGATACAGATCGTCCGGCAATTGCGGCGCAATATAAGCTGCGAACTGCATCGGATTGCTGTGCCAGGCGCCTCGGAAATGGTGCTCGGTGTACCAGGGGCTGAACCCCAGCTCGCCCGCGAGCAGCGACTGGTCAACTGCGTGCTTGAGTATGACCTCGTCCTCGTCATCGCCTGAGTAGGCGGGGAGGTACATGCTTAGCACCATGGTCGAGAAATGCATGTCGGTTCCGCGTGAAGTGTTCTAAAGCCGGAACGCTACCATAGCGCGTCCCGGAAAGTACCCCGGGATTGGATGCGCAAGTCCCTCGTGCGGTGTCAGTCCGTCATCACCCCGGCTTCGCGCGCGATCTTCGCCCAGACCGGGCGTTCAGTCTCAATCAGCGCCTTGAGCGTTGCCGGTGAGCCAGCCATCACGTAAATCCCGGCGGGCACGAACTTCGCAGTGATATCCGGCAGCTTGAGTACCGAGTTCACGTCACGATTGACCCGCGTGACCACGTCGCCGGGCGTTCCGGCCGGCGCGAACAATCCGAACCAGCTGTTGAGTTCGAACCCCGGAACCGCGTCATGCGAAGAAGGAATGTGTTCGTACCCCGGCAGCCGTTCGCGGGTCGTGACACTGATGACCCGCAGACGCCCGTCTTTCATCAGCGGCACCACAGCGGGCACGCCGCCGATCGCCACCTGGGTTTGACCGCTGACCACAGACAGGAGAGCGTCGGATGCGCCCTTGTAGGGGACGATGTTGAGCGCAATGCCAGCCACCGAGTTCAGCATCACCGCGCCAAGGTGCACCGCGGTGTTGATCGGAAGCGCCGCCATGTTGATCCTGCCCGGATTTGCCCGCGCCTCGCGCACCAGATCGGCCATGCTCTGGATCTCGGACTTCGCGTTCACCACGATCATGAACGGCGAGACTGCGATCGGCGCGACCGGAACGAGATCCCGCTCCACATCGAACTTCGCGCTTCTGTAGAGCACCGGCGTGACCATGACGACACTGCCAGGAAGAAAGCCGAAGGTATAGCCATCGGGCCGGGCTCGAACGAGCGCATTGACACCGGGAATCCCGCCGGCGCCGCCAAGGTTTTCCACTACCACCTGCTGCCCCCACAGGCCGGAGAGCTTGTCGCCGATCAGCCGCGCCGCGAGATCGTTGCTTGTTCCGGCTGCGACCGGAACGATGACACGAACCGGTTTGTCGGGCCAGGATTGCGCACGGGTGATCGACGGCAAGAGCGTCACCGTCAATGCGAGCAGCCCGATTGACATCTCTTTCAGTATCGCTGCGTTCATGCGCCCTCCTACGTTTTTACGGTATGCCCTACGCAGCACCGATCATCTGCGCGATCAGGCGCGCAGGGTTGTCGGGAAGACGGTTGCCACGCCACGCAATATGCTGATCGGGCCGCACCATGACGAGATCACGCTCATACACTTCGCGGATAAGCGGGTCGTCGATCCGGAGAGTCTTCAGCGGCATGCCGCAGGCAGCGGCGGCCGCCTGAAGTCCGGCGCTCGAGGACGGGTTACGGCCGAGTTCGAGAAGCGTGAAGCCGCGCCCGAATTGATCGAACAGCGAATCGCCGTTCCCACGATGTTCGTTCATCCATACATGCGGTGCCCTGCCGCCGGGAATCGCACTCGGCACGTAGTCGGCATGAACGTCCGCAGGTGGTGCAGTGTCCGACACGGTGAGCTGTGACTGATCGTAACGCGCACCGAGCTGAACGCCCCAGGAGGTGACTTCATCGCGGTGCTCCGCGAGCGCGGCGCCGAGCACGCGCCTTGCGGCCTCGCCCGCCCCGTTCAACTGTTCGAGCTCGGGCGGGACCGGCACCGCCGTGACCACTTTCGCGAGTTCCCGTGCTGCGCCGGTATTGCGCTGCGCGATCGGCCTGCGCTCCGCTTCGTAGGTGGAAAGAAGACCGTCGCCCGCCCATCCGTGCACTGCCGCCGCGAGTTTCCAGGAAAGGTTCGCGGTGTCGTCGATCCCGGTGTTCATGCCGAATCCACCGGTGGGCGTAAACAGATGCACCGAGTCGCCCGCGAGGTGCACACGCCCCCTGCCGAAACTTTGTGCCACCAGCGCCACACCCGCCGTCCACGGACTCTGCGACAGGATCTCGAACGGGATGTCGTCCCGCCCCATGCTTCTACCGATGGTCGAGTTGTCCGGCGGCCCGCCCCGCACAGGGGTCTTCAGGAACATCAGGAACTCGTCGACACCATTCACCGCCACAAGCGCGGTCTGGAATTCGGGATTCACCGACCAGTACAGCCAGGCGGGCTTCTTGCCGAAATAATCGCGGTAGAGGGTCGGCGCCCGGAGATAGGTGGCGAACATCTGGCCCGCGTAGAACGCACGCCCGTGGTCGAGCGTGTCCGCACCGTCGTAGCGGATACCCAGCCAACGACGCAGCTCGCTCTGGCTGCCATCGCACCCGACGAGGTACTGCGCGGCCCAGCGCTCGGGCTTGTCCTCGGCCGGGTTCACCGTCAGGGCCGTCCCCGCGTCGTCGGCGTGAAAAGAGTCCGCCTCGCAGCCGTAGCGCAGAGTGATATTCGGACGCGTCTTCGCCTGTTCGAGCAGGTAGCGCTCGACATACATCTGGTTGCAGCGAAACAGCGGTTCGACGAACTGGTCCGTGCGCACCGAGGCCGTGCGCATGCGCAGGCGATCGGCCTCCGAGGGCTGGGGGCGACGCGCAAGTTCCCAGCCGCTGTAGCGGTTGAAGTAGGCGAGGTCCGTGGCATGTTCCGCCGGCAGGCCGCGATTGCGCATCGCCGACGCGATTCCGAGCCTACGGTAGTGTTCCATCGTGCGTGCATTGTGCGTGCTGCCCTTGGGCACCCAGCGCGTCGTCGGCGCGCTTTCGACGACGAGCGACTGCACGCCGTAGTGATCAAGAAACAGCGCGAGCACCAGACCAACCGGGCCGCCACCAACAATTGCAACCTGCGTGTTCATTGTCCCGCCTGCCATTACAGGGACTCTGCCCAGGCGGCGATGTCATCCGCTGTTTCCTCGAGATGCTGCTTCTGCCTGAGGAAATGATCCGCGCCCCGGATCTGGCGGATCGAACCACGGCTGCCGATCCCGTCCATCCAG
>CANIEV010000066.1 GCA_947466535.1 Betaproteobacteria bacterium
AAAGGCGAGCGCGTCGAGGCGTATTTCCATCCGAAGACGCTCGCGCCGGTGCCGACCAGTCGGCAATAGACGAGCGCGATGAATGAGCGAGATGAATGAGCGCGTTGCCACGCAGGGCGGCACGGAAGGCGGCACGCAGGTCGTGAAGGTGTGGGACCCGCTGGTGCGCATCGGCCACTGGGCGCTGGTGCTGTGCGTCGCCGCGGCCTGGATCACGAGCGAGGGCGGGCATGTCTGGCACGAGCGCCTCGGCTACGCGACGCTCGCGATCGTCGCGGTCCGTGTTCTCTGGGGTTTTGTCGGCCCGCGTTACGCACGCTTTGCCCAGTTCCTGCGCTCACCCGCGGCCACGCTCGCCTACGCGGGCAGAACGCTCGCCTGGGCGGAACCGCGGCATATCGGCCACAACCCGCTCGGCGGATGGATGATCGTGGCGCTTATCGTGTGCGTGATTCTTACCGGCGCAAGCGGCTGGCTTTTCACCTCCGATGCCTTCTGGGGCGTGGAGTGGGTGGAGGAGGTGCATGAATTCTTCGCCAATTCGCTTCTTGCGCTTGCCGGGGTTCATATTGCGGGCGTGGTGTTCGCGTCGTTCCGGCATCGGGAGAATCTCGCCGAGGCGATGCTCAGCGGGACCAAGCGCGCGCCCGGGCCCGGCGACGTTTCCTGAGGGGCGGCATGAGTACGGGGCTGGCGCCTGCCTATCTTGCGGAGATCACGACCGAGGCGGCGACCGGCGAGATTGCCCGCATCTACGAAGACATACGGCGCCTCACCGGGTGCCCGCTGGTGGCACTGATCTATCGCCATCTTGCGACCCTCCCGGGCGCGCTGGAAGCGGTGTGGCAGGCGGTGTCGCCTCTTCTTGGCAGCGGTGAACTGCAGGAGGGCGCCTGGCAGATCGCGCGCGGCGCGTGGGACGGGCCGGTTCCCGCGTCAGGGGCGGGCGTACAGGCGCTGGCGGCGCAGGATCGGCGACGCGCCTGCGATGTGATCGACGCCTATAACCGCGCGAACCCGGTCAATTACGCGGTGGTCTGTGTGCTTCGCGCGTCGCGACGGACCGCGAGCGGCGGGCGCAGGGCACGCGAAGCGGCAAGCGCGTGGACGCCGCCCCGTCGCATCGCATCGATTGCGCCAATACCGGCAATGGACGCGCTCGATGGCCGAACCCGGCCGTGGGTTGACCTGTTCGCGAAAGCCGCGGCGCCGGGTGAACCCGTGCTCGTTCCGACGCTGTACCGGCATATCGCCCATTGGCCGGCCGTTCTGGAACTCGCTGCGCGGGAGGTTGCACCGCGTTTGCATCGCGGCAGCTTCGATCCCGCTATCCGCCGATTCGAGGCGGATCTAGCGGGTTTCGCCGCCGCCACGGTGCGCAAGCACGGGACGGACATCGGCGCATCGCTGATGACGCCTGCGCTGGACGAGGTGCTGGTCCGGTTCGCGGCGGTCATCCCGGAACTGGTCGTGGTGGGCCATTTCCTGCGCGCGGTGCTCGAACCGGACTGAGCACGGCGTCAGCGGTGCGATGGCGCGGCTCGTCGGAGAGTGGGTTGAAAGAATTCCGCGGGTCGCCGAGAATGCAGGACACAGAGCCGCTCACGAGCGGCCACACTTGGTCACACTGACCGAGCCCGATCCACGCTGCATCCAGCAGAGTCCGCGTCCAAAGGAGATTTCACAGTGATCGACCGCCGCCGCTTCCTGTCCGCCACCGCTTCCGCCGCCGCGCTTGCCGCGACCGGCCTGCCATCGCTAGGCAACGCCCAGACGGTGCAAAAGAACAGCCGCATCATCGTCGGCTTTCCGCCCGGCGGATCCACCGACTACGTCTCGCGTGTGCTGGCCGAAAAGATCCGCGGTGCCTACGCGCCGCAGGTGCTGGTGGAGAACCGCCCCGGCGCGGGCGGCCGGCTCGGCGTGGAACTGCTGAAGGCAGCCGACCCCGACGGCAGCACGATGCTGCTCTCGCCCGCCTCGATGATGGCGATCTACCCGCACGTGTTCCGCAAGCTCAATTACAACGTGTTCGCCGACGTCATCCCGGTGACCATGCTCTGCTCTTTCCCCTTCGGTTTCTCGGTCGGGCCGGCGGTGCCGGAGAGCGTGAAGACCATGGGCGACTTCGCCGCCTGGGCCAAGTCCTACGGCAAACCGATCAACTACGGTTCGCCCGGCGCCGGCTCGATGCCGCACTTCACCGGCTTCTCGCTCGGCCGCTCGATGGGCATCGACATGACGCACATCGCGTTCAAGGGCGGCGCGCCCTCGGTGCAGGATCTCATCGGAGGTCAGATACACGTCGCAGTGGGCGTGATCGGCGAGCATCTGCCGAATTTTCGCGCCGGGCGCTTGCGCATCCTCGCGCAGACCGGCCCGACGCGTTCGCCCTATGTGCCGGATGTGCCCACGCTCGCCGAGCAGGGCATTCGCGACGTCGTGGCGCGCGAATGGTTTGGCATGTTCCTGCCGGCGAAGACGCCGCCGAACATCGTCGCCGCGCTCAACGGTGCGCTGCGCGAGGCTTCGCGCGCCAAGGACCTGATCGAGGGCTACGGCAAGCTGGCCTACGACGTGGAAAGCCAGACCGCCTCGGACTTCGCCGTGTCGCTGCGTACCGAGTACGACCGCTGGGCGCCGATCGTCAAGGCCTCCGGATTTTCCTCCGAAGAGTAAGCGAAAAAGAAAGCAGAATAGGGGACAGTCCCCCGGGGACTGTCCCTTTTTTTATTGACCGAAATGATCCCCATCGAAAAACCCGCCGGACCGCAGCCTACGCTTCGCGAGATGTTCGCCGACTGCGGCGGGCAGTATGTCGTCAACGCGGTGATCGCCTTCATCTTCGCGGCCTCGGCGCCGGTGGCGATCATCCTCGCGGTGGGCACGCGCGGCGGCCTCTCGCCGGACGATCTCGCCTCCTGGCTGTTCGGCTCGTTCTTTCTGCATGGTCTGATCAGTCTTTTCTTCTGCTGGTACTACCGTCAGCCGCTGGTGTACTTCTGGTCGATCGCGGGCACGGTGCTGGTGGGCCCGGCGCTCGGGCATCTGTCGTACGCGGAAGTGATCGGCGCGTTCCACGTCACCGGCCTGCTGATGCTGGTGCTGGGTGCGAGCGGTTGGGTCAAGCGCGCGATGAACGCGGTGCCGATGCCGATCGTGATGGCGATGGTGGCGGGGGTGTTCCTGCGGTTCGGCCTCGATCTGGTGTTCGCGATGCGCGATGAGATCGCGATCGCCGCGCCGATGACCGTGGCGTTCGTTGCGCTCTCGGCGGTGCCGGCGCTCGGGCGTCGCATGCCTCCGCTGATCGGCGCGCTGATCGTGGGCGTGGTCATGATCGTGGTGCTCGGGCGCTTCGATCCGGCAGGCGCGAAAGACCTCGGCTTCGCGCATCCCAACCTGTATACGCCGGTGTTCTCGCTGCAGGCGATGATCGAGCTCGTGATCCCGCTCGCGATCACGGTGCTGGTGGTGCAGAACGGCCAGGGCGTGGCGATCCTGCGCGCCAACGGCCACGAGCCGCCGATCACCGCGGTGACGATCGCCTGCGGCGCGGGTTCGATGCTGGTGGCGATGGTGGGCACGGTTTCCACCTGCCTCACCGGCCCGGTGAACGCGGTGATCTCGGGCACGGGGGACAAACGCAAGCACTACATCTCGGGCATCGTCATCGGATTGCTGGCGCTGGTGTTCGGCCTGCTCTCGCCCGCCTTCACCAAGCTGATGCTCGCCACGCCCAAGGGCTTCATCGCGGCACTCGCGGGGCTTGCGATGCTGCGGGTGCTGCAGACCGCGTTCAACATTTCGTTCAGGGAACGCTTCACGCTCGGCGCGCTGGTAACCTTCCTTGTCACCGTGGCCGACGTGCCGATCTACAACATCGGCGCGCCCTTCTGGGGGCTGGTGTTCGGCTTCGCGGTGTCCTGGCTGATGGAGCGGGCTGACTTCCGCGCCTCGTAATTCGGGGTCTGTCCCCGATTTATTTGACTCGCACGCCTGCCGCGTCCACCACCGGCGCCCAGCGCCGGATGTCCTGCGCGATGTACTCGGTGTATTCCGCGCGGCCGCGGCCGGAGAGCGTCATGCCGATCTCGGCAAAGCGCGCCTGCACCTCAGGCGTAGCGACGATCTTCTGTCCCTCTACCTGCAGTCGTTCCACGATCTCGCGCGGCGTCTTTGCGGGCGCCGAGATACCGAACCAGGCCTGGCCCTGCACGCCGGGCACGATCTCCGTCATCGTAGGCACATTCGGCACCGCCGGCACGCGCTGCGGCGAGGAGATCGCAAGCGCACGGAACTTGCCCGACTTCACATAGGGCGTGGAGGCGGGCAGGCCGTCGAACACCGCATCGAGCTGGCCGGAGAGCAGGTCGGTGATCGCGGGACCCGTTCCCTTGTAGGGCACATGCTGCATGTCGATGCCCGCCGCCTGTTTTAGCATCTCCCCGGTGAGATGCCCAGCCGACCCGGGGCCGGCGGAACCAAAGCTCATTTTTCCCGGCCGCGTCTTCGCCATCGCGATGAATTCCTGCAGTGTCTTCGCCGGATGGTTCGCATTCACGAGGAAGGCGTTGGCGAAGGAGCCGATCATCACGACATGGATGAAATCGTTCATCGGATGAAAGCCCGCGTTGCCGTACACCAGCGGCCCGGTGGAGAGCGAGGCGTTGTTCGACATCAGCAGCGTGTAGCCGTCGGGCGCGGCCTTTGCCACCGCGTCCGCGCCGATCATGCCCGAGGCGCCGGGCTTGTTCTCGATCACCATCTGATGGCCGAGCGCCTCGGAATACTTCGGCGCCACCAGCCGCGCGATCACGTCGGTGCCGCCGCCCGGCGCGAACGGTACCACCAGCTTCACCGGACGTGCGGGCCACGCGGAATGGGACTGGGCGATGCAGCTCGCGGGCAACGCCATGGCCGCGACGAGCAGCAGGATCTTGTGCATTCTCATGATTCGTTGGCTGTGCTGGGAATTCACAAATTTTCGCGGTAACGGGATGCGCTTTTTTACTCCGGGATGCGGCGGCCGAGGCGAAGCTGCAGGCCCGGGTGTTACGTTGTCTTCCGTTGCGGGACGTTCGTGCGGTCGCGATCGTCCGCGACCCGGTAAATGATTTCCTTGAGGCGCGACAGGCGCACGGGCTTCGTCACGTAGTCGACAAAGCCGGCCTCCCGCGCACGCTCGATTTCATGGCTTAGGTCCACCGCTGTCAGGGCGATCACCGGGATGTTGCGCGTAAGCGGGTCCTCGGCGAGGCTTGCCTTGACGTCCATGCCGTGCATGTCGGGAAGACCCATGTCGAGCAGAATCACGTCGGGTTGTTCCCTTCGAGCGAGCTCCAGGCCGGACGATCCGGTTTCCGCATGCATGATCGTCATCCGGGGCTGTTTTTCGAGGTACAGCCGGACAATTTCAAAGTTGGTCAGCGTGTCTTCCACATAAAGGATGCGTATGCCGCGGCCGCGGCTTTCAATCGGCGTGCCGGTCGTTGCCGGATTGGATGACGGCCTGGGTACCGTGCGCGTGATTTCATTGGGTGCTGCCGCTGCCTGCAGCGTTATCGTGAACTCGCTGCCTTTGCCTTCCCTGCTTTCGGCAGTGATCGTTCCGCCCATGAACTCGAGGAGTCTCCTGGACAGGGAAAGGCCAATGCCGGATCCTTCAATGATGTCGCCCTTGTGCTTGAATCGCTGGAACGGCTGGGAAAGCTGGTTCATGTCGGCTGCACTGATGCCACGACCGGTATCGATCACGGCGATACGGACGCGCTTGTCGGTCTCCTCGGAAATCCGGATTTCCACGGTGCCGCCGGCAACGTTGTATTTGATCGCATTGCTCAGCAGGTTGAGCATGACCTGCCGCAATCTCAGCGGGTCGGCCATGATCCACTCGACGGTTCCGCTTGTTCTGACGGGCAGCAAGCGGACCTGCAGCGACAGCGCCTTTTCCGAAACCTGGCCGAGGCAGTCTTCCATGGTAGCGACGAGATTGGTCGGGGTCGTCTCCAGTTTGTAAGCGCCCGACTCGATTTTCGACATGTCGATCACGTCATCGATCAGTTCAAGCAGGTACCAGCCCGCGCGCATGATCTGCCCGGCGTGATCGTCGTCGCTGAGGGGAGCCACCGCCCCGCCCGGTAGGGCAGGCGCGGAGCTAAGCAGCTGTGCATGGCCGAGTATCGCGTTGAGCGGGGTGCGCAACTCGTGGCTGACATTGGCGAGAAATTCGCTTTTCATCAGATTCGCACGTCGCGCCGTCTCGGCGTCCTCGCGCATCGCCTGCTCGCCCTGAAGCCGGCGCGCCAGTCCGAGCGCGACCGCGAACGATGCGCATGCCGCGAGCAGGCCTGCGATCAGGATAAGGGCAAGAACCCGGAAGCTCCCGGCATCCTGAATGCTCTTCGGCACTTCGATCCGTATCGACCATCCGTAGGCGGGAGAGCACGCCAGGGTTTCGTAGCGGCTCTCTTGTCCGGGGGCCGTCGCGTCCGAGCCGCTGCCTACGTTCCGAAATACCGGCTTGCCATCGCATTCCGGCGTCGGGGCACCGAGCATCTGGCCGATGGCGATCGCGTCCTTCCTGTTGGAGGCGACGAGCTGGCTTTTGGCGTCGAGAATCCGCAGCGTCCAGTCGGGTGAAAGTCCTGCGGGACGCAGCAGGTTCTCGAATCCCTGCGCCTTCAACATCACGGTAATCATCAGGTCTTCGCCCGCAGGGCCGCGCACCCGGGTGCGGATCGGGATGGTCGCTACCGGTATGCGGGACGAAGCGCGGGGGACACGCAGATCGAAGAGCACCGCCCGATTGGCTCGCATCACTTCCTCGACGTCAGCCATCGTATTTGGACCGGCGGGCGCGGTGGTGGCGGGTGTTTCGTCGAGTTCGCTGTGAAACAGGAACAGCCTGCGCTTGATGTCGGTGAGCAGTATCCAGGCGACATCCGGGTCCGAGGCGATGATCGCGCGCGCTTCCGAAGCGAACCCCTTGTAGTTGCCGGAGTTGATCGACGAGGAGCGCGCGAGCGCCGAGGTAAGTCGCAGCCCGGTCTGCAGCTTGCCTTCGAGCGACGACAGCACGCCCTTGCTGACACCACCGATTTCCGCCTCCGCGGTGCGGTGCATTTCCGCCCGTAGCAGGAGCGTAACCGCGACGATCAGGCCGACGACCGGAACAAGCGATGCCATCACCACAAGGACGATCTGGCGAGTCCAGGGCGATCGAGGCGGGATGTTTGCTGTGCTCAAGGACGAGGGCCGGTTCGGTGATGCAGGTTGTCAGCCGGCCGTGCTCCGGAGGTGGCCCGTGTGTGCAAGAGAGTTTACTGGCTGGGCGAGAACTTCACCGCATTCCACTCTGGAATGCTCCGGAACGCAGCGTAAGGCGGATATTTTAGTATTAAATGTCGACTTCGATCGACCGAAGCCGGCGCGTAATGTCGTGCGCCCCGGACGATCGGGGCGGGTGCCGGCTGGGCGTCGGGAACGGCGCGGTCACCCGCCTTTCCCAAACTGCCGGGTTTCCTGCCCATGAAAAATGATTGTGTGCTTATCGCAGGCGGCGGCCCGGTGGGGCTCACCGCGGCGCTGTGCCTGGCGGATGCCGGCATCCGGGTTCGCCTGTTCGAAGCGGAGCCTGACATCGTCGAGGAACTCCGCGCCTCCACCTTCCATCCGCCGACGCTCGACATGCTCGAGCGCTTCGGCATTACCGCCGAGCTCATCGCGCAGGGCCTGATCTGCCCGACCTGGCAGATCCGCCTGCACCCCTCGGGCGACCGCGCGGTGTTCGACCTGTCGGTGCTCGAGGGCGACACCGCGCATCCCTACCGCCTGCAATGCGAGCAGTGGAAGCTTTCGCGCTCGCTGCAAACTCGCCTCGTTTCGCATCCGCTGGTGGAACTCGTGTTCAATGCCCGCGCTAGCGGTGTGGAGCAGGACGCGGACGGCGTGCGGCTTCGCGTTGAGCAGGACGGACGCGAAGTCATCCACACCGGCCGGTGGCTGATCGGCGCCGACGGCGCGCGCAGCGCGGTGCGCAAGGCGCTGGATATTTCGTTCGATGGCGAGAGCTACCCCGAGACCACGGTGCTCGCCACTACGCACTTTCCGTTTCACGAGCATCTGCCCGGCCTGTCGAATGTGACCTACTGCTGGCGCGAAAATGCGGGCAATTTCAGCCTGCTGCGTCTGCCGGGTGTGTGGCGGGTGAGCATCTACCCGCCGGAGGATGCGCCGGTGGAAGCGGCACTCGAGGAGCCCGCGATGCGTGCCGCGCTCGAGGCGATCGTTCCGGGCGCCGGGGCCAGTCCGGTGCTCGAGAAGCGCCCGTATCGCGTGCACCAGCGGATCGCAGCGCGCTATCGCGAGGGCCGCGTGTTCCTCTGCGGTGACGCGGCGCATCTCAACAGTCCCTCGGGCGGCATGGGCATGAACGGCGGTGTGCACGACGCCTTCAATCTCGCCGAGAAAATCGCCAAAGTCTGGAACGGCGAAGACGCCGCGCTGCTCGATCTGTACGAGCGCCAGCGCCGGCCGGCAGCGATGGACCAGATCATCGCGCAGGCCGATGCCAACCGCGCGCGCATGCGCGAACGCGACCCGGCGCGACGCCGCGAGATTCTTCGCGGGCTGCAGGCGACAACCTCCGACCGCGACAAGCTGCGCACCTATCTGTTGAAGAGTTCGATGATCACCGGACTGCGGCAGGCGGCGGCCGTCGTCTGAGGCAGGGTACGAGGCAGGCACGGACTTGGTGTAAGTTGATGTCCTCTGGAGGAGGAGAATCATGAAAAAAATCGCATCGCTGCTGTTGCTCTCGGGCATCGCCGTAGTCAATGCGCAGGCTCAGGCCCAGGACTTTCCCAACCGCGCGATACGCCTTGTCGTGCCCTTTGCCGCGGGCGGGGTCACCGACACCAGCGGCCGTGCGGTGGCGGACCGGCTCTCGGCGCGGCTCGGCCATCAGGTTGTGGTGGAGAACCGCCCCGGCGCAAGCGGCAACATCGGCACCGAACAGGTGGCGAAATCCGCGCCTGACGGTTACACGCTCGTGCTCGGCTTCGACGGCACGATGGTCATCAACCCGCATGTGTTCGCGAAAATGCCGTTTGATCCGGTGCGCGACTTCGCGCCGGTCACCAAGCTGGGCGATGCCACGATCATCGTGGTGGCGCACCCGTCCTTGCCGGTGAAGAACATGACCGAACTCATCGCTTACTCCAAGACCAAGCCCAATACCCTGTCGTACGGCACCTCGGGCACCGGCGGCACGCCGCACCTCGCGGGCGAGATGCTCAAGCAGCGCCACGGCCTCGACTGGACGCACATCCCCTACAAGGGCGGCGGTCAGGCGATCATCGACGTCATCGCCGGGCAGATCCCGCTGGTGTACACCGCGGTGGCGAGTTCGCAGCAGCATGTGAAGTCGGGCAAGCTGCGTGCCCTCGGCGTATCGAGCGCGAAGCGTTCGTCCTCGCTGCCGGATGTGCCAACCTTCGTCGAGAGCGGGCTGGCGGACTTCATCGTGGATTCCTGGGTCGGCATCCTCGCGCCGGCGAAGACGCCGCGCGCGATCGTGGATCGCCTGAACAAGGAAACGGTGGCGGCGCTGGCGGAGCCCGCAATCCGCGAGCGCTACTCGGTGCTCGGAATCGAACCGGTGGGCAACACCCCGGAACAGTTCGCGGCGCAAATCCGCGACGACCTCGCGCGCTGGGAGAAGGTGGTGAAGCAGGCGGGGATCAAGCTGGAGTAGCCGGCTGAAGTGCGCGCGGCACAAATTACGCACTTTTATTTTTTAGAATCCAGTGCCAATGCGTGAAAGTGGGCATTTCGATTGCTAAATTTGGCAATTTACGCCCGGCAGGCTGATCGCACATCCGTGCGCTGTGCCTTGCTTGTTATGATCCTCCCCTCTTCCGAAATTCTCCCCCATGCGCGACACCACCCTCATAGTCACCAACGATCAGGCCCGCGGGCTGGTGTCGATGGCAGAAGCCATCGACCTGGTCGAGGCCTCGTTTCGCGATCTCGGCGAAGGTAATGCGCAGGTACTGCCGCGAAAGCGCATCCATTCACCGCTGGACGGCACCGGCAAGAACTGGAACGAACCGCGATGGGCGTGGCTCAACGTGATCGGTGGCACCGTGCCGGCGATGGGTGTCACCGCGCTTCGGGTGGACGCGGCGCAGATCGCAAAGCCAATGCGCGACGGCAAGGAACGCCTGGAATTTCGCGGCGACGTGTCGGGCTTCGTGCTGGTGTGGGACATGCACACCAACGAACTCATCGGCATCGTCCACGACCACGCGGTGTCGGCGCTGCGGGTGGGCGCGACCTCGGGCATCGCGGCGAAGTACCTCGCGCGTGATGATGCGGAAACGCTCGCCATCCTCGGCTCGGGCAAGCAGGCGGCGGCGCAGGTCGAGGCGATGAAGGTGGTGCGGCCGTCGCTGAAGAAACTCCGCGTCTATTCGCCCACCCCCGCCAACCGCGCGCGCTTTGCCGTGCAGATGGGCGAGCGCTTCGGTTTTTCGGAGGCGAAGCCGGTGGAGAGCCCGGAACTCGCGGTGCGCGGCGCGGACATCGCGATCTCGGCCACCAACGCCGCCGGCCCGATCCTGTTCGGCGAATGGCTTGCGCCGGGTAGCCATGTGGTGGGCATGCTCTCGCCCAGCCGCTTCGACCCGCGGCGCGAGCTCGACGACGAATGCGCGCGTCGGGCGGACCTGATCACGGTGAACCTGAAGGAACAGGTGGAGATCGACGACCAGCTCGAACTCACCCAGCCGCTGCGCCTCGGAATGATCACCTGGGACCGTATCAGCGAAATCGGCGAACTCGTCACCGGCCGTGCGCCGCGCCGCAGCTCGCCCTCGCAAATCACCTATCACAACAACAACGGCGGCATGGGCAACCAGTTCGCCGCAGTGTGCAAGCGGGTGCTCGAAGTCGCGCGCGAACGCGGCATCGGCACCGAACTTCCAATGGAGCTTTTCATGCAGCGTCGCAGCACCGACGTGTCCTCGCCATGACCCCGCCCGCCGAGCGCCTCGAACTCTGGCACGAGTGGATCTCCACCCATTCGTTCAAGGTGCGCATCGTGCTTGCCGAGAAGGGACTGGCCTGGACGCCGCACCCGATCAGCCTGTTCGAGATCGAACAGCGCACGCCCGCGTACCTCGCGATCAACCCGGCGGGCGAAGTGCCCACGCTCGTGCATCGCGGCGTGAAGCTGTACGACTCCTCGCCGATCGCCGAGTACCTCGACGAGGTATTCCCCGAGCCGCCGCTGATGCCTCGCGACCCGGTTCTGCGCCTGCAGGCGCGGCGCTGGCTCAAGTACCACGACGGCGTGGCGCATCTGGCGGTGCGCGACACCAGCTTCCAGCTGCTCTACAAGCCGAAGTTCTCCGCCATGCCGCGCGCGGAGCTGGAAGCGCGCATGGCGCGGCTGCCGGACGAGGCGAAGCGAAAGCGCTTTCTCGAAGGCGCCAACCCGCAGATCGACTGGGACGCGCTTGTGCGCTCCACGCGTGCGGCCGAGGCGGTGGCGGACCGACTGGAGTCCGCGCTTGGAACGACCGGACGCTGGCTCGCGGGCGATGCGTTTTCGCTCGGCGACGTGGCGATGGCCTCGTTCGCCGACCGCGTGGTCAACCTCGGCATGGAGTTCCTTTGGGAGACGCGTCCCGCCGCAGGCGACTGGGCGCGTCGCCTGCTCGCGCGGCCGGGAGTGCAGGCAGCCTGCCCCCCGGCCGGTGAGCGGCTTCCGGCGCCCGCCGCGGACACCATTGCCGAACTGCGCCGCCGGCTGGGCTAAAGCACCGTCGGCTGAAGCGGCTGAAGAATTCAAACTGAAAGGCAGAAACGATGAAACTTCGATTGCTCGTCGCGGCGTGCGCGACCCTGATCGCCACCGGTGCAAACGCGCAAGCCTGGCCCACCCGCCCGGCGACCCTGATTGCACCGTCATCTCCCGGCAGCACGCCCGATACCGTCACCCGGCTGCTCGCGCAAAAGCTCACCGAGCAGATGGGCCAGCAGTTCGTCGTAGTGAGCCGCGTCGGCGCGAGCGGCAACGTGGGTTCCGAGTCGGTGGCGAAGGCCGCGCCCGACGGTTACACCCTGCTGATGGGCTCGATCGCCAACACGCTCAACCCGCATTTCATGAAGGGCCTCGGCTTCACGCTGGATGAGCTTGCGCCGGTGTCGAGTGTCGCCGCCGCGCCGGACATA
Organism: Betaproteobacteria bacterium; assembly: GCA_947466535.1. Lineage (GTDB taxonomy): Bacteria > Pseudomonadota > Gammaproteobacteria > Burkholderiales > SG8-39 > CAMBSA01. The sequence continues at coordinate 12,241 of CANIEV010000066.1, forward strand.
CTCGCGGTGCACCCCTCGGTGCCTGCGAACAATCTCAAGGAACTGCTCGAGCTGCTGAAAGCGAAACCCGGAACGTCTGCCGCGATTCCCGGCTTTGGCAGCACGCCGCATCTGTCCACCGTGCTATTGCAGTCGACGGGTGGCGTGCAACTTACGATCGTTCCTTACCAGGGCGGTGGCCCGGTGCTGCAGGGCCTGATCGGCAACCAGGTGCCGGTGGCGTTCTCGACTTCGGTCAGCATCATCCCGCGGCTGCGTGCGGGCCAGCTGCGCGGCATCGGCGTCACCAGCGCAAAACGAATTACGAGCATGCCCGAGCTGCCGACGCTCGCCGAACAAGGCCTCGCCGGTTTTGACGTGAGCGCCTGGTTCGGCGTGTTCGCACCGGCGAAGACCCCGAAGGCGATCATCGACCGCCTGTCGGAGGAAACCCGCAAGGCCACCGGCTCCGCCGACCTGAAAAAGCGCCTCGTCGATCTTGGCGCGGAACCGCTTGGCAGCACGCCGGAGGAGTTCAGCGCCTTCGTGAAGGCGGAGTACGCGAAGTGGGGCCGCGTGGTGAAAGAGGCAGGGATCAAGGCGGAGTAAGGGTCGAATCAAAAGCGACGAATACAAAAGGGACGAGTACCTATGCCGCGCCTCTATTCCAACCGCGACCGGCCCTACGACCTGGGCAACCTGCCGGTCGAGCGGCTTGCGCGCGACGCTGCGGCGCCGGTGGTGGATGCGCGGATGCCGGAGGACGCGGCTGCACCTGCCGCCGATTCGATCGCGGCGGCCATCCCGGAGTATCGCGAACTCTGCGTGAAGTACCTCGACGGCGAGATCGCGCCCGCGAAGGCGCCGGTGCCGGAAGATACGGAACACCGCTCGCGCAACCTGAAGGCCACCGCGTACTTTCTTGATGCCTCGATTGCAGGCGTGTGCGCAATCGAGGCATCGGACTGGATAGCGAAAGACCATTCCTCGCACACGCATGCGCTGGTGTACCTGATCGAATTCGGCCGCGAGCCCAAGCAGGGCGAACCCGGCGATGCGTGGATCCTCGGCACCAACGCGGCGCGCACCGACCTGCGTTGCGCGGAACTCGCGGTGGTGCTCGCGGGTTATGTGCGCGGCTTGGGCTGGTCGGCGCGCGGGCATGTGGCGGGGGATTCGCTGGTTGCGATCGAACGCCTCGCGCAGCGCGCGGGCGTGGTGAAGGCCGAGGGCGGCGTGTTGCGCGCGCCCTTCATCGGCCGCGGTTTTCGGCTTGGGGTGATCACCACCGACTGGACGCTGAAACCCGATACACCCATCGCGGCCGACGCGTCGCTCGGCTGGCCGGATGCGGAAACCTACATGGGCCGCGGCGGCACCCGGCCGGGCTTTGCCGAGGCCGAAGAGGCCTTGCGACCGCTTCACATGGGGCGCTATCCGATGGAGCGGATGAAGCGGGTGGACGAGCCCACCACGCTCGTGATTCGCGAGGAAATCAAGCGCATGCCCAAGCGGGCGGATCTTTTCACCCGCGCGCTCGCGGGCGATCTCGGCGAGCGGCCGAAGGCGGAGCGCAACCGCTTCGCGGTGAAGCATCCGTTGTCCTTCGCGATGACGCCGCTCATCCGCAACATGGTGGCTATGCAGGGCACGCGCGAACCGCTTGCGCCCACCGGATTGGGCGGCGACAAGGGTGGCGAACTGAGGGACCCGAAGAAGAATGCGGAGAAGATCAAGGCGCTCGGCTACTACATGGGCGCGGACATCGTCGGCATCTGCCGCGCCGAGCCGTGGATGTATTACTCGCACGACCATACCGAAGGCAAGCCGATCGAGCCCTATCACCCCTATGCGGTGGTGATGCTGATCGACCAGGGCTTCGAGACCATGGAAGCGGGCTCGGGCGATGACTGGATCTCGGGCACGCAGTCGATGCGCGCCTACATGCGCGGCGCGCTGCTTGCGGGCGTGATGGCGGCGCACCTGCGGCGGCTCGGATTTTCTTCGCGGGTGCATTCGAATGCGCACTCCGAGTTGCTGCACATCCCCGCGGTGTTGATGGCGGGTCTGGGTGAGCTCTCGCGCATCGGCGAGCTGGTGCTCAATCCCTTTCTCGGGCCGCGGTCGAAATCCATCGTCTTCACCACCGATATGCCGCTGGAAGTGGATCGCCCGATCGACTTCGGCCTGCAGGCGGTGTGCAACATGTGTTTCAAATGCGCGCGCGAATGCCCGTGCAACGCGATCCCCTACGGCCCGAAGGTGATGTTCAACGGCTACGAGATCTGGAAGCCGGACGTGGAGAAGTGCGGCAAGTACAGGCTGACGAACATGAAGGGCCAGGCCTGCGGTCGCTGCATGAAGACCTGCCCCTACAACCGCGAAGACCTGATCGAATCCGACAAGCTGCTGTGGCTCTCGATCGAGGTGCCCGCGGCGCGGCGCGCGCTGATCGACTACGACGACAAGATGGGCGGCGGCGTGCGCAACCCGGTGAAGCGCTGGTGGTTCGACCTCGAAGTCGTGAACGGCGTGTCGGTCACCCCCGCGGGCGGCGTCAACCAGCGCGACCTCGACATCGGCCGCGGCAACAAGCTCGCCCCGTCACAGAAGCTCGCCTTCTTTCCGCCGCATCTGCAACCGCCGGGCGGCATGACAGTGGACACCGTCATGCCGATCGACCGCAAGGCGGGGATGGAGGCGTATGCGAAGGCGGAGTCGCCGGCGGCGGCGAGGCGGCGGGTGCGCAAACCGAAAGTCTGAACGGGACTCGGCGGCGGATAGAAATTGCGCACTTTTCTTTTTTCAGATGTCCTACCGGTGAGTGAATGCAGTCAATTCGATTGCTAAATATCGCAATTAATCTGGGCTCTAAGCCAGCCCGGGATACGCCGCCCGCGCCCGCTCAAGCAGCTTGCGGCTGTGCTCGTTGGTGGCCGCCGCGATCCCGCGCTCGTCGCCGGTGAGGAGCCTGCCGTCGCGCACCACGATGCGTCCCTCCACCATCGTCAGTTGCGCGCGCGGGTTGGAGCCGGCGAAAAAAAACCCTCCGAGCGGATCGTCGAGCGCACCGGCGCAGTCGAGGCCGCGCAGGTCAAAGGCCGCCAGATCGGCACGAAGTCCGGGCGTGATCGCGCCGAGTTCCGGGCGGCCGAGCAGCAGCGCGGCCTCGCGCGTGGCCATCCGCATCGTATCCATCGGCGAGAGCCAGTCGCGTTCGGTGTCCATGTCATCGGGGCTGCCGGCGCGATGCAGCAGCATGCCAAGCCGCACATCCGAAAGAAACGCCCCCGCGTCGTTGCTCGCGCCGCCGTCGACACCGAAGGCCACGCGCACGCCGGCGCGGCGCATCTGGTGCAGCGGCGTCATGCGGTAGCCCAGCCGCAAAATGGTGCGCGGGCAGTGCGCGACGCCGACGCCTGAGTCGGCAAAGCGCGCGATGTCGTTCTCATCGAGCTCGGTGCAGTGCGCAAACCAGGTGCCGGGACGCATCCAGCCGGAGTGCTCGAGAAATTCCACTGGCGCAAGGCCGGTCTCGCGCAGCGAGAGGGCCCGTTCGGCCGCGCGCGGATGCAGGTGCGCGTGCAGGCCGCAGCCGAGTTCTTCGGCGAGGTCGGCGAATTCGCGCATCAGCGCCGGGCGGGTGTAGGTGACATTCGACGGTCCGAGCGCGAGGCGCAGCATCGATTCCGGTCGCGGGTCGTGGAAGGCCTCGACATCCGCGCGGCACTGCTCGAGCAGGTGCGTGTCGGAATCGATCATGGCCTGCAGCCGGTTGCCCATGATCGCCGAGAGCCGCGTCTCGACGCGTCCGCCGACGGTGGGCAGGCAGGCGCGCGCGAGATGCAGCCGGATGCCGAGTGACTGCGCTGCTTCAACTTGCGCGCGAATGCGCTCGTCGCCGCGCGCGCCGAGGTTGAAGGCGTGGTCGGCACTGGTGGTGGTGCCCGAGAGGAGCAGCTCGGCCACGGTGTTGCGCGTGGCGGCAGCGATGTCCTGCGGGGTCATCATTGACCAGAGCGGATACAGATTGACTAGCCAATCCTCGGAGGCGGCACGGTGCGCGCGCGGGATCGCGCGGGTGAGGGTCTGGAAAAAATGGTGATGCGTGTTCACCAGGCCGGGGGTGAGCAGGCAGCCGTCGAGATCGATTGTATCGTCGGCAGGAAGCTCGATCGGTGAGTCCTGCACCGCCTCGATCACACCGTCCTTCACCGACACGTGGCCGCGCGTAATCCACGGACGGGCCTCGTCGCAGGTGCAGACCCAGCTTGCGTTGCGCAGGATGATTCGCATGTGTTGACGGCCTTCAGCACCGAAGTGCGCTGGTATATTCCGAGAGATTCTAGTCTTCCGAATCAATCCTCCTGAATCCACGGAAACGCAATGAGTGCAAAAGCAGTCTGGGATGACCTGATCGACGAGCCGACGCGCGCGCTGCTTGCGCGGCGCGAGGTGCCGCCCTTTTCCGGCCGACGGCCGGTGCTGGTGGCGGTCGACCTGTATGACCTCGTCTACGACGGCGGTGCGAAGCCGGTGCGCGAACTGATGGCGGACTACCCCGCCTCCTGCGGCGAATTCGCCTGGCGCGCGCTGCTGCCGACCGTCGAGCTCTACGCCGCGGCGCGCGAGCTGGGTGTTCCGATCGTGCATGTCACCTACGACACGCGCGCGGAGACCGACCCGCGCGGCATCCACCCCACCAACCGCAAGCGCCGCCAGCCCGACCTCGCGCTCTACAAGCTGAAGGACGAGCTTGCGCCCGCCGGGGGTGAGCTTGTGGTGTACAAGAAGCGCGCGAGCGCCTTTTTCGGCACGCCGCTTGCGGCCTTCCTGAACGAGCTCGGCGCGGACAGCATCTTCATCGTTGGCGAAAGCACCAGCGGTTGCGCGCGCTCGAGCGTGGTCGAGGCGTATTCGCTCGGCTACCCGGTGGCGGTGATATCGGATTGCACCTTCGACCGCAGTGAACTCGCGCACAAAACAAGCCTGTTCGACATGCACCTCAAGTACGCCGAGGTGATGGACCTCGGCACTGCGATCGAACGGATGAAGGCCATGACCGCCATGACCGTAGCCGCGAACTCCGGAAGGCACTGAGCATGCGCGACTTCGAGGACTACTGCTGGCGCGATGTCGTCTCGGACAACGAACGTCATATCTATTCGGCCTATGTTCGCGAGCGGGCGGTGGGCAAACGCCCCGCGCTGCTGGTGGTGCATCCCGGCACCGCGGCCGCCGCTCGCGTGCCGCCGATGTGGACCGGTCCGGCGCTGCTGCTGATATCGGAAGCGCGCAGGCGGCGGATTCCGGTGGTGCATTCGATGCCGACGGGTGCGACACCCGCAGCGGGCTTGGCGCCCAAGCCGGGCGAGTCGGTATGCGCGCGGCCCTGCGAGAGCGCGTTTTTTTCGTCCGATCTCGAACGCATGTTGAAGCGCGTCGGCGCGGGCTCGCTGATCGTCTGCGGCGCGCCGACCAGCGGTGCGCTGCGCGCGACGGTGGTCGAAGGCAAATCCTTCGGCTACAAGGTGGCGCTCGCGGAGGAAGCCGTCGGCGACGAATCGCCCTTCCTGCACAAGATGGCGCTGTTCGATCTCGCACACAAGTACGGCGACCTGATGTCGCTCGAAGAACTGGGCGAACAGCTCGACGCAAAACCCGATTCCATTGAAAAGAGCAAGGCATGAAACCCGCCCCTTACGGTCCTTTTCCCTTCAGCACCATCAAGCGCCGTTCGAAGTACAGCCTGCCGGGCGGGGCGCGCGTCGCCCTGTGGGTGGTGACCAACATCGAATTCTTCGCGCTCGACAAACCCATGCCGGGCGAATCCAACGAGCGGCCCAAGGGCAGCGACCCGACGCCGATGGTGCGTCACTGGGCGCAGCGCGATTACGGCAACCGCGTCGGCGTGTACCGGCTGATGGACACGCTCACCAAACACGGCATTCGCAGCACGGTGGCGCTGAACTCGGTGATGTGCGACCAGCACCCGGAGGTGGTGGACGACTGCGTGAAGCTCGGCTGGGAGATGATGGGCCACTGTCGCACCAACACCGAACGCCTCACCGAAGTGCCGCCGGAGCAGGAGCGCGGCGTGATCCGCGAATCGCTCGATCGCATCGCGCGCCACACCGGCAAGCGTCCGGTCGGATGGCTCGGCGCCGGACTGCAGGAAACCTGGAACACGCTCGACCATCTCGCCGACGAAGGCTGCCTGTATGTCGCCGACTGGGTGAATGACGACCAGCCGTATCTCATGGATGTCGGCGGCAAGCCGCTGGTGTCGATCCCGTACTCCTACGAACTCAACGATACGTCAGCGATCGTGCGCTCCAAGTACACCCCGGGCGAATTCGAACGCATGATCCGCGACCAGTTCGATGTGCTTTATGAAGAAGGCGCGGAATCCGGCCGCGTGATGGCGATCTGCCTGCATCCCTACATCACCGGCCAGCCGCACCGCGTGCGCGCCCTGCAACGCGCGCTCGAACACATCGACGGCCATGCGGGCGTATGGAAGGCGACCGGCGAGGAGATCGCTCGGCATTACCTCGGGACACTGGGCAAGTAGCTGATTTACGAGTTTGTCTTGCCGGGATCGAGCGGTCCGCGTTGACCGACTATCGCCGTCGAAACCATAATGGTCAGCACGATCACATCGACCTGATGGGTATCCGATGATCACCGAAACCGACGCAGTCAGCTTCCGGCAGAAGCTGGGCGAAATGCTCAACCAGGTGCAGTACCGGCACGACAGCGTGGTCATCAACAAGGACGGCAAGCCGGTCGCCGCGCTGGTCGATGCCCGCCTGTTCGAGTGCATTCGCCGCATGCAGGCGCGCTTCGATGCGCTCTGCCAACGGCTGGAAGCGGGCTTCGCGACCGTGCCCGAGGCGCAGGGGCTGGCCGAAATCGACGCCGCGGTCAACGAGGAACGGGCGTAGGGGGCGGACTGTCCCCTAATTCGATCCGGCATTGTAAAAAGCTAGCAGATTCTGCTAGCATTTCCTGTAGTGAACTCAAAGCACCGGAAGACCCTGCGGGCAATCTTTGCCAGGCCGACATCGTCGTCGGTGATTTTTTCGGACATCGAGTCGCTGATCGTCGCGCTCGGCGGCGAGGTCATGGAGCGTGAAGGTTCCCGCGTGAAGATCAGCTTGCAGGGAGAACAGTGGCGATGTCACCGCCCGCACCCTGGCAAGGAAGCCAGGCGCTACCAGGTCGAAGAGGCTCGTGAATTGCTTGAACGTGTTGGAGTATCTCCATGAACACCATGACCCACAAGGGCTATACCGCCCGGATCGAATTTGACGAACGCGACAACATCTTCGTCGGGCGCGTTCTGGGACTGCGGGCCATGATCAGCTTTCACGGTGAAACCGTGAGCCAGTTGCGCAGTGAATTCAAGACCGCAATCGACGACTTCCTTCGGGATTGCAGGAAACAGGGAGTCCGGCCCGAGAAGCCCGCCTCGGGAAAACTGATGCTTCGCGTGCCTCCTGCGGTACACGGTGCCGCGCTGGTGGCGGCCAAGGCGGCGGGGAAAAGCCTGAATCAATGGGCCACCGAAATTCTGGAAAGCGCAACACATCCCTGATTGCCACTACGGACGGGAAACAGGGAACCGTAATCGCAATCCGGAAGGGGAGCGAAAGGAAGCCTACGCTGTCTCCGCATCAGTCAATTGGCGAATTACGCTCGCATTCACCGACGGCGCTACCACCGATGACCAGCCTGAGAGATCCGAAACGCAAACCCAGTCGTCCCGGCGAACTGTTGCGGGAAGACGTGTTGCCCGCCCTTGGCATGTCGCAGACGGAAATCGCCCGCGTTCTGGGCGTGAGCAGGCGTTTGGTGTCGGCGCTGCGGCTTGAAAAGCGCGCCATGTCCCCGGACATGGCGGTGCGCGTCGGAAGGCTCACCCGAACCACGCCTGACAGTGGGCTGAGCATGCAGACCGCGCTGGATCTCTGGGAATTACAGCGTGCCCCGAACGTTACTGGCATATCGATCCGATAGCCGCTTGAAGCCCTTGCTCTGGGGAGCGACATGATCAAGTCATCGCAATTATTACTTTTATTGTTCTTCTCAGTGTTCGGTTTGGCGGGTGCTGCCCACGCCCAACAGCGCACACTCAGCGTCCAGCCCGCAAGCAGCGGCCAGCGCCTCGCGCTGGTGATCGGCAACGACGCGTACCAGAAGATTCCCGCACTGAGGAATGCCCGCGCCGATGCGCGCGCAATGGCGCAGGCGCTACAGCAGACCGGCTTCGAAGTGATCCTGCGCCTTGACCAGACCGAAAGGCAGCTGCGCGAGTCGGTGCGCAATTTCAAGGCACGGCTGAACGGCGGCAGCGAGGCGGTGTTCTATTTCGCGGGTCACGGTGTGCAACTGGGTTCGGCCAACTATCTCTTGCCGGTGGATGTCGCCGGCGACAACGAGGACCAGGTCAAGGACGACGCGATGCCCTTGCAGCGCGTGCTGGATGATCTGGCGGATCAGAAAGTGCGGTTTTCGCTCGCCATCGTGGACGCCTGCCGCAACAACCCGTTTCGCACCGCCGGCCGCGCCATCGGTGGACGCGGCCTCGCGCCGACCAATCCGGCCACCGGGCAGATGGTGCTGTACTCGGCGGGCGCGGGGCAAACGGCGCTGGACAGGCTCACTGATTCGGACCGCGATCCGAACGGGCTATTCACACGGGTGCTGCTGAAGGAGATGCAGCGTCCCGGCGTTTCGGTCGATCGGGTGCTGCGCAACGTGCGCGACGAAGTGGTGCGCATGGCGAAGTCGGTGGGCCACGAGCTGGTGCCGGCGCTTTATGACCAGGCGATCGGGGAGTTCTACTTCCGGGCGGGGACGGCGGTGGCAAGTGCCGCTGCCGCGACTGCGGCGATCCCGACCGACCCGGGCGCCAACGATCGCGTTTTCTGGGAGTCGGTGAAGGACTCGAAGAACGTGGATGAACTCAAGGCGTACCTGGAGCAGTTTGCAAACGGGCAGTTCGTTGCGCTGGCGCGCACACGTTTGCGCGCGCTGGAGCAATCGGCGCCTCGCCCGCCCGCGGCGCAGGTGGCCAGCGCCGCGCCGAGCACCGCGACGACCCAGCAGGCAGCGCCCGCAGGAAGCCTCGCCTCGATGGCGCGCGGCACGGTGTTCCGTGATTGCGCCGACTGCCCGGAGATGGTGGTGATTCCGCCGGGGAGTTTCACGATGGGCTCGCCTGCGTCCGAGCCGCTGCGGGAATCCGATGAAGGACCGCAACACACGGTGACGATCGCGCGACCTTTCGCCGCGGGAAAGTTTGAGGTTACGTTCGACGAATGGGATGCCTGCGTGCGCGAGAACGGCTGCAGCCAATGGCCGGACGATCGCGGCTGGGGACGTGGCAAGCGGCCGGTGATCAACGTGTCCTGGCAGGACGCGAAGGGGTACACCGAGTGGCTGTCGCGCAAGACGGGCAAGACTTACCGCCTGCTGAGCGAAGCACAATGGGAGTACGCGGCGCGGGCGGGATCGACCACCGCATTCTCGTTCGGTAACGGCATTTCACCGCAGCAGGCGAACTACGACACCAAGGTGTCCTATGCGGGCAGTCCGACCGCAACTGATCCGGGCCGCACGGTGCAGGTGGGCGGGTATCCTGCCAATGCCTTCGGCTTGCACGATGTGCACGGCAACGTGTGGGAGTGGACCGAGGATTGCTGGAACGGTAACTACAACGGGGCGCCCGCGGATGGCAATGCGTGGTCCTCGGGGGATTGTTCCCGGCGCGTGCTGCGGGGCGGTTCCTGGATTTACCTTCCTCAGCTCCTTCGCTCCGCGTACCGCGTCAGGAGCTCCGC
>CANIEV010000067.1 GCA_947466535.1 Betaproteobacteria bacterium
AGTTTCAGAGATCAATGCGATGACTACGATTCCGCTGACCGTGGCCGGGGCAGAACGCCTGCGCCAGGAACTGCACAGGCTCAAGACTGTCGAACGCCCGAGTGCCATCCAGGCGATATCGGAGGCTCGTTCGCACGGTGACCTTTCCGAGAACGCGGAATACGACGCAGCCAAGGAGCGGCAGAGTTTTCTCGAGGGGCGCATTGCCGAACTCGAGTCAAAGCTGTCAAACGCCCAGGTGATTGATCCGAAGGAACTGGATACTGACGGCAAGTGCGTGTTTGGAGCGACCGTCGAGCTTACCGATCTCGCCTCGGGCGACAACGTCACCTACCAGATCGTCGGCGATGAAGAGGCCGATATCAAGCAGAGTCGAATTTCAATCAGTTCCCCGGTCGCACGGGCCTTGATCGGAAAGTATGCGGGGGATACCGCTGTCGTGAAGGCGCCCGGCGGTGAACGCGAATACGAGATCGTCGACGTTCGCTACGAATAGGCAGTATTCCGGAATCGAAAAGGTTCCGGCACGTTCGGCTCAGCGTCGCGTGGTGGGGCGGGACTTTGCGGGACGCTTCTTGAACGCGGACCGAGGTTTGCGGTCGGTATCCGGATCACCTGATTGCGTCGTGGCAGACCGGGCGAGAGCTTTTGCCACGGCGCCTTTGCGCGCGGAACGTCGTGCATTTTCCGATGCGCCGTATCCGGATGTACGCGCAGGGCGTCCTGCAGGCTTGTCCTTTTTTGGTGCAGGCCGATAAATGACCAAGGTCTTGCCGATATGCTGGACAGGCGCGGAGCCGGTCTGTGTGCAAATTTCGAGCATCATTGAGTCCCTGTCCTCGCGTTCCGCGCCGGACGCGCGAATCTTTATAAGCTCGTGCGCAACCAGGTTACGCTCGATTTCCGCGATAACTGACGGCGTCAGGCCCGAGCCTCCGATCAGAACCACCGGGGCAAGGGAATGGGCGAGTGCACGAAGTTCACGGCGCTGTGCGGAGGATATGTCTAGCATGGTGCGGCATTCTAGGTGAGGTCGGGGTGCCGTGGAAACGGCGCTTGCATGCGGGGCTACGGAGGTAAGGCAAGTTGAAGCGGGAAGCCAAGAGCAAGGAGTGGATGCGACAGCACCTGTCGGATCCCTTTGTAAAAGCCGCAAAAGCACAGGGGTATCGATCGCGCGCCGCGTTCAAGCTGATGGAAATCGACGACCACGACAAGCTCATTCGCCCCGGGATGCGAATTGTCGACCTTGGCGCGACACCGGGAAGCTGGGCGCAGGTACTCGCCGAGCGAGCGGGATCTCGCGGAACGGTCATCGCGCTTGATCTACTCCCGATGGACTCTTTGGCAGGAGTCAATTTCATTCTGGGCGATTTCAGGGAAGACAGTGTATTGCGAGCCCTGGAGGCTGCGTTGGGGGGCGCGCCGGTCGATCTTGTGGTTTCAGACATGGCCCCCAATCTATCCGGTGTGGCGGCAAGCGATCAGGCGAGATGCCAGCATTTGTGCGAGTTGGCGCTGGAATTTTCACGGGAGCACCTGAAAACGGGTGGGGCGATGCTGATTAAGGCGTTCCAAGGGAGCGGTTACCCGGAATTCATGTCGGATATGAGAAAGGCGTTCGGTTCGGTGTCGTCCAGGAAGCCCGACGCCTCGCGCGACCGGTCGGCGGAAATGTACCTTCTTGGGCGTGGAAAGCGTTAGGCGCTCCGCATCGCGGCTCCCCCAGATGAAAGTGAGTTGTTGCTGAGTGGAACGACAGTTTCGAAAATGGTCTAAACTGCACCGATGATCCTGGGTGTAAGTCCCGGAACCGATGAAGGAAATCCTTTGAATAACATGTTCAAAAATCTGGTTATCTGGCTCGTCATTGGCTTGGTGCTGATGACCGTTTTCAACCAGTTCAATACGCGTCATACGGCTCAGGCTCCGATGGAGTATTCGCAGTTCATCGAAGAGGTAAAGGCGGGGCGCATTGACAAGGTACTGATCGAAGGGCGAGTGATCAAGGCTTCGACGACCGAGAAAAAGCGTGTCACGGTGTATTCGCCCGGGGACATCTGGCTGGTGTCTGACTTGCTCAAATACGGGGTCAAGATCGAAGCCAAGCCCGAGGAGGAACCGTCCCTGCTGATGAATATTTTTGTCTCCTGGTTCCCGATGCTGCTGCTCATTGGTGTCTGGGTGTTTTTCATGCGCCAGATGCAGGGCGGAGGGCGGGGAGGCGCGTTTTCATTCGGCAAGTCGAAGGCACGGATGTTGGATGATGCGAACAACAATGTAACGTTCGCGGACGTCGCGGGTTGCGAAGAAGCCAAGGAAGAAGTCCGCGAACTCGTCGACTTCCTGAAGGAGCCGTCGAAGTTCCAGAAGCTTGGTGGGCGTATTCCCAAGGGCGTGCTGATGGTGGGGAACCCCGGAACCGGCAAGACCCTGCTTGCCCGGGCAATTGCCGGCGAGGCCAAAGTCCCGTTTTTCTCGATTTCCGGGTCGGATTTTGTGGAAATGTTTGTAGGCGTCGGCGCTGCGCGTGTTCGTGACATGTTCGAGCAGGCGAAGAAACACGCACCGTGCATCGTGTTCATTGATGAAATCGATGCTGTCGGGCGGCAACGCGGTGCCGGACTGGGCGGAGGCAACGACGAGCGCGAGCAGACGCTGAACCAACTGCTCGTGGAAATGGATGGTTTCGAAGGGACGACCGGTGTCATCGTTATCGCGGCGACCAATCGGCCGGACGTTCTTGATCCCGCACTTCTGCGGCCGGGGCGTTTCGATCGTCAGGTGGTGGTGCCCCTGCCGGATATCCGCGGACGTGAGGAAATAATCAAAGTACACATGCGCAAGGTGCCGGCTGCACCGGATGTGAAGCCTGACATCATTGCGCGCGGCACCCCGGGATTTTCCGGAGCGGATCTCGCCAACCTCGTCAATGAGGCCGCGCTTTTTGCTGCGCGCGGAAACAAGCGGCTTGTGGACATGGATGACTTCGAGCGTGCCAAGGACAAGATCATCATGGGCGCGGAGCGGCGCTCGATGGTGATGCCCGAGGAAGAGCGCAAAAATACCGCGTATCACGAGTCAGGGCATGTGGTCGTGGCGAAACTGCTGCCCAAGACCGATCCGGTGCACAAGGTTACGATCATCCCGCGTGGGCGCGCGCTCGGGGTCACGATGCAGTTGCCTACGGAAGACCGTTACAGTCAGGATCGTGACCGGCTGTTGAACACGATTGCGGTGCTGTTCGGTGGCCGTATCGCGGAAGAGGTGTTCATGAACCAGATGACCACCGGTGCGTCGAATGACTTCGAGCGGGCGACTGAAATCGCGCGCCGGATGGTGACGCAGTGGGGCATGTCGGATGTGCTCGGGACCATGGTCTACGGTGAGAACGAAGGTGAGGTTTTCCTCGGGCGTTCCATCACCACGCACAAGAACGTATCGGAGGCCACGATGCAGCAGGTGGACGCCGAGATTCGTCGCATCATAGACGGGCAGTACACGCTCGCGCGCAAACTGATCGAGGACAGCCGGGAAAAGGTCGAGATAATGGCCAAGGCGCTGCTCGAATGGGAAACTTTGGATGCAGATCAGATCAACGACATCATGGCAGGCCTGCCGCCGCGAGCGCCCAAGCCCCCGCAGTCCTCGCAGCAACCGCCGCAGCAACCCGGTACCAGCAGCGCGGCCGAAGCGGCGCCGGCTGCCTGAGTTGCAGCGGAGCTGATTAATGACGGGGAATCCGGTCCGACCGGAACCCGTTGCGGGCGAAGGTGCGTCTCCGGCGGTCCGGATCGGGCGATTTGTCCTCCGGACCCAAGGTCCCCTCATCATGGGGATTGTTAATATCACGCCAGACTCGTTTTACGACGGCGGCCGCCTCCTGGACACCGGGAGGGCGATCGCACACGCAAAGCGCCTGATCGATGAAGGCGCCGATATCGTCGATATCGGCGCGGAGTCCACCCGTCCAGGATCCGACCCGGTCGACGCCCTTGTTGAACTCGGACGTCTCCGTCCTGTTCTAGCGGCGCTGCGGGATTCGCCCGTCCCTGTGTCCGTCGACACGATGAACCCGGAGGTGATGCGCGCAGTACTGGGCGAAGGTGCGGCGATGATCAATGACGTGTACGCGCTGAAGAGCCCCGGGGCGCTCGAGGCTGTTGCAGGAAGCGATGCATCGGTTTGCCTGATGCACATGCAGGGCGAACCGCGCACGATGCAGGATTCGCCTTTCTACGAGGATGTCGTCGCGGAAGTCCGGACCTTTCTTGCGGAACGGGCGGAGGTCGCCTACGCGTCTGGCATTTCGCGGGACAGGATAATCGTCGATCCGGGCTTCGGATTCGGCAAAACGGTCGAGCACAACATGCGACTTCTCGCCTGCCTGGAATCACTGGAAAGCCTGGGTTATCCCGTACTGTTCGGGGCGTCCCGGAAGTCATCACTCGGGACCATAACGGGGAGGGCGCCAGACGAGAGGCTTGCAGCGAGTCTTGCAGCGGCGTTGTTCGCCGCTGAGCGTGGCGCGGCGATAATTCGTGTCCACGATGTCGCCGAAACACGCGACGTGCTCAAGATGCTTGCCTCGCTGCGCAAGGCAGCAGCGCGGTGAGGAGATCCGCAGCAGGCAAGGCCGGATCACGAAGTCTACGGCGCAACTACAATGCATATCAATCGAGAAAAGTCAGGGGATCCGCATGAGCCGCAGGTATTTCGGCACGGATGGTGTTCGCGGGCGGGTGGGCGAGGCACCGATCACTCCGGAATTCGTAATGCGTCTCGGCTACGCTGCGGGCGAGGTGCTCGTAAAGCGCGCGACCCTTCCAAAAGGGGCACGGTCCGCTGTGCTGATCGGGAAGGACACGCGGATTTCCGGGTACATGCTTGAAGCTTCACTCGAGGCCGGTTTTTCGGCGGCGGGAGTTGATGTCATTCTCACCGGTCCGTTGCCGACGCCGGCGATCGCCTACCTCACCCGTGCGTTGCGCCTGCAGGCGGGAGTCGTGATCAGCGCGTCGCACAACCCGTACTACGACAACGGGATCAAGTTTTTCTCGGCGGCCGGGTCGAAGCTTCCGGATGAAGTCGAAATCGAGATCGAAAACGGTCTCGGCCATTCGATGCGCTGTCGTGAATCCGCTGAACTCGGGAGAGCGCGTCGGGTGGACGACGCGGCCGGGCGTTACATCGAATTCTGCAAGAGCACTTTTCCGTCGAATCTCGATCTACGTGGAATGAAAATCGTGGTGGATTGCGCCCATGGAGCGGCCTACCACATCGCACCTCACGTACTGCACGAACTCGGCGCGGACGTTACGCCTATCGGTGCTTCGCCGAACGGTTTCAACATCAACGAAGACATCGGCGCGACCAAGCCGAAGGCCTTGCTCGAAGCGGTGAAGGCTCATGGAGCTGATCTGGGTATTGCGCTCGATGGGGATGGTGACCGGCTTGTGATGGCGGATCCGGAGGGAAGACTGTACGACGGTGATCAGCTACTTTATGTGATCGCGGCCCACCGCGTCGCGAGTGGTGCTCTTCCCGGTGTTGTGGGAACGCTGATGAGCAACCTCGGTTTTGAGCATGCGCTCGGAAAGCTTGGCGTAGGATTCGCTCGTGCGAAGGTGGGAGACCGGTATGTCCTTGAAACACTGGTCGAGCGCGGCTGGCAGCTCGGCGGCGAGAACTCCGGGCATATCATCTGCCTGGACAAGCACACCACAGGGGATGGCATCGTTTCTGCGCTGCAGGTGCTTGCTGCCGTAAGGGAGCGTGGCAAAACCCTTGCACAGCTGTGCAAACCGCTCAAGCTTTATCCTCAGGTGCTGATCAACGTGCGGGTTGCCAAGGGCTTCGATTGGAAGGCCCACCCCGGAATTGTCAAAGCAAAGGACGGCGTCGAGCGTGCGCTGGGTACGAGCGGAAGGGTACTCCTGCGGCCTTCGGGGACCGAGCCGCTTTTGAGAGTCATGGTCGAAGGCCGCGACGGAGCGAAAGTGGAGCGCTTTGCCCGGCAGATCGCCGAAAGTGCGTCTGAAAACAAGTAGAAGTGGACTTTTTGTGGCTCGGGATCTGTCAGCGACGCGCGAGTAACATGACTGTAATAATTGCCCCTTAGACTCGTCCCAAATCGAAGTATGTCGTCGGAACGGACCTTAGGAGCATAAACATGCAAATCGAAAAATTTGGCGCGTTCAGTTCGTGGGTTGTTGGCTTCGCTGCGATTGGATCAGTGTTCGCCGGGCCGGTCGTTGCTCAGGATGTGGTTGGAGCCGGTGCTTCGTTTCCTGCGCCGATTTACGCCAAGTGGGCGGACGCCTACCGTTCGGCAACCGGGGTGAAGATCAACTATCAGTCGATCGGTTCCGGAGGTGGAATAAAGCAGATCACGGCGAAGACCGTTGATTTTGGCGCCTCCGACATGCCGCTTAAACCGGGGGACCTTGAGAAGGATGGGTTGATACAGTTTCCGACGGTGATCGGCGGTGTGGTTCCCGTCGTAAATATTCCGGGTGTCAAGCCGGGAGACCTCCGGCTTACCGGAGCGGTGCTTGGAGACATATATCTCGGCAAGGTGACGAAGTGGAACGATGCCGCCATCGCCGGCTTGAATCCCAAGGTGCAGTTGCCGGGTTCCGATATTGCGGTAGTACGTCGGGCGGACGGTTCAGGGACGACCTTTCTGTTCACAAACTATCTCTCCAAGGTCAACGCCGAATGGAAGGCGAAAGTCGGGGAGGGAACGGCTGTGCAGTGGCCGCTCGGCCTGGGCGGCAAGGGCAACGAAGGCGTGGCGGCGTTTGTGCAGCGAGTGCCCGGTGCGATCGGATATGTCGAATACGCCTACGCCAAGCAGAACAAACTCGCGCATACGCTGATGCAAAATGCCGACGGTCAGATTGTTGAGCCCGATGATCTGACGTTCAAGGCGGCTGCGGCCGGCGCCGACTGGAGCAAGTCCGCGTTTGCAGAAATTCTTACCAACATGCCCGGTAAGCAAAGCTGGCCGATTACCGGGGCGACGTTCATCCTGATGCACAAGGTCCAGGCAAAACCACAGCAGGCGGCCGAGGTGATGAAATTCTTCGACTGGGCCTACAAGAACGGCGGAAAACTGGCTACCGACCTGGATTACGTACCGCTTCCGGATTCACTCACAGGCTTGATCCGTACGAGTTTTGGCGCAATCAAGGACCCGAGCGGCAAGGTCATCTGGTCGGGAAAGTAGGTCATCTCTAAATTGGCACGACGCCTGCCCGGGTATGGTGCAGGCGCCGCGGCGTTCCGATACGCGAGTGACAGGGAGAGAGTGAAGTGGGTGATGCAGTGAACGGCGCAGCTGGGGCGCCCGAGGCGGAAGGCCAAAGCAAGGATGCAGCCAAGCGCCGACTTGCCAGCCGCGCAGGCGATGTGGTTTTCTTCAACCTGACGCGTTTTTTCGCGATTTTTACGCTGGTGATGCTGGCCGGGATCATTGTCTCTCTGGTAATCACCTCATGGCCGTCGATTCAGCGTTTTGGATTTTCGTTCCTGTGGACGAGCGAGTGGAATCCGCCGATGGAGAGATTCGGCGCGTTGATTCCAATCTACGGGACCTTGATTACGTCGCTGATCGCCCTGGTGATCGCGGTTCCGGTCAGTTTCGGAATAGCCCTGTTCCTTACCGAGTTGTCGCCCGTATGGTTACGCCGCCCGCTTGGCGTTGCGATTGAATTGCTCGCGGCGATTCCGAGCATTGTGTACGGCATGTGGGGCTTGCTGGTGTTTGCGCCGATTTTTTCGCAGTACGTCCAGCCCTTCATATCTGCAACGCTGGGTAATGTTCCCCTGATAGGACTGCTTTTCAAGGGGGCGCCATTGGGCATCGGACTGCTATCAGCGGGAATCATTCTTGCAATCATGGTCATACCCTTCATTGCGTCCGTCATGCGCGATGTCTTCGAAATTACTCCCGCAATGATCAAGGAGTCGGCCTACGGCGTCGGTGCTACGACTTGGGAAGTCGTGTGGAATGTCGTGTTGCCCTACACGAAGGTGGGTGTCGTCGGCGGGATCATGCTTGGGCTGGGCAGGGCGCTCGGGGAGACCATGGCGGTGACGTTTGTCATAGGCAATACGAATTTCTTGAACAATGTCTCGCTTTATCAGCCGGGCAACAGCATTACCTCGGCGCTCGCCAACGAGTTCGCCGAAGCGGGCCAGGGTCTGCATACCGCAGCACTTGTCGAGCTCGGGTTGATCCTGTTTCTGATCACCTTCGTGGTGCTCGCGTTCTCGAAAATTCTGCTCGCCCGTCTTGCGACCGGCGAGGGCACGAAGACCTGAGGCACAAATGGACCTCGGACTTCGACAACGTCGCAAATTGATAAACCGGCTGGCGCTCACGCTTTCGTTGACCGCGATGATTTTTGGTCTGTTCTGGCTGGCCTGGATACTTTGGACCACCCTGCAATTGGGAGTGTCCGGGCTGTCTCTGGCCCTGTTCACGCAGATGACGCCCGCCCCGGGTTCCGCCGGCGGATTGGCCAATGCGATCGTCGGCAGCGTGATCATGGTCGGGCTCGCGACAACGGTGGGAACCCCGATTGGCATACTCACCGGCGTCTACCTCGCTGAATTCGGCCAGCATAACTGGCTTGGTGGAATCACACGGTTCATCAACGACATCCTCTTGTCTGCGCCCTCCATCGTGATCGGCTTGTTCGTTTATGCAATCTACGTTGCGAATGTCGGGCATTTTTCGGGCTATGCAGGTGTGGTTGCGCTTGCGCTTCTGGTGATCCCCGTCGTCGTGAGGACAACGGAGAACATGTTGATGCTGATCCCGAACACCCTGCGTGAGGCGGCGTTTGCACTGGGCGCCCAGAAATGGAAGGTCATCATGCTCGTCACGTTGCGAGCCGCGCGTGCAGGAATCATGACCGGCATACTCCTCGCGGTCGCCCGAATTGCCGGCGAGACCGCACCGCTTCTTTTTACCGCGTTATCAAATCAGTTCTGGAGCCTCGATCTCAATGAGCCGATGGCGAACATCCCGGTGACGATCTTCAAGTTCGCCATGAGCCCGTTCAGCGACTGGCAGCAGCTTGCCTGGGCGGGGGTGTTCCTGATCACGGCGGGCGTTCTGACGCTCAACATCATCGCGAGGGTATTTTTCCGCGATCAAGTCAAGCAATAGCGGGGGCACTAAATGATGGTTGATAGCGTGAATGAGCTGGAAGTCATATCCGAGCCTCTGGTCACCCAGATCGCCGTGAGGGATTTCAATTTCTTCTACGGCAGTTTTCATGCGCTAAAAAACGTCAACATGGACATCTACAAGCAGCGTGTGACGGCGTTCATAGGCCCGTCAGGCTGCGGAAAGTCAACCATGCTGCGCACGCTTAACCGGATGTATGACCTTTACCCGGAGCAGCGCGCGCAGGGTAAATTGATCCTCAACGGGCGGAACATGCTGGGCAAGGATGTCGATTTGATTGATCTGAGAGCCCGTGTAGGCATGGTGTTTCAGAAGCCAACCCCGTTTCCCATGTCGATATACGACAACATTGCGTTCGGGGTCAAACTGCATTACCGCTTGAACAAGCGTGATCTGGATGAGCGAGTCGAATGGGCGCTTCGAAAGGCCGCGCTGTGGGACGAGGCCAAGGACAAACTCAAGCAGAGCGGCATGAGTCTCTCCGGAGGTCAGCAGCAACGGCTTTGCATCGCGCGGGGTATTGCGGTGAAGCCTGACGTGCTCCTGCTGGACGAGCCTACTTCGGCACTTGACCCGATTTCGACCGCACGGATAGAAGAACTGATCCATGACCTGAAACGTGAATTCACGATCGTGATCGTGACCCACAACATGCAGCAGGCGGCGCGCGTGTCCGACTACACGGCGTACATGTATCTCGGAGAGCTCATCGAGTACGACGTAACCGACACAGTGTTCATCAAGCCCAAGAAAAAGCAGACCGAGGACTACATCACCGGTCGGTTCGGGTAGTCGCTGTCGGTCAAATCGCCTTGGATATATTCAGGCGAACTTTGCGGTACGCTCGCGGACAATGATCGGGTTGCTGCAAAGAGTGACGGGTGCGAGCGTTGCCGTAAATGGCGAAGTGGTTGGTGCCATCGGCCGGGGCTTGCTGGTGCTTGCCTGCGCCGAACCGTCCGATACGACGGGCAGCGCCGAGAAATTGCTGCAACGACTGCTCGCTTATCGGGTCTTTTCCGACGACGCAGGAAAAATGAACAGGTCTCTTGCCGACACGTGCGGAGGCCTTTTGCTTGTGCCCCAGTTCACGCTTGCCGCGGACACCCGCTCCGGCCTGCGTCCGGGTTTCTCTTCTGCGGCCTCCCCGGCACTGGCGCGAAGCCTGTTCGATTTTCTTGTGGCGCGGGCGGGAGAGCTTCATGCAGACGTGGCGGCGGGGCAGTTCGGCGCGAACATGCAGGTAAGTCTGGTCAACGATGGTCCGGTGACGTTCTGGCTACAGGTGTCGTGAGCGTAGCGCGGGGAAGGCCTTCCCGGTCTGCGGTTTGCTCCGGACGGCTACGACGGGTACAATTTCCGGTTTCGTCCTGCAGTCTGAAGATATCTCGCTCATGCGTCGCAAACTGGTCGCCGGAAACTGGAAAATGCATGGTGGCCTCAGTGCGAACGAGGCGCTTGTGCGCTCAATGCAGGCGCGGCTGACGGACGCAGTTGCGTGTGCGCTGTGCGTGCCGTTTCCTTATCTCGCACAGATGTCAGGCCTTGTTGGCGGTACGTCTATCGCTCTCGGGGCTCAGTCGATATCCGAACACGATTCCGGTGCTTACACCGGTGAAGTGTCAGGTGGGATGCTCAAGGAATTCGGGTGCGAATACGTAATCGTCGGGCACTCCGAACGGCGGGCGATGTTCGCCGAGGGCGATGCGCGTGTAGCGGCAAAGTTTGCGGCGGCATTGCGTCACGGGCTTACCCCGATCCTTTGCGTCGGGGAAACGCTTGCCGAGCGTGAATCAGGAGAAACCGAAACGGTCATCGCAAGGCAGATTGATGCGGTTATCGAGAACTCCGGTGTGGGAACATTGGGCAAGGCGGTTCTTGCATATGAGCCTGTTTGGGCGATCGGGACCGGTCGAACGGCCACGCCCGATCAGGCGCAGCAGGTGCATGCGTTTTTGAGAGGGCGAGTAGCTGCGCTCGATGCTACTTTGGCGAACGGTCTCATGATTCTTTATGGCGGCAGCGTCAAGGCGTCGAATGCCGCGGAAATGTTCGCGATGGCGGACGTAGACGGCGGGTTGATCGGCGGAGCATCGCTGGTCGCGGATGATTTTCTGGCGATTTGCCATGCGGCAACTCGGCAGTAACGGAAGGCGGAAATGAATATCTGGCTGACTCTGGTTCTGATCGTTCACGTGATAGCGGCCCTTGGGGTCATCGGACTTGTTCTTTTACAGCACGGCAAGGGGGCTGATATGGGGGCGGCCTTCGGCGGAGGTTCCTCGGGAAGTCTATTCGGAGCGACCGGTTCCGCGAACTTCCTTTCGCGTGCGACGGCAATTCTCGCAACTGTATTCTTTCTTACCAGCCTCGGGCTTGCGTATCTTGCGACCCACAAACCGCGTGAGTCTGGTGGAGTGATGGAGCATGTCAAGGACGAGTCGCCCGTCCCGACGCCATCGGGAGTTGCTCCGACTGTTGATGCGAAAGCCGTGGCGCCATCGACTGACAAGTCGACAGATAGCAATTCGAAGGCGAACGACGTCCCGAAGTAGAGTAAAATGCATCGCCAGCATCGTTGAATCGCCGAAAAGAAAATCAGGCGAATCAGGGATGCAGAAGTGCGCACGCCGACGTGGTGAAATTGGTAGACACGCCATCTTGAGGGGGTGGTGGGGAAACCCGTGAGAGTTCGAGTCTCTCCGTCGGCACCAGTACAACGTGGGAGGACCTGGTCCCGGGAAAATGTGCCCGGGCAGGTCCATTGTTTTGAGAAGGGTTCGATCCGCGCTTTCGCGGCAGGCGTGAGCCAGGCCGCAGCGTCCGACAACACTTACGGTGCTAGAGAGCTACTTCCCTGTTCTGCTCTTCATCTGCGTCGGGCTGGCCGTCGGCGTGGCTCCGGTCGTCCTGGGCTGGATCGCGAGCACACTGGTCGGCTCGAATCGTCCCGACAGTGAAAAACTTTCTCCCTACGAATGCGGTTTCGAGGCATTCGAGGACGCGCGAATGAAATTCGACGTCCGTTACTATCTAGTGGCAATCCTTTTCATTCTTTTCGACCTCGAAATCGCCTTTCTTTTTCCGTGGGCGATTTCCTTGGGTGAGATTGGCATATTCGGTTTCATATCGATGATGGTCTTCCTCGCAGTCCTCGTGGTTGGTTTCATCTATGAGTGGATGAAGGGGGCGCTTGAATGGGAGTGACCGTCGAGGCCGGACTGTCGGGCAGTTTCTCGGGAGCCGTCCATGGGCGCCAATGAAGGTGTGATGCAGCAGGGATTTGTCACTGCGTCCATTGACACGGTGATCAACTGGACCCGCACCGGATCGCTCTGGCCGATGACATTTGGCCTTGCCTGCTGTGCCGTGGAAATGATGCATGCCGGTGCTGCCCGGTACGATCTGGATCGTTTCGGCGTGGTGTTCCGTCCCAGTCCGCGCCAATCCGACGTGATGATCGTCGCGGGAACGCTTTGCAACAAGATGGCGCCGGCGCTTCGCAAGGTATACGACCAGATGGCCGAGCCCCGCTGGGTAATATCGATGGGGTCGTGCGCAAACGGTGGCGGCTATTACCATTATTCCTATTCGGTGGTCCGGGGCTGTGACCGGATTGTGCCGGTCGACGTCTACGTGCCCGGTTGCCCTCCCACAGCGGAAGCGCTGCTTTACGGCATCCTGCAGTTGCAGAACAAGATCAAGCGTACCAACACGATCGCACGATAGTCCATCGCCGATGACCGTCAAACTGGACCTGCTGAAGAACACCATCGAGAGCGCGCTTGGCGACAAGGCGGTGTCGATATCCGAGCAAGTCGGCGAATTGACTCTGGTTGTCAAGGCGGCGGACTACCTCGACTCAGCAAGGACTTTGCGTGACACGGCGTCGCTGCGGTTCGAGCAGTTGATCGATGTATGTGGCATGGACTACCAGACCTACGGTGATGGCGCGTGGAGCGGGCCGCGTTTCGCAGCGGTCGCGCACCTGCTCTCGGTTGAATGCAACCAGAGGCTTCGCTTGCGCTGCTTTGCGCCCGAAGATGACTTTCCGGTGGTGGATTCGTTGACATCCGTCTGGCCGAACGCCGACTGGTATGAACGGGAGGCTTTCGACCTGTTCGGTATCATGTTTGCCGGACACGAAGACCTGCGTCGCATTCTCACCGACTACGGTTTCGTCGGGCATCCTTTCCGCAAGGATTTCCCCCTGTCGGGCCACGTTGAAATGCGCTACGACCCGGACCAGAAGCGGGTGGTCTATCAGGCGGTGTCGATCGAGCCGCGCGAAATCGTGCCGCGCATCATCCGCGAAGACAACTACGCCGATCTCGGCAAGAAGCACTGAGCCATGGCCGAGATACGCAACTACACGCTCAATTTCGGTCCGCAGCATCCTGCGGCGCACGGTGTGCTCCGGCTTGTGCTTGAGCTCGATGGCGAAGTAATCCAGCGCGCGGATCCGCATATCGGGCTCCTGCATCGAGGTACCGAGAAGCTTGCCGAAAGCAAGACCTGGATGCAGTCATTGCCCTACATGGACCGGCTCGACTACGTGTCGATGATGGCCAACGAGCATGCGTACTGCCTGGCAATCGAGAAGCTGCTGGGGGTCGAAGTACCCGAGCGCGCGCAGTACATCCGGGTCATGTTCGACGAGATCACCCGGATACTTAATCACCTGCTCTGGCTGGGCGCACACGCGCTGGACATCGGCGCGATGACCATGTTTCTCTACTGCTTCCGCGAGCGCGAAGACCTGATGGACTGCTACGAGGCGGTATCGGGTGCCCGGATGCATGCGGCGTACTATCGGCCCGGTGGCGTGTATCGGGACCTGCCCGACCGCATGCCCCAATATCAGGTGACGCCGTTCCGGAATGCGAAGGATGTGGTGAGGCAGAACGATGCCCGCCAGGGTTCCATGCTGGACTTCATTCAGGATTTCACGAAGCGGTTCCCCCGTTACGTCGACGAATACGAAACACTTCTAACCGACAACCGTATCTGGAAGCAACGCACCGTCGGCATTGGCGTCGTGACACCTGAACGTGCGCTTGCGCTTGGATTCACCGGCGCCATGCTTCGCGGGTCGGGGATCGCCTGGGATCTGCGCAGGAAGCAGCCGTATGAAGTCTACGACCGGCTGAAGTTCGACATTCCGGTGGGCGCAAACGGTGATTGTTACGACCGCTATCTGGTGCGGATCGAGGAAATGCGCCAGTCGAACGGGATCATCCGGCAGTGTGTCGACTGGCTTCGCGCCAATCCCGGCCCGGTGATCACCGGTAATCACAAGGTTGCGCCGCCGTCGCGCGTTGAAATGAAGACCAACATGGAAGAGCTGATCCACCACTTCAAGCTCTTCACTGAAGGATTGCATGTTCCGCCGGGCGAAGCCTATGCGGCGGTGGAACACCCCAAGGGCGAGTTCGGGATCTATATCGTGTCAGACGGCGCCAACAAGCCATACAGGCTCAAGATCCGCGCGCCGGGGTTCCCGCATCTCGCTGCGCTGAACGAAATGTCCCGCGGCCACATGCTTGCCGACGTTGTTGCGATTATCGGAACCCAGGATATCGTGTTCGGGGAGATAGACCGCTGATGCTGTCCGCCGAATCGCTCCGGAAAATCGATCGCGAGATCGCAAAATACCCCTCCGACCAGAAGCAGTCGGCGGTGATGGCATCGCTTGTCATCGCACAGGACGAGAAGGGCTGGCTCGCAACCGGGACCATGGACTTTGTGGCGGCCTATCTCGGCATGGCACCGGTGGCGGTGTACGAAGTCGCGACCTTCTACAACATGTACAACCTGAAGCCGACCGGCCAGTTCAAGCTCACGATCTGCACCTGTCTTCCCTGCGGACTGCAAGGCTCGCTTGAGGCTGCCGATCATCTGAAATCGAAGCTTGGCATCGGTTTCAACGAAACCACCGCGGACGGAAAGTTCACCCTGAAGGAGGGCGAGTGCATGGGCGCCTGCGCCATGTCTCCGGTCGTGCTGGTCAACAACAAGCGTATGTGCGATTTCATGTCCAGGGAAAAAATCGATGCGTTGGTCGCCGAACTGCGCGAAACCCCGGCGGTGAAGGCCTGAAATGATCGACTACGGACCCGACGCGATTCTGATGGCCGGCCTCGACGGCAGTAATTGGGGCCTCTCCGACTATGAAAAGCGCGGCGGTTATGCTGCGCTAAGGAAGATCATTTCGGAAAGAATCACGCCGGATGCGGTCATCGCGGAACTGAAGAAATCCTCGCTTCGCGGCCGTGGCGGCGCAGGGTTCCCGACGGGACTCAAGTGGTCGTTCATGCCCCGCCAGTTTCCCGGTGCGAAGTATGTCGTCTGCAATTCGGACGAAGGCGAGCCGGGGACCTGCAAGGACCGCGACATTTTGCGTTACAACCCGCATTCGGTGATCGAAGGCATGATCATCGCGGGATACGCGATGGGCGCCACTGCCGGATACAACTACATCCATGGCGAGATATGGGCAGTGTACGAGCGATACGAAGAGGCGCTTGAGGAGGCCCGCAAAGCGGGTTATCTCGGCAAAGGCATCCTTGGTTCTGATTTTAGCTATGAACTTTACGCGCACCCCGGTTATGGCGCGTACATCTGCGGCGAGGAAACCGCACTGCTCGAGTCGCTTGAGGGAAAGAAAGGGCAACCCCGCTTCAAGCCGCCGTTTCCGGCAAGCTTCGGGCTGTACGGCAAGCCGACAACGATCAACAACACCGAAACGTTTGCGACGGTCCCCTGGATCATCCGCAATGGAGGCGAGGCGTTTCTCGCGCTGGGCAAACCGAACAACGGCGGTACCAAGCTGTTCTCCGTCACCGGGCATGTCAACAAGCCGGGCAACTACGAGGTCAAACTCGGAACACCGTTTGCGACGCTTCTCGAAATGGCGGGCGGCGTACGCGGGGGCAACAAGCTCAAGGCGGTGATTCCGGGCGGTTCGTCCATGCCGGTTCTGACGGCGGATGTGATGATGGCGACCGACATGGATTACGACTCGATTGCCAAGGCGGGCTCGATGCTCGGCTCCGGCGCGGTGATCGTGATGGACGAGACCACCTGCATGGTGCGCGCGCTCGAACGCCTGTCGTATTTCTATTACGAAGAATCCTGCGGGCAGTGCACTCCCTGCCGCGAGGGAACGGGCTGGCTTTATCGGGTGGTGCACCGAATAGAAACCGGGCAGGGCCGTCCGGAAGACCTCGCCCTGCTCGAGTCGGTGGCAGACAACATCGCCGGCCGCACGATCTGCGCGCTCGGGGATGCGGCCGCGCTGCCGGTGAAAAGCTTCCTGAAGAACTTCCGGCAGGAGTTCGAGTACCACATCGAGAACAAGCGCTGCATGGTGCAGGGCGTTGCGATCGAACCGAAGTGGGGCAGGGCGGGCGTATCCGCTGCCCACGAACCCAACCTCGTCCGGGCGGCATGACATGAGCGGCCTGAAAGTCGAAATCGACGGCAAGATCATCGAGGTCCAGCACGGCTCGATGGTGATGGAAGCCGCGACCAAACTCGGCATTTACGTTCCGCATTTCTGCTATCACAAGAAGCTGTCGATCGCGGCGAATTGCCGCATGTGCCTCGTGGAAGTTGAAAAGGCGCCCAAGCCAATGCCGGCCTGCGCGACGCCGGTCACCGATGGCATGAAGGTCTGGACCCATTCGCCCAAGGCGAAGCAGGCGCAGAACGGTGTGATGGAATTTCTCCTGATCAACCATCCGCTGGACTGCCCGATCTGCGACCAGGGCGGCGAATGCCAACTGCAGGACATCGCGGTCGGTTACGGCGGGTCGAGCTCGCGGTATGCCGAAGCCAAGCGTGTGGTGGGCAGCAAGGACATCGGCCCGCTGGTGGCCGCCGAAGAAATGAGTCGCTGCATCCAGTGCACGCGATGCGTCCGCTTCGGTCAGGAAATTGCCGGGGTCATGGAACTCGGAATGATCGGCCGCGGAGAACATTCGGAGATTGTTTCCTTCGTCGGCAAGGCGGTGGACTCCGAACTGTCCGGCAACATGATCGACATCTGCCCGGTCGGTGCCCTGACCTCGCGCCCGTTCCGCTATGGCGCGCGTACCTGGGAATTGCAGCGCAGGCGCTCTGTGTCGCCGCACGACGGTCTCGGTGCCAATCTGATTGTGCAGACCAAGGGTGGCCGGGTATTGCGGGTAGTTCCGTTCGAGAACGAAGAGATCAACGAATGCTGGCTCGCCGACCGCGACCGTTTTTCGTACGAAGGTTTGAATTCGCCGGATCGCCTTGCAAAGCCGATGATTCGTCAGGGCGGGGACCTTCGCGAAGTCGACTGGCAGACGGCACTGGAACATGTCGCACGTCGTCTGGATGAAATCAAGACAGCGCACGGCGCAGATTCGATAGGTGCGCTCGTCAGCCCGCACTCGACACTCGAGGAAATGTCGCTTCTCGCGCGGTTGGTCCGCGGATTGGGCGGCGACAATGTGGATTTCCGTCTGAGACAATCGGACTTTTCTGCCGATGGCAAGCGCGCCGGGGCGCCCTGGCTCGGACTGAAGATTTCGGAAATTGCGGAACTTGACCGTTCACTTCTGGTTGGAACGTTCCTGCGCAAGGATCATCCGCTGCTCGCGAGCCGATTCCGCGCTGCGGCCAAGCGCCGCCAGCAGGTCAATCTGCTGACTCTTACAGACGACGAGCTACTTGTTTCGATCACGAACAAAGACGTCGTGCGCCCCGCCGAACTGCCTGCAGCACTTGCTGCGATTGTTCGCGCCGCCGCAGAGGCAAAGAGCGTCGCAGTGCCTGCCGGCCTAGAGACGGTCGCGGTGACGGATGCGGCGCGCGCTATCGCTGCCAGCCTTGCCTCGGGAAGCAAGGTCGGAATTTTCCTTGGCAATGCTGCCGAACAGCATCCGCAGGCGGCAACGCTTCAGGCGCTCGCGCAGGAGCTCGCGCGAATCCTCGGCGGCACAGCCGGCGTACTAGGCGCCGCGGCGAACTCCGTCGGCGGGTACATCGCGGGCTGCGTGCCGGCATCGGGCGGTCTCAACGCAAGAGCAATGCTCGAGACGCCGCGCAAGGCGTACCTGTTGCTGAATTGCGAACCCGAACTCGATTGCGAAGATCCGTCCGTTGCGATGAAAGCACTTGGTGCTGCGGAATTTGTCGTCGCTTTCAGCCCGTGGAGTCACCGCGCTGCGGAGTATGCGGACGTGATTCTCCCGATCTCGCCGTATTCCGAAACCTCGGGCAGTTTCGTCAACGCCGAAGGCCGGATGCAGAGTTTCAACGGTGTTGTACCTCCTTTTGGAGACAGCCGGCCCGGCTGGAAAGTGCTTCGTGTCATCGGCAACCTGCTAAGTCTCCCGGGATTTGACCAGGAAACGAGTGAAGCCGTCCGGGATCAGGCCTGTGAGGCGGACGCGGTGGACTCCCGGCTTGGCAACGGTCTTCAATTGGTTTCCATTGTGCCGCGGCCGGTATCCGTGCCGGCGCTCGAGCGCGTTACCGATGTCCCGGTTTACTTCTCAGACTCGCTTGTTCGCCGTGCGGCGTCCCTGCAGCGCACCGCCGATGCGGCGGTGCCGTGCATGCGGATCAATCCCGCGCTTGCGGCACGGCTGGGGTTTGCTGCAGGCACGCGGGCTCGTGTGCGTCAGGGCGGGGCAGAAGCGGTGCTCGAGGTATCGCTTGACGCGGGTGTGCCGGAAGGCTGCGTGCGCATCGCCGCGGCACATCCGTCCACCGCTACCCTTGGCCCGATGTTCGGTGAATTGTCCGTGGAGCGCGCATGACCGAAGCGCTTCTCGGGCTGACCAGCGAACTCTTCGGTCCCGACTGGGGGCCGCAGATATTCCTCACCCTCAAGACGCTGGTTCTCATCGTCTGCATCGTGGTACCGCTGATGCTCTCGATTGCGTATCTCACGCTCTGGGAACGAAAGATGATCGGCTGGATCCAGATACGCATCGGCCCGAACCGTGTCGGTCCGTACGGACTGTTGCAGCCAATCGCCGATGGCCTCAAATTGTTCCTCAAGGAAATCATCGTTCCTTCGAGTTCGAGCAAAGGGCTGTTCATCCTCGCGCCTATCATGGCGATCATGCCGGCACTTGCCGCCTGGGCGGTGGTGCCGTTCGCGCCGGAAGTGGTGCTGGCTGACATCAACGCCGGGCTGCTGTACCTGATGGCGATGACCTCGCTCGGTGTGTATGGCGTGATCATTGCCGGCTGGGCGTCTAATTCCAAATACGCATTCATCGGCGCGATGCGCGCCGCGGCGCAGATCGTCGCCTATGAGATCGCAATGGGCTTCGCGCTGGTCGTGGTCCTGATGGTGTCGGGAAGCCTGAATCTCTCGGATATCGTCATGGGGCAGGGGCGGGGCCGTTTTGCCGACATGGGACTGAACTTCCTGTCGTGGAACTGGCTGCCCCTGCTACCCGTTCTAGTCGTGTATTTCGTCTCGGGGGTGGCCGAGACGAATCGCGCACCCTTCGACGTGGTCGAGGGCGAGTCCGAGATTGTGGCCGGGCACATGGTCGAATACTCCGGCATGACATTCGCCCTGTTCTTCCTCGCGGAATACGCGAACATGTGGTTGATCGCGACGCTGACGGTAGTGATGTTTTTCGGCGGGTGGAGCGCACCGATCGACAGTGTCGTCTTTCACTGGATACCGCCTTTCGGCTGGTTCATCATCAAGGTGTTCTGCGTGGTCTCGCTTTTCCTCTGGTTCCGCGCCACGTTTCCCCGATATCGCTATGACCAGATCATGCGCCTGGGCTGGAAAGTGTTCATCCCCGTCACTCTTGTCTGGCTGGTCCTGATCGGCGTGTGGATGCAGACGCCCTGGAACGTGTGGAATCAAGGAGTCACTCCGTGATCGAGCGCGTAAAGGATTTCTTCAGAAGTTTCCTTCTGCTGGAACTGCTCAAGGGGATGGCGCTGACCGGACGCTACATGTTCGCGCGCAAGATCACCGTCCAGTACCCGGAAGAGAAAACCCCGATGAGCCCGAGGTTCCGGGGGCTCCATGCGCTGCGCAGGTATCCAAACGGCGAGGAGCGTTGCATTGGCTGCAAGCTCTGCGAGGCGGTTTGTCCGGCGCTTGCGATCACGATCGAAACCGAACAACGCGACGACGGAACGCGCCGCACGACACGTTATGACATCGACCTCACCAAATGCATCTTCTGCGGCTTCTGCGAGGAGTCCTGCCCGGTGGACTCGATCGTCGAGACGCACATATTCGAGTACCACGGCGAGAAGCGCGGCGACCTGTACTACACCAAGGAAATGCTGCTTGCCGTCGGCGACAGGTACGAAGACGAGATCGCCGAGCGCAGGGCCGCGGACGCGGCATACCGGTGAGGCACTGACGTGAACTTCGAGGTCGTCGTTTTCTACTTTTTCGCAGCCGTAATGATCTTTGCGGCACTGCGCGTCATTACGGCGCGCAATCCGGTTCATGCGGCCTTGTTCCTCGTCCTCGCATTTTTCACCGCGTCTGCGATCTGGATGCTGCTGCGGGCGGAGTTCCTCGCAATCACGCTGGTGCTTGTCTACGTCGGGGCGGTAATGGTGCTGTTCCTGTTCGTTGTGATGATGCTTGACATCAATCTCGACCGGATCCGCCAGGGTTTCTGGAGCTACCTGCCAATCGGGGCGACTGTCGGACTGCTGATGGTGGTCGAAATGGCGCTGGTCCTGGGCGGCCGGTATTTTGGCCTGGCCGCGCTGCCCGTCCCCAAGGATCCGGGCGCGGGCTACAGCAACACCAAGGCGCTGGGTCGAGTTCTCTACACCGATTACGTCTATCCCTTCGAACTCGCCTCGGTGGTGCTGCTGGTGGCGATCATCGCGGCGATTGCGCTCACCATGCGCAAGCGCAAGGACAGCAAGTTCCAGGATCCTTCGCAGCAGGTGAGGGTCAAGCGGGCGGACCGGGTACGGCTGGTGTCCGTTCCCTCGGAACCCAAAGACCAATAGGCCGAAAAACCTGATGCTCTCCCTTTCCCACTTCCTGATCCTCGGCGCGATCCTCTTCGCGCTCAGCATCATCGGGATATTCCTGAACCGCAAGAACGTCATCATTTTGCTGATGGCAATCGAGCTGATGCTGCTCGCGGTGAACCTCAATTTCATTGCCTTCTCGCATTATCTCGGTGACATCGCGGGTCAGGTCTTCGTGTTCTTCATCCTTACAGTGGCGGCCGCCGAGTCCGCGATCGGCCTTGCGATTCTTGTCGTGCTGTTCCGCAACCTGTCGACGATCAATGTCGATGACCTCGACAGCCTGAAGGGATAGCGTGAAGAGTCTCTATCTACTCATCCCGCTTGCGCCTCTGGCAGGTGCGATTCTCGCGGGCCTGTTCGGCCGGGTGATCGGACGTGCCGGAGCGCATTGGGCGACGATCATTGCGGTTGCTGTCTCGCTCGTGGGGTCCTGCGTCGTGTTCTCGGATGTTCTCGACGGCAACACCTTCAACGGCCCGGTCTACACCTGGCTCACCAGCGGCGGGACCACGTTCCAGGTCGGTTTCATGATCGACCGCCTGTCGGCGCTGATGATGATCGTGGTGACCTTCGTGTCTCTGATGGTCCATATCTACACCATCGGCTACATGGCCGAAGACCCGGGCTATCAGCGGTTCTTTGCCTACATCTCGTTGTTTACCTTCGCGATGCTGATGCTGGTGATGGCGAACAACTTCCTGCAGCTTTTCTTCGGCTGGGAGGCGGTCGGCCTCG
>CANIEV010000068.1 GCA_947466535.1 Betaproteobacteria bacterium
GTCGGTGTTCGAACGCGGACCGCGAAAGCGGATCGAGACGCCCACCGCCACCATGGGCATCCGGGGAACCGCGATGTACGTCGAGGCAAGCGCGGAACGCAGCTATGTTTGCACCTGCTACGGCTCGGCGGAGATCGTGCCTTACGACGATCCTGCGGCGGCCGAAATAGTCACCACCTCGTATCACGACGCTCCGCGATTCGTGTACCGCTCGGGTGCAGTCCAGATGATCACGCCGGCGCCGGTGTTCAATCACACCGACGCGGAACTCATCATGCTGGAAGCCCTGCAGGGGCGTGAACCGCCGTTCGGCAACCGGTCTATCCCGTACTGAATGCAGGATTTCTAGACAGGCACCGCGAGCATGTTATCAATGCCGAAGCTGTCTAGGATCACGGCCTTTTTCCGGATCTTGAGCCTACCGTCACGCAGTACAAGCTCGTCCTCGTAGCGTCCCACCAGATACAGCGAAGCAACTCCTTCGAGATCGGTCTGGTGAACGGTAACGTTCGCCTTCACACCGACCACGGATTCTCCGGTGCGATCCACCCGCACGTTGGTAATCGCATGGCGGAAATACATCTTTCGCCAGGTCAGCGTCTTGTTCACCAGCATCAGCACGCGGTCGGTCACCATGCCGTGCGAATAGCATCCCATCAGCGGCGCGGGCAGGCCGAGGTCGTAATTCTCCCGCGACAGGATTTCGTAGCGGCAGTCCGCGGCTTCGAAGAACGCCGGCCACTCCTCGTAGCGCTCGTCATTGAGGCAGGCGGCGTATTCGAACAGAAAGCGCTCGGCGAGATGCTTCAGTTCCAGGTCGCTCATGTCCGATGCGTTCATGCTCATTGCCCGGACCCCGCGTGTTCCCCGGGCGCCGCAAATCCCATGATGCGGTGGTAGTGCTTCCAGAAACCGCGGATCGAGATCTCCTGCGAGAGGTAATCGGTATCCTTGATTTCGCCGACCCCGCCCATCTCGAGCACCGAATGGCCGCCGCGGCGCGTCTTGATGCCTTCCTGCGACAGCCGCAGGGCTTCGCCGTCCTCCATCGAGATATAGCCCGCCGGTCCGATGAAGTTGGAGGTGAGCAGCTTGTCGTGCAGGCTCTGATCGCTCTCGCCCTCGAAACCGATGTAGGTGATGTGCAGTTCCACCAGCCCCGGCCCCTTGGGGCGCAGGTGGCGCACCGCGTAGGTATTGTCCACCTGGGCGACGATCAGCGTCGGGAAGATGGAGAGGATCGTGGTCTTGTAGCCGTCGTCAAGATCCAGCGGCACCTGCGCCAGGCGCGGATCGGCCATCTTGAGATCGGGCACGAACTTTCCGGTGCCGTCGTAGGCTGCGGCGAGGTCGGCCTTGTTTCCCGCGTCATCGGCGCTGAGGATCGAGTGGTTCCATGTGTTCTTGCCCTCCGGATCGAGCTTGATGCCGCCCTTCATCGTCGGCGCCTGGATGCCGAAGGACACCTGGAACAGGTGCAGGAGCGACGCGTGATAGGGATCGCGCACATTCTCGTTGTAGAGCTTCCAGTTTCCGGGAATGCGCTGGCGCAGGTAACCGAGCACCTTGGGCTTGCGCTGCACCAGCAGGCGCTGGATCTGCGAGCAGGCGTGCGGGCCGAGGTACTCCTCGATCGGCGCGGTTACGTCCGAATAGGTGCCGAAGGCGAGGCCGCCGTAGGTGGCGATGCGAAGGCGGTTGAGGCCGTGGTTCTTTTTATCGAAGCACTCCGCCATCCCGCCCTTGCCCTTGAGGCCTTTCTCGAGCGGCACGCCGGTGAGTTCGCCCTTGAGGTTGTAGGTCCAGAGGTGATACGGACAGGTCAGGCGTTCGGCGTTGCCGCGCGGTGCATCCACCAGTCGCGCGCCGCGATGCGCGCAGGTGTTCTCGAAGGCATGGATCTCACCGTCCTTCGCACGCACCACCACCACGCTGGTGTCGGCGATCCAGCGGGTGACGAAATCGCCGGGCTTCGGAAGCTCGCATTCCATGGCGAGGTAATTCCACACCGGCCCGCGGAACAGGCGGTCGGCCTCCCTGTCGTAGACCGCAGGGTCGGTGAACACGTTGTACGGCACCCGGGAATAATCCCCCTTCGGCCAGGATGTACCGTGTTCGGATTCGTCAGGTGACATCGGCACCGGCGCGTTCATGCTGCTGCTCCCGTTCTGAATGCTTCTGAACCATTGAAATCGTTCGTCGCGGCACCCGTCGCTCTATAATCCCGGACCGCGGCGATGCGTCGCGAAGGATATTGATTCTATATGCTCAAGCCCAACAAGAACTCGCTCTTCGCCGTGCTCTCGCGCTCGCCCTGGTGGATCAGCCTGCTGATCGCGACGGCGCTGTTCTTCGGGCTGCGGGTCTTCCTTCCGGATGTCGTCGCCGCCGCGTCCACCGTGCCCTTCGTGGGCATCGCGATCTATGCCGGCTGGATCCAGATGCAGGTTCCGAGCCCCGACCACGTAAGCGAAGTCCTTGAACGGCTGCGCGGAATGTCGTGGACCGAATTCTCCGGGCTCCTCGATGCCGGCTTTCGACGCGATGGCTACGAGGTCAAGGCGCTGGACGGTGGCGCGGCGGAGTTTGAAATCCGCAAGGCCGGCCGCGCAACCGTGGTTGCCTGCAAGCGCTGGAAAGTGGCGAGCACCGGCATCGGGCCGCTGAAGGAACTGCATGCGCAGTGGAAAGCCTGCGATGCCGCCGACTGCATGTACATCGCGGCGGGCGATTTCACCGCGAACGCACGGACGTTTGCACTCGAAAAAGGCATCAAGCTCGTCGCGGATACCGAACTGACAAAGCTCGTCGGGAAGATTTGACAGGCGCAGAAGCAGAAAAAAAGCCCGGCACTCTTGGAGGACCGGGCTTGGGGAGAAGGTAAAGCTGTAGGAGAAGCTGTATCAGGTGTTACGGTAAGCGTGTCGTTCTGCTGCGTCCGTGACGCAGTTCTCATCCGGCGTTGCTTCGCCGGCGATTCGTGACATAAGTCCGCTTTCCGGGGACCGGTCCCTGACCGGGACGGATAGCGCATATGTGCAGCACGGTTGAGTTCCGGGCAACACGGAACCGGCCTGACCTGGAGGAAGATGCGATGAAGTCCCGGTTCCTGAATGCCGCAGTGCTTGCAATCGCTTGCCTTGCGTCACCGATGACGGAGGCGCAGACCTTTCCGCAGCGGCCGATACGTATCATCGTGCCCTACGGCGCGGGCGGATCTCCCGACGTACTCTCGCGCCTGTTCGGACAAAAACTCTCCGAGAGCCTCGGCCAACCGGTGCTCACCGACAACCGTCCGGGCGCAAGCGGCATCATCGCCGCGGAACTCGCGGCGAAAGCACCCGCCGACGGCTATACGCTTTTCATTGCCGATACCGGCCACCTCGCGATCAATCCGGCGCTGCGCCCCAACCTGCCCTACGACCCCCTACGGGACTTTGCACCGATCACCATTGCGGTTCAGGTGCCGCTCTACCTCGTTGTAAACGTCGGCGTTCCCGCAAGCAGCGTAAACGAACTGATCTCGCTGACGAAATCGCGCGGTGACGTGCTCTACGCCTCCGCCGGCAACGGCAGCCCGCATCACCTTGCGATGGAATTCTTCAAGTCGATGACGGGTGCGAAACTCACTCACGTCCCCTACAAGGGCAACGCACAAATGATTCCCGCCCTGCTCGCGGGCGATGTCGCAGTGCTGATGAGCGGGCTCACCGCGGTGCGCCCGCATATGGAGGCGGGCAAGCTGCGCGTGCTCGGAATGACCTCGCCCAAGCGCTCCCCGATCACGCCGGACGTGCCCACCGTCGGCGAATCGGTGCCCGGCTACGAGGCGTCCGACATCATCGGATTCCTCGCACCGGCGGCCACGCCGCGGGATGTCGTGATGAAGCTCAACGCAGAGTTCGTGAAGCTGCTCGCCCTGCCCGACGTTCGACAGCGCGTAGCAGGATTTGCGATGGAAGTGGTCGGCAGCACGCCCGAACAGTACGCCGAGGCGATCCGCGACAAGCAGCAGCGCTACAGCGCACTCGCGAAGGCGGTGGGCCTGCGGGTGGATTAATCAGCCGACCGGCTTCCAGACGGATTCGCTTCAGGCGGAGGCGGAAAACGGTATTCCGCCTCCGCAGCGGTCTTCGTCCTCGAGATAGCGCTGGTTCTGCGGCAGCACCGGCCACTCGGGCATCATCAGCCAGAGACGCAACATGTAGCGGCGCTGCTCCCATTGCGCGAAGTCCTCGTAGTCGGTGCGCGCATGAAACGCAGACCGGTTGTTGAGAAACTGTATTTCTCCCGGCATGAGGTTCATGTCGTAGTAGATGCCCGGACGCTTTGACACTTCGACAAAAAACCTGATCGCCTCGATGCCAAGCGGATCGAGATTCGCCCCGAGTTTCTTCGCACGCTCGATCGGACCGGGTATGAAAAAACTCGACACCCTGCCATCCGTACCGCGCAGAAAAACCGGCATCCGGTAGGGCGTCAGGGTAGCCGTGGTTCCACGGTCTTCATCGAGCCGATGGTAGACATAACCTTCGTAGAGCCGGGCAAGCAGGTCAGGCCGCTCCTCCAGAATCACGTTGTGAATGAGCCCCGAGCTGCCAATGCGACTCAAGCCACCGGATTTCGCGTGGCGGATGCAAAGCAGCCCGACGACGTCGATCGGATCGCGATGCATCACCAGCTCGCCGCCGAGCTGGAAGGGGCGTGCGGTTGGTATCCTGTCCGCGAGATTGACCACGTCGCCCACATATTCGCCACGGCGATTCTGGGAAACGCCCACACCGAGACAGGCTCCTATTGCCCAGAACTGCGCCTTGATCGCGTCCGCAGATCGCCCGGCGACCCGGAGACTGCGAATCAGGACGGCCCCTCTGCCATCAGCCAGTTCACGGCTGACCGGCGCGAGTACCTTTCGCAGCGTATCCAGGCACAGATCCGCAAGGCCGATGTCGCGCATCGATCGACCGCTTTCCAGAATCCAGTGACCCGTCCGCTCGATTTCGTCGAGAGCTGCCTCGGGGAGCTCAATGACCCAGCTCCGATCGCGGTCCATCGCGTCCGCATCCCAGACCGATGCACCCGAGACCGGCGCCATTGCGGGGCGTTGGATTGCTGTGCCGTCTGTTGTAGTCGCGGTGCTCATGTGTGGCTCACCTTCAATCGATCTTCGCGCCGGATTGCTTCACCAGATTGCCCCACTTCGCCGTTTCGCTCCGGATGAACGCGGCGAAGTCCTCGGGCGAACCGTCATTGACCAGAAACCCCTGGTTGATCAGCTGTGACCGCACGTCCTTGTCAGCGAGTACGGCGCGCGAATCTGCAAGCACCTTGTCAATCCGCGCACGCGGCGTCCGCGCGGGTGCGAGCAAGCCGATCCATGCCGTCGATTCGTAACCGCTCAAGCCGGCCTCGGAGAATGTAGGAAGGTCGGGCAGCAACTCGAAGCGTGTTCTGCTGCTCACCGCGAGGCCCTTGAGTTTTCCCGCGCGGATCTGGTTCATGACGATCGGGACCACCGCAAACATGAGGTCGGTCCTGCTTGCCATGAGGTCAACCACCGCGGGCCCGCCGCCCTTGTAGGGCACATGCACCATGTCCACCCCTGTCATGCTCCTGAACAGTTCCGCCGACAGGTGAAGCGAACCGGCATTGCCGGCCGAACCGTATTTGAGTTCTCCCGGTTTGCGCCGCGCCAGGGCGATGAATTCCGCAACGGAGGTAACCTGCATTGCCGGCGATACAACCAACACGTGCGGCAGCGAGGTCAGCAATCCGATCGGGGAAAAATCGGCAATCGGATCGTAAGGCAGGGAGGCATACAAGGCCCCATTGGTCGCGTGGGTCCCATTGGTACCCAGCAGCAAGGTTTGCCCGTCGGGCGGCGACTTGGCGACCGCTTCGGCCGCGAGATTTCCGTTGGCGCCCGGACGATTCTCCACGACGACCGCCTGCCCCCAGCGCTCACCCAGTCGCTGGCTCATCAGGCGTGCGAGATATTCCACCGCGCCGCCCGGCGGGAACGGAACCACGAGCCGCACAGGCTTGTCGGGATAGCGCCCGGCGTCAGCCTGGGCATGCACAGGCAACGAACCGAAAAGGCCGCACGCGATCGCCACTCCGCCGGCGATCGCGTGAATCCATGAACGCATCGCAAGCAAACCAAGCCCGATGGCAGCCATGGCGCTACTTTTCCTCCGCCTGCTGCGTGCGCTGCTGCATCTGCTCCACCGCCTGGCCAACCTGTTCCTGCGCCTTCTGGACGGTGTTCCTGCCCGCCTCGACTTCCTTCTTCTTTGCCACCGCGGCGGTGGCCGCGGTGCTCGCGGTCTCGACGCCGCACCCGGCGAGAATGAGTGCGAGGGCAACTGCGATGCTGGTGCGAATCATTTGGGATTTCCTCTGACCTACCAGGGTGTGAAGTGCATTACGATAGCATCGCGGCTGCAAGGCCATCCATACGAAGAGGCGGAAGCCGTGAAATCCGCCCGCCGTGCCCATAAAAGGAGGAGTGATGAAACGTGCATTTTCGGTCGTGATTCTGGCGTTACTTTCGTTCCATGTCTCCGCGCAACAGTGGCCTGCCAAACCGATGACGATGCTCGTCGGATACCCGGTGGGAGGGGGCCTCGACATCGTCGCGCGCTTTCTTGCCGAGGGCCTGCGCGAGAAGTTCGGGCAGCCGGTGGTGGTGGACAACAAGGTCGGCGCGGTCGGCAATCTCGCCGCGCAGGCGGCGGCGCGCGCGGCGCCCGACGGCTACACGATGCTCTTTACCGCCAACGCGACGCATGCGGCGAACCCGCACCTGTTCAGGAACCTGCCGTTCGACCCGGTGAAGGACTTCACGCCGGTGACGACGCTGGTGTCGCTTTGCTTTGTGCTCGTGGTGGACCCGGTGTCGATGCCGGTGAATTCGGTGGCCGAACTCACGCGTTACATGAAAGCCAACCCGGGCAAGCTGTCGTATGCGACCGGCAACGCCACCGGCCGCGTGGCGATGGAGATGTACCAGTCGCTCGCCGGCGTGTCGGCGGTGCACATCCCCTACAAGGCGACACCGACGGCGTTGAACGACATGATCGCGGGCCGGGTGCAACTGATGTTCATTGACGCCACGTTCGGCCTCACGCATGTGCGTTCGGGCAAACTGCGCGCGCTCGCCGTCTCCACACGCAACCGCACCGCATCGGCACCGAATATCCCGACCATGGCGGAAGCGGGCGTTACCGGTTTCGACATCGGCGCATGGTTCGCGCTTTTCCTGCCCGCCAATGCGTCGCGTGAGGTCGCACAGAAACTGGCCGATGCGTCTAATGCGATCATGGGCAGCGACAAGGCGCGCGATCTGCTCGGCAAGATCGGCGCAGACCCCTTCCCCGGTTCGCCGGAGAGCCTCGCGAAATTCGTCGACAGCGAAATCGCCAAGTGGGGCAGGCTGGTCAAGGCGGCGGGAATCGAACCCGAATAGTTCGCAGCACGGCCTATGCACCACGATAGCGAGACGATTTTTCCGGTTCCCGGGAGTCGTCGCGCTAGAATCCCGGATCACTCCTGATGAGGGCATGCACGTGAATTTCGCCGGAAAGCTGTTGATTGCAGTCCTGTACGCCCTCGTTACGACGACGGCCTTCGGCCAGGTACGTTACCCGGATAAACCGGTAAAGATCGTGGTCGGCTTTCCTCCGGGCACCAGCACCGATACGCTGACACGGCTGGTAGCGGCGAAAATCGCCGATGGCCTCGGTCAGGCCGTAGTGGTGGAGAACAAGCCCGGCGCGGGAAGCAGCATCGCGGCCGAAATGGTCGCGCGTTCGGCGCCGGACGGCTACACCCTGCTCGCGAGTTCCAGCGCGAACACGATCAATCCCAGCCTGTACAAACTCACGTTCGACTTCCAACGCGATCTCGCCGCGATCGGCGCGATTGCGGAAGCGCCCTTGCTGATCGTGGTTCACCCGTCAGCCGGAGCGCAGAACCTGCAGCAGCTGATCGCCCTCGCCAAATCAAAACCGGGTGCGCTTACCTACGGTTCCTCGGGAGTCGGAACCTTCGTGCATCTCAATGGCGAACTGTTCAAGATCAACACCGGAACAAACCTCGGTCATATTCCCTACAAGGGAAGCTCGCAGGCGATCGCGGACGTGCTGAGCGGCCAGGTTCAGGTCCTGTTCTCGCCGGCATCGACCGTCATCCCGCATGTAAAAGCCGGCAAGGTCGTGGCGGTCGGCATCATCGGCCGCAAGCGCTCGACCGACCTGCCGGAGGTCCCCACGCTCGCGGAAGGCGGCGTGCCCGGCCTGAACGCATCGCTATGGTCCGGGCTGAACGCGCCGGCAGGAACACCCGCGCCTATCGTCGATCGTCTCAACCGCGAACTTCAGCGCGCGCTCGCGTTGCCGGATATCCGAACCCAACTGGCCGCGCAGATCAACGAACCCTTGCCCGGCACAAGCGAGCAATTTGCCGCGATGATTCGCGAAGACATCGACAAGTGGGGCCGGGTCGTTCGAACCGCGGGCATCAAGAGCGAATAAGCGCCGGCCGGAAATGCACCGCGTCAGAACGGATACACGCTCACTCTGACGGTGGATCCGTCAGGCTGGATCTTCAGGAGCGGATCGCTTACAGCCTGTGCGGCGACTTCACCTACCGCACCCCCGTTGCGGGTGTAGCGCAGCTTCCACGGCCCGGCAACCTTGAAGGCGTGCTTCCCGCCCCAGGCGAGATCCACGCTCTCCCGCGCGGTGTCGGTCTCCCTGATTTCCCGAATCATGCGCACCGAGATCCTCCAACTCGCGGCCGTGCCGGGCGAGTTCGTCTCTTCCCGCAAGGCGCGAACCTTCCAGCAGATTTCGCCGTCGGTTTCACTTTGCATCCCGAGATCCTTCCAGTCCGAACCCAGCGCAGGCTCCGATACGACCGATCCCGTGCTCGCGCGAATGCGCCAGCCCTCGGACAATTCCTGCGCGTTCAGGCGGACGCAACGGCTCGTCTCTGCCTTGTCGGGCTCCGTGGAAAACGCGAACGGCTCGGACAGACGGGGTCTTTCCTCTGTGCGCACTCTCACGACTGTGCTTTCCATCTCGAGGCTGCCGAACGACTGCGTCAGCACGCCAACCGCCACATTGAATTTCGAGACATCTGTAAAGGTTGTGAAATCCACCACCTGCCGATTCCAGGGGACGGTAAGTTCCGCAATTCTCCAAACGGTTTCCTTCGGCTCGGACGAATCGAAATCCGTAATCGGCACGAAAAAGCGAAGGCTGTCACGCTGCATCTCGAGCGCCTTGTAGACCTTTCCGTTGAGTGCCAGCTCGGGCTGGCTCTCCCGTGGATAGGCCTCCGGGAATACGCCGCGGACGGTGATCGACTGTGACGGAAGAAACGGAAACAGGTACACCGCTCCTGCGGCGCGAATCTGGGGTACGGTCGCTGCAAGACGTATCTGCCCGCCGATCGCCTGCGCGCGCTCACCTGCGGCTTTCACCGCGGAATCCGAGGGCGATGCGAGGTCGGCTAGCACCGCGTCCATCGAACTCTTGAACCCGGCGGCCGGCTCAGTCAGCACCTCTACCTTGGTGTGACGGCTGTCGCGGAACGCCGCCTGTCCACGCGCCAGAACCGCATGAACCTGCATGCCGGCGGCGACCTGGGCATCGCGCTGGCTCTTCATCGCCGACTCGACAAGAGCGACGGTGGTCTTCTGGTTCTCCTGAAAATAGGCTCCGAGCGTTCCGGGGGACGGTGTGCCGTAAGAGGTATCGCGAACCTCTTTCGCGAGTCTCTTGATGTCATCGGACGCAACAACACCCACTCCAAGTCCCACGCCCGCGGCGCCGGCCGCCGCCACCAACGGCGCGGCGCTCGCATGGGCGGCGATCGCTGCTGCGCCTGACTGGAGTGCCGGAATTGCGGCTGCACATCCGGCGAGCAACGTCACGCTGGCTGTGAGTGCGAACAGCTGCGCGGTCGATCTATCCACTCACAGCTCCAATTGAATCGGTGTCATTCCGAGGTACCGAGAATCCGCTCAACATAGCGGGCGACAAGATCGATCTCCAGGTTCACCGGCGCGCCCTTGCTCAGGTGTCGAAGCGTCGTTACCTGCACCGTGTGCGGTATCAGGTTCACTTCGAACTCGGCCCCCTCCACCGCATTCACCGTGAGGCTGACGCCCTGAATCGTGATCGAGCCCTTGCGCGCGATGTACTTGGCGAGCGAGTCGGGAGCGCGAACCACGAGGCGATGGCTCTCGCCTATGCGCTCGAAGGCAACGACTTCCCCGACGCCGTCGACATGGCCGGTGACGAGGTGCCCGCCCAGCCTGTCGGCGAGGCGCAGCGCCTTCTCGAGATTCACCTCGCCCGGCCGGTCGAGACCGACGGTCACACGAAATGACTCCTCGGATACATCTGCGGCGAATCCGCTCACGGTCTTGTCTACAACGGTGAGACAGACGCCGTTGACCGCAATCGAGTCACCGATTCCCACATCGTCCATCCCGAGCGTTCCTACATTGATGACAAGACGCTTGCCCTTTTCCAATGGCGCGAGCGTTTCAATTCGGCCAAGCGCCGCGACGATTCCTGAGAACATCAGTTATTCACCCTTGCAAGTATTCTGATATCACCGCCGATGCGCGCGACATCGGAGATGGTGAGGCGCTTCTGTTGCGACAGATCCTTCAGCTCGGGCAGGTTGAACATGCCCTGCGCGCTGTCGCCGATGATGCTCGGCGCAAGATACACCAGAAGTTCGTCCACGCAGCCTTCGCGCAGCATCGATCCGTTCAGCTTGAAACCGGATTCGACATGGATTTCGTTCAGCTGCCGGCGGCCGAGTTCCGCAAGCAGATCGGCGAGTTCCACCTTGCCGTGCGGGTTGGGCAGAACCAGAATT
This sequence comes from Betaproteobacteria bacterium, assembly GCA_947466535.1. Lineage (GTDB taxonomy): Bacteria > Pseudomonadota > Gammaproteobacteria > Burkholderiales > SG8-39 > CAMBSA01. The sequence continues at coordinate 10,900 of CANIEV010000068.1, forward strand.
TCAGCGCCCTTCGCCTCGAGCACGCGACGCCGTGCTGCGTCATCGGCCGCACACGCAATCAACACGTTCCCGCCCTGCAACAGCTTCGCCTCGGGCGATACCTCCAGCCGGCTGTCGATCAGCACCTTGAGCGGCTGGCGCGGTGTCTGCACATGGCGAACGTTCATCTGCGGATCGTCGTCGCGAACGGTGCCGATGCCGGTGAGCACCGCACAGGCGCGGGCGCGCCAGTGGTGTCCGTCGGCACGTGCCTGTTCGCCGGTGATCCACTGGCTGGTGCCGTTGCCAAGCGCGGTCTTCCCGTCGAGGCTGGCCGCGACCTTCATCCGCACCCAGGGCCGTCCACGGGTCATGCGCGCGACGAAGCCGATATTGAGTTCACGCGCTTCGTCCTCAAGCAGACCGGACTCGACCACGACTCCCGCCGCGAGAAGCTTGTCAAAACCGCCGCCCGCCACCTTCGGGTTGGGATCGCGCATCGCGGCCACGACCCGCACGACTCCCGCCGCGACCAGCGCATCGGCACAGGGCGGCGTGCGGCCGAAATGACTGCAGGGTTCAAGCGTGACGTACACGGTGCCACCGCGCGCACGCTCACCCGCATCTACAAGCGCATTGACCTCAGCATGCGCCGTGCCGGCAGCAATGTGAAAGCCCCGGCCGACGATTTCGCCATCGCGGACGACCACGCAACCGACGCGCGGATTTGGCGTGGCGGTGTACAGGCCACGCTCGGCAAGCGCGAGCGCGTCGGCCATGAAACTGCGGTCCTGTGCGGAAAAATTCAATTGAGCAATGCCGAAATCGGTTTCAATCGCCACCCGGAGCGGGAGGTGCTGCGCAGAGACTACTTGATCGAGCGTGTACGCGCGCGCTTGCCCGGCCGCTTGACCGACAGGATCGCATCACGAAAGTCATCGACCCGCTGGAAGTCCTCGTACACCGACGCAAAGCGGATGTAGGCAACGTCATCCATTTTCTTCAGTTCGCGCATCACCATCTCGCCAATGATGCGGCTCGGCAGTTCGCGTTCACCGAGGCCGAGTATGCGTTCTTCGATGCGCGTCATCGCCGCCTCGACGTACTCGGTCGGCACCGGACGCTTGTGCAGCGCGCGGTTGAAACTGGTGCGCAGCTTTTCATGGTCATACGGCACGCGGTGCCCGCTCGACTTCACCACCATCGGCATGCCGAGTTCGCTGCGCTCATAGGTCGTAAAGCGCTTTTCGCACACCTTGCACTCGCGCCGGCGGCGGACGCTGTCCCCATCCTCCGACAGTCTCGAGTCCACCACCGCGGTGTCGTCGGCCTTGCAGAAAGGGCATTTCATCGGGCATGGACTCCGTCAGGTGGCGCCGTGTTCAGGCGGCGCGGTACACGGGAAAGCGACGACAGATTCCGGAAGCGTCGGCACGCACCCGGGCGAGCACCGCTTCGTCCGACGGCGCATCGAGAACGTCCGCGATCAGGTTGGCCACCTGCACCGCCTCTGCACGACCAAAACCGCGGGTGGTCATCGCAGGCGAGCCGATCCGGATACCGCTGGTGACGAACGGCTTTTGCGGGTCGTTCGGAATTGCGTTCTTGTTGACGGTGATATGCGCGAGCCCGAGCGCGGCTTCCGCTTCCTTGCCGGTGATCTTCTTTGCCTGCAGGTCGAGCAGGAACATGTGGCTTTCTGTGCGCCCCGATACGATCCGAAGGCCGCGGGTGGTGAGGGTCTCCGCCATCACGCGCGCATTTTCCAGCACCTGCAGCTGGTAGTCCTTGAAGCCGGGCTGCATCGCCTCGTGGAAGGCCACCGCCTTGGCCGCAATCACGTGCATCAGCGGCCCGCCCTGGATGCCGGGGAAGATCGCCGAGTTGATCGCCTTCTCGTGCTCGGCCTTCATGAGGATCAGGCCGCCACGCGGCCCGCGAAGCGTCTTGTGTGTTGTCGTAGTAACCACGTCGGCGATGCCGACCGGGTTTGGATACAGGCCCGCGGCGACGAGTCCGGCGTAATGTGCCATGTCGACCATCAGATACGCGCCGACCTCCTTCGCGATCCGGCCGAAGCGTTCGAAATCGATCGCGAGCGCATAGGCCGAGGCGCCTGCGAGGATCAGCTTGGGCTTGTGCTCGCGGGCAAGCCGTTCGACCGCCTCGTAATCGATCGACTCTGTCGCATCGAGCCCGTAGCTGACCACGTTGAACCACTTGCCGCTCATGTTCACCGGCGAGCCGTGCGTCAGGTGGCCACCGTGCGCAAGCGACATGCCGAGGATGGTGTCACCCGGCTTGAGCAGCGCGAAGAACACAGCCTGGTTGGCCTGCGAGCCGGAGTTCGGCTGCACGTTGGCGGCATCCGAACCAAACAGCTTTTTAGCGCGGTCTATCGCCAGCGTCTCGGCGATGTCCACGAACTCGCAACCGCCGTAGTAGCGCTTGCCGGGATAGCCTTCGGCGTACTTGTTGGTGAGCTGCGAGCCCTGCGCCTCGAGCACCGCGGTGCTGACATAGTTTTCCGAGGCGATCAGCTCGATATGGTCTTCCTGCCGCGTGTTTTCGAGCTGTATCGCGCGGTGAAGTTCGGGGTCGACTTTGGCGAGGTCGTTGGTCTTGGAGAACATGGCGCGGGCACCTGCGTTGTGAAGCAGGTATTTTACCACGCACACACCGCCCTTTTCAGGGTAGTTTATCCTTTTATATCAATACATTACAATTGCTACTTCATGCCATTCCGAAATCGGAGCGCCCGCGATTTCAGAGACGCGCATCCATACGGCGTAGCCGGTCGGCCATCACGCGCATGATATCGATCGCGAAACTCGGACGCGTGCGGATCATCGACGCGAATCGCCTGCGATCCACCGGAACGAGTTTCGCCTCCGTACCGGCCACGGCAGTCGCGCTGCGCGGGGCCGCGTCCACCAGCGACATTTCACCAAGCATGCCGCCCGGTCCGAGGCGTTCCACGGTCTGCCCCTTGACCCGGAGTTCGACTTCGCCCTCGATCACGACGTACATGGTTTCGCCAGGCTCACCTTCGACGAACACCGTTCTGCCCGCCGGATAACGCTCCGCGCGGGCCGCATCACAACGAAACATTTCTATGCCTGACATGCCTGCTAGCTCCATTGAGTAACGCGACGCTGGGAGCATTGCATGACACTCGCATAAAGCTGAAGCGCCCTCGGGTGCAAATGCGGCACTATTCCACAGTCAATGCCCTGCGCCGTGGCAGGGCGGTTCAGCTGTCGTCGAGACTTTCCCCGGGCAGGTGCGACACGTCGCCCCAGTGATCAAGCGTCCAGCACCCGGCCTTGATGCGGATGCGATTGATGCTCGCGTTGTGCATGGTCCAGCTGCGCGGCGCGTCCAGCGGCAGCTTCATCGCGTGCCGATACAGAGCCCCGAGCACGCCACCGTGCGTCACCACGGCGACACGACGCGCCCCTGCGCGTGAAGCCACAGCATCGAACGCCGCGACAACCCGCGCCTGGAATTGCGCCGAACTTTCCCCGCCGGGCGCGGCGAACTGCGGATCGCGCGAGATGAATCGTGCCCATGCCTCGGGAAACTCGCGCTCTATCTCCCCGTAGGTCCGCCCTTCGAATGCGCCGTAGTTCCTCTCACGCAGGGTGACATCGAATTCCGCTTCAAGCCCGGTGGCATCGATCAGCGGCTGTGCCGTCTGGCGCGTGCGACCGAGGTCGCTCGAATACAGCACCTCTATCGACTCCGTCTTGAGGCGCGCGCCGAGCGCTCGTGCCTGCGCATGACCACGCTCCGTCAGCGGACTGTCGGCGGAATACCCCTGGATCCGGCCCTCGACGTTCCAGTGCGTCTCGCCGTGCCTGACGACAATGAGTTCGGTGCTCACGCGCCGAGCCAGCGGTGACGCAGGCGAACTGCGACTTCAGGTTCGATTCGCAGGTTGCAGGTGTCGGACTCGGGCGCCGAAAGACGCGCCTGCAGAACGTGCAGTTCATCCCGCCGGAACACATGCAACTCCACGCTGTCACCCGGGCGCAAACGACCGATCGCGGCATCCAACCCGCCCGCGCCGGTGCGGATGCCGTTGACAGCAACAATCGCATCGCCGGCAGACAGGCCGGCCGCCTGCGCCGCGCTGCCGTCGAAAACATGCGTCACTTTGTAATCGCTGCCTTCGACACGGCCGCGCAGCCCGAGCGTCGGCCGCTCGCGGCGGCTTGCGGCGCTCAGACGCGCGGGCTTGCCTCCGCGATCGGACGAGGACTCGGCCGGGCCTATCTCCATTCGCACGCCGTGGCTGGCAAGCAGGCGTTCGAACGGAAGTTCGCTGGTCGAGCGAAGCGCAAGATCGAAAAAGGCCTGCAGGCGGCCACCCGCGATGCGCGAGGCAATCCGCTCGACATCCGCATCGGTCAAGCCCCTGCCCTTGAGCCCGTGTTCGCGCCAGAGTGCGCGCATCAGGTCATCGAGCGAACGCCTGCCGTCCGTGCGCTTTCGAATTTCGAGGTCCAGGCACATCGCCACCAGACTGCCCTTGAGGTAATAGCTCACCACTGCGTTGGGCGTGTTCTCGTCCTGGCGGTAGTACTTGATCCATGCATCGAACGACGAATCGGCCACCGTCTGCACCTTGCGCCCGGGCGTTCGCAACAGGCCGGTGATCGACTTGCCTACGGTCTCGAGGTAGTCCGCCTGCGAGATCAGGCCCGAGCGCAGCAGGGCGAGATCGTCGTAGTACGAGGTAAAGCCTTCGAACAACCAAAGCAGCCGAGTGTAGTTCTCGCGATCGAGATCGTAGGGAGAAAACGCCGCCGGCTTGATGCGCTTCACGTTCCAGGAGTGGAAATATTCATGGCTCACCAGGCCGAGGAACGTGCGATAGCCCTCCTCCAGATTCTTCGCGCCACGTCGAGGCAGATCGGTTCGCGCGCAGACGAGCGCCGTAGAAGCACGATGCTCGAGCCCACCGTAACCCTCACCCAGGGCGGTGGTCATGAATACGTAGCGCTCGAACGGCGCCTTGCCGCCGAACAGGTCGATCTGCCATTCGCAGACCCGCTTCATGTCGCGGCAAAGCCTGTCCATGTCGGCGTCATGACGTCCCGTGATGACAACATCGTGGGGCACACCGCGCGCGCGAAAAGTGGCGAGCGTGAACTCCCCCATTTCCACCGGATGATCGATCAGCTCGTCATAGTTCGAGGCGCGGTAGGTACCGAACCCGTATGCCCTGGCCCCCGCGCTCGGCAATGCGGTGGCAACGCGCCAGCGTCGATACTTCGCCCCCTTGGGCGGAACGAGTTCTACTTCGCAGGGGCTGTCCTCCTGACCAAGCACCTTCAGGAACACGCTGGTCCCGTTGAAAAAGCCGTGAGTGGTGTCCAGATGCGCCCCGCGCACCGACAGATCCCACGCGTACACCTGACACGTCACAGTCAGCGCGCCGGACTTGCCTTCGCCAGCCGGGCTAACTCGCCAGGTGTGCTTGTCTTCCTTTTCTATCGCCACGGCTCGGCCGCCGCGATTGGCGCGGATCGACACGACGTGACGGGCGAATTCCCGTATCAGATAGCTGCCGGGAATCCACGCGGGAAGCGAGAAGCGCTGACCCTGCGGGTCGGGCGAATCCACGGTGCAACTCACTTCGAACAGATGCGCCTCGGGGCGGATCGGAATGATGCGGTAGCGAATCGGTTTGGAAGTCATTTCAAGTCCTGACGAGTACGACCCGGCGGATCGATGCAGTACGGCGCGATATCGCCTGCACGGAACGGGGTCTAGCGAATAGTGAGCGTAACGCGGTATTCACCGCGCAGAAGAGAAAGGCGTAAAGGTGTCTGCGCCTGCCGAAGCAGCACTACGAGTTCATTGGCCGTGCGCACCCGGCGCTGGTTCACGCCGTAGATGATGTCACCCGGCCGCAGACCATTGCGGTAGGCGGGACTGTTCGGGTCCATCGCGGTCACGATCGCGCCTTCCACCTGTCCGTACATGGGCATTCCGGGCTCGATACTCGCAACGCGCGCCCCTGCGAGTTGCGGCACCGCCTCGCCGGGAATATTGGTCGCCGCAAACGGTTCTGCGATGCGCGCCCGAAGCCGTTGCGTCCTGCCTTCGCGAAGCACGGTAATGTCGATTTCCTCGCCGACGGGCGTCAGGCCGATGCGATTGCGAAAATCCCCGGACGATCGGACGGGCCGCCCGCCTGCGGCAGTGACCACGTCCTTCACGCGCAGTCCCGCCTTGTCGGCCGGAGCGCCGCGCTCGACAGCGACCACCACCGCCCCCTCGGTCTGCGTGATACCAAGTTGCTTCGCCGAGTCGGGAGTGAGGTCCTCCGTCGATACACCCAGTTTCCCGCGGCGGACTTCGCCAAACCGCATCAACTGGTCCACCACCGTGCGCGCCATGACAATCGGCACCGCAAAGCCGATACCCACGTTGCCGCCCGTGGGTCCGAGGATTGCGGTGTTGATGCCGATCAACTCGCCGCGAAGGTTCACCAGCGCACCGCCGGAGTTGCCCGGATTGATCGAGGCATCGGTCTGGATGAAATCCTCGTAGCCCTCCAACCCAAGCCCGGAACGGCCAAGCGCGGAGACAATGCCCGATGTCACGGTTTGACCGATTCCGAAGGGATTGCCGATCGCGACCACATAGTCGCCCACGCTCAGTTGATCGGAGTCCCCTTGGCGTATCGCGGTGAGATTTTCCGGCGGTACCCGAAGCAGCGCGATGTCCGTACCCGGATCGGTGCCCACAAGGGTCGCCTTGAGGTGGCGCCGGTCCTTGAGCGTGACGATGATCTGCTGAGCATCGCGGATCACGTGGTTATTGGTGATGACCAATCCGCGAGCCGCGTCGATGATCACGCCCGAGCCTGCGCTCTGCTGCGGCTGCGACTGCGAATCGGGAATATTGAAGAAGCGCCTGAAAAACGGGTCGCGAAGCAGCGGGTTGTTTTCCGAGGGGTCGCGCTGCAGCACCGAAATATTCACCACCGCCGGCGTCACCTGCGAGAGCATCGGCGCAAGGCTGGGCATCTGCCCCGAGAGTTGCGCCTGCGCACCTGCGCGCTCCGCAGCAAGCAAAAGGCAAGGCACCAGAAGCAATATTTTCAGGAGACGGGTCATGAGCGCGATTTTACCGACTCGAACGGATGCGCATCGCGCGCCCGTCAGCGAACGACCCCAATGCCGACGCGGAACTGGGTCGGTCGACGGTTCTTGAAATCAAGCAGTGTCTCGCCATAGCCCGAGAATATCTGGGAGTAGATGAAAAAACCCTCGTCGGGATTGCGCGTCCACGCGGAATCAGGCCGCCAGCTGAGGTCGAGCTGCCTTGATCCGCCGGAGGTGCCCTGCCGGATCGTCGTACCCAGCATCCACTTGCGGCTGCCGTAGCGAAGGTTCCAGTCGACGTAGCCACGATACCTGCCGATGTCGGTGTTCTCCACCTTGTCGATGTAATTGTAGATTTTCGGACGGAACTCGATGAACTGGTCCCCGTCGAGTTCCTTGCGGATCTCGGGGCGGATGTAGGCGATGTTGATGCTGCGCGAATCGGCACCGCCCCGCCCGTTCGACTCGTGTTCGACGCCGGCGCGAAGCCCGACCGTGGCGTTCCATTGCGGGAGCGAATACAGCAACGGCTCAGACCAGAACACCGAAGGCCGGTAATTGTTGTCGCGAAACGGCTTTGACTCGGTGCTGAGGTCCCATACGGACAACTGCGAATATCCGACGAAAATATTCCACGGGCGCCAGATCGGATACTTCACGCTTACCTGGAATTTCGCGGTGGTGCCGCTGCTCCCGCCGATCAGGAAATACATCGGGTCGTCCTCGATTGCGTACGGATCGGACGCCGCAGGCACCGACGCACTCGCAGGAACAACCCTCATGCGGCCGTAGTCGGGATTGACGCCCGCTTCCACAAGCAGGGGCTCCTGCGCGCGCTGGACCACGAGGACTGTCTTTGCCGAAGGGACCGGTGCGTATTCGAGCAGAACATGGTCATAGACCTCCTTCGGGAGTTCCAGTTCCAGCATCCAGCGCCTGAATTCCCGCGGAGGAACCACGGTGGTACCGACCGGTTCCCCGGCGACTACCCGGGCGTTGCGATTCTCCGGGCGCCCGCCCAGATAGAGTTTGACCACGACTTCCTGTGCGACCGACACCTCCACATCTTCGGCGCCCTCGTTGGCGAAAACGAGCGCGAGGCGTACAAGGCGATTGGCCGATGCGGGCGTTTCCGAAGGAACGAGCATCCAATTGGCCTGCGCGACCGTCGAGGCGAACAGGGACGCGAGAGCGAGCAACAGCCTTGCCATGAAAATCTCCGGGCAAACAAAGCGAACGGAACGTAAAAAAGGCGAAAAGACTATCGCAATCCGCACTGATGCACGTACGAGGGAGATTTCAGCCCTCGAGATCTGCCGGCGTGTCGATGTCCCTGAGAACGCCCGGATCGAAAACCTCGTACAGGGTTATCCAGTCTTCATGCGCGGCAAGTATGCTTCGCGCCCCCGCGTCGCCCTCAAGAGCGAGAAGATCGTCCTTGAACCTGCGAGCCAGCCCCACCGGGTGGCCGCGCCGGCCCTCGAATGAGGGTGCGGCAATCGCGGCGCCGTCGTTCAGTCCGTCCGCAACGATACGGATCGTTTCGGGTTGGAGAAAGGGCATGTCGGCGAGAGCCACCACCCAGCCGCTCGCATCGCGCGCAGCCCGCACCCCCGCCGCCAGCGTGCGGCCCATGCCTTCCTCCGCATCGCGGCACACCGCGATGCGGCATCCGACCTGGCGAAGCTGCCGCGCGAGAACGGAATTCGCCGCACGCACCACTGCGACCGAACCGGGCAAGGCTGCGACAAGATTGCGCGCCGCCGCCACAGCGATTGGCGTTCCATCGGGCAGTGGATGCAGCAGCTTGTTGGCGCCGAAACGTCGCCCCACGCCCGAGGCGAGCAGGATTCCGGCTACCGCCATCCGGCCGCGCCCGAATTACGCCGGAACCGAATCAATTCGAGGGCACGGCGCAGCCCGCCGTCACATTGACCTTGGGCGGCTCCACCGTCCTGGGCACCTGCACGCCGTGACGCACCGCCGTCATCTCGGCAAGTATCGACAACGCGATCTCGGGGGGCGTTTTGGAGCCGATCTTCAGCCCGACCGGCCCGAACAGCTTCGCGATTTCCGCATCCGCGAGATCGAATTCCTTCAGGCGCAGGCGCCGGGAATCGTTGTTCTTTTTCGATCCGAGTGCGCCCACATAGAATGCAGGCGACTTGAGCGCCTCGATCAGCGCCGCATCATCCAGCTTGGGATCGTGAGTGAGCGCAACCACCGCACTGTGCGCATCCATATTCATCTCTATCACGACGTCGTCCGGGTAACCCCGGTTCAGCGGCACACCCGGAAAATTCCACTCTTCGGCATATTCTTCCCGCGGATCGCAGACCGTCACGTGATAGTCGAGCGCCTGCGCCATCTGCGCTATGTATCGGCTCACCTGCCCCGCGCCGATGACCAGCAGACGCCAGCTCGGCCCGTGAACCGTCTTGAGGACGGCGCCGTCGAATTCGAGGTTGTCGGACCACTTGCCTGCCTCAAGATTCACCTTGCCGGTCTTCATGTCGAGCGAACGTGCCACCAGTTCATGGCGCTCGATTGTCGCAAGCAGTTCGTCCAGGCGCGATTCTGCGCTCACCGGTTCGAACACCAGTTGCAAGGTGCCGCCGCAGGGCAGGCCGTAGCGATTGGCCTGCTCCTGGGTCACACCGTAGGTCGCGGTTTCCGGCTTGTCGGCCGCGAGCATGTTGGCCTTGACCTTGTCGATGAGATCGTCCTCGACGCAACCGCCGGAGACGGATCCCATAACGTGGCCGTCATCGCGGATGACCAGCATCGCGCCAACCGGCCGCGGCGCCGAGCCCCACGTATGGGTCACCGTGCCGAGCGTGGCCTTATGCCCTTCCTTGGCCCACTTGACCGCACTGCGAATGACTTCGAGATCGACACTGTCCATGGTTGCACCGCAATAAGTTTGATTTCCCTAGGGTAGGACCGGGGGGAGTCCGGGTCAAGTCGCTAAGTACCTGAATCACCTGTTGCTTATGTGGGGGCGAGTGGACTAGGATCAAGCCCGAAACGCGCTTGACACGGATGCAATCGACACCGTTCAGTATTCCGCGGCGCCGGTTGGTCAGGCGAACGCTGTGCCTTGTACCTGTATTCGACGTCCCGTGCGCCCCAAGAACAATCCCTGCTGCGATCACCCATGGAGGCATCATGACCGTCAAGGTCTCCCTAACCGTCAACGGCAAACCGGCAACTGCGGAAGTCGAAGAACGTACCCTGCTCGTCAACCTGATCCGCGAAAACCTGCGGCTCACAGGCACCCACGTGGGTTGCGACACGGCGCAGTGCGGCGCCTGCACAGTGCACATGAACGGTCGCGCGATCAAATCCTGCAACATCCTGGCCATGCAGGCCGAAGGCGCGAACATCACCACGATCGAAGGCATCGCCAAGCCCGATGGCACCCTGCATCCCATGCAGGAGGCTTTTCGCCAGAACCACGGCCTGCAGTGCGGGTATTGCACGCCCGGCATGGTGATGAGCGCGCTTGACCTCGTCACCAACGTGAACCCGAATCCGGAAGAACAGGAAATCCGCGAACAGCTCGACGGCAACCTGTGCCGCTGCACCGGCTATCACAACATCGTGAAAGCCATTGCCGCGGGCGCAAAAGCGATGAGGACCTGATCATGAGTGCCACCTCGTTCATCGGGCAGTCGGTGAAACGGCGTGAGGACTACCGCTTTCTCACCGGA
>CANIEV010000069.1 GCA_947466535.1 Betaproteobacteria bacterium
CGGCGAGCACGTCCTGCAGCGCGGGTGCGCTGCCCGTGTAGGCGATGAAGGTCATCTCGAACCCGGCGGTGCGCTTGAGCAGTTCGCCCGAGAGATGCGCCGCGCCGTTGGGCTGGGTGGCGGTGAAGTTGAGGTCGCCCTTGCGCGACTTCGCGTACTCGACGAATTCGCGCAGGTTCTTTGCGGGAATCGAGGGGTGCACCACGAGCACGAACGGTGTCTTGGCGAGCAGCACCACCGATTCGAAATCCTTCTGCGTGTCGTAGGGCAGCGACGCATGCAGAAAGGGATTGAGCGTGTGATTGCCGCCGCACACCAGCAGGGTGTAACCGTCGGGGTCGGACTTGGCAACAAAGCCGGTCGCGACCACATGGCCGCCGCCGGGGCGGTTCTCGATCACCACCGGATTTCCCCATGCGGTCGACACGCGTTCGCCGAGCATGCGCGCGATCAGGTCGAAACCGCCACCCGCCGCGGCAGGGACGATCAGACGTACCGGCTTGTTGGGAAAACTCTGCGCGAATGCCATGCTGCCGCCCGCAATCGAGGCAAGGACAAGGGCAGCTGTCGCGATGCGACGGACCATCGGGTCCTTTTTCATGCCGCTTTATCCACCGCGTGCAGCAGGCGGCCCGAGGGCGCGCCCTGCAGGGTGACGCGATGCATGCGCCGCATCTGCCCCTTCGTGCCCGGCGCCACCGCCTCGTTGTGGTCGTGCACCACCTTGTGCATGGTGCAGCGGTTGTCCCAGATGAGCAGGTCCCCGCGCGTCCAGCGGTGGCGATAAACGAACTCCGGCTGCGTCGCGAGCGCGGTCAGGTAGTCGATGATCGGGTCGCTTTCCTCGCGTGTCATGCCGTGAATATGGTCCACCACTGCCTGGCCGACGAGGATCGACTCGCGCCCGGTGTCGGGGTGTTTCCTCACCATCGGCTGGACCACCGGCGGCGTGCGCGCATCGAAGTCGCGCACCGTCTTGCTGTTGTCCTGCACCACCGCGGGATTGCGCTTTTTCCACCACTGCCCGTGCGAGATGTCGTGCACCGCCTCGAGCCCGCGCAGCATCTGCTGGTAGGTCGGGGACAGGGTGGAGAACGCCGCTTCCATGTTGGCGAACATCGTGTCGCCGCCGGTCTCGGGAATCTCCAGTGCATGCAGCACCGCGCCCGCCGAGGGGCGCAGCGTGTAGGTGAGGTCCACATGCCATTGCCAGCCGACGTCGCGGGTGTCGGAGGGTTTGCCGTCCTTCATCTCGTTGGTGAGAAGAAAGATCTCCGGATACTTCGGGTGGCCGAACACGCTGATCGCCGAATCCGAATCCACCTGCCCCATCACCCGTGCAAAGGCGATGTGTTGTTCGGGCGCGATGTCCTGCCCGGGGAGAATCAGCACGAGATGTTTCTGCCAGGCGGCGCGCAGCGCGGCGGCGTCCTCAGGCGCAATCGGATTGCGCAGGTCGATGCCGCTGACTTCGGCGCCGATGGTGGGGGTGAGGCGTTTGATCTGGATGCTCATGCGGTTCTCCTCGCGGCGAGTGTTCTGCTCATTCTGCTTGTTTTTCTCATTGTGCCTTCAGGCCGGCGGCTTTTGCCAGCGTCGCCCAGCGTGCCATCTCGCTGCGTAGAAATGCTGCGAACTCCTGGCGCGTGGTGCCGTAGGGCGTGAGTTCCCAGCCCTGCTTGATGAGGCGCTCTTTCGCATCGGGCAGGGCGAGCGCGCGCGCGACCGCCGCGTTCCATGCCTCGAGCACGGGTTCGGGCGTGCGCGCGGGCGCGAGCAGGCCGAGCCAGGCGGAGACGAGCACGTCCGGAAAGCCGGCTTCGGCGGTGGTCGGAACTGTAGGCAGCGCGGCGGCGCGGGCCCGGGTGGTGACGGCGAGTGCGCGCAGCTTGCCCGCGCGGATATGCGGTTCCACCGTGAGCAGCGCATCGAAGAAGATGGGGACTTGTCCCGAGAGCACGTCCTGCAGCGCCGGAGCGCTGCCCTTGTACGGGATGTGCTGCATGTCCACTTTCGCGGAGAGCTTGAACTGCTCGCCCGCAAGATGGCCGGAGCCGTTCGGACCGGTGGAAGCGAACGAGAGCGCGCCGGGTTTTTCGCGCGCGAGCGCGGCGAGCTCCTGCAGGCTGCGCGCGGGAAAGTCCGCATGCACGGTGGCCACCACCGGAATGTGCGCGAGCATCATCACCGGATCGAAGTCGCGTATCGCATCGTAGGGCAGGTCACTGCGCAGGCTCGGGTTCACCACATGCGGCAGGCCCATCACCAGTAGCGTGTAGCCGTCGGGCGCGGCCTTGGCGGCAACAGACGTACCGACGACAAAGGCGCCGCCGGGTCGGTTTTCGATCACCACCGGCTGGCCCCAGTTCTCCGCGACCTTCTCGCCGATCACGCGGGCAAGGATGTCGGTGCCGCCGCCCGGGGCGACCGGCACGATCAGCTTCAAAGGACGCGAGGGGAAGGTCTGTGCGGAGGCGATGCCACAGAGCAGGAGGGTGGCGATCAGTGCAAAACGGAAATTACGCATGGGGTGGTTTCCTTTCAACCCGCGGCGACGGCGCGCAGATCGGCCGGCGTGCCGCGGCTGCGTACGCTGCCCGAGGGCGTGCCGATGAGCGTGGTGCGCAGCATGTGGCGCGGCGAGCTGTGCGAATAGTCGAACAGCGCGATATGCGACACGCAGCGGTTGTCCCACATCACGATGTCGTGCAGCTGCCAGCGATGACGATAGATGTGCTCGTGCGTCTCGCAGTGCCTGAACAGGAAATCGAGGATCGCGCGGCTTTCCTCCGGCGTAAGGCCTTCGATATGCGTGGTTGCGGCCTCGTGAACGTACAGCGCGCGGCGGCCGGTTTCGGGATGCACCCGCACCACCGGCTGCGCCACCGGCGGGGTGCGCTGCTTCATCGCCTCCACTGTGACCGGGTCGCGCCTGGCCATGTCCTTCGAATTCATGAAGTCGTGCACCGCCTGCAGCGGGTCGAGGAAGGCCTGCATCGCCGGAGAAAGCGTCTCGTACGCGGCGTACATGTTGGAGAACATGGTGTCACCGCCGACCTCGGGGATCTCGCGCGCATGCAGGATCGAGCCCATCGGCGGGCGCAGCGTGTAGGACAGGTCCGAATGCCACTGGCGGCCGGTGTTGCGCGTCTCCGAGGGCTTCCCGTTGATCATGTGATTGGTGACCATCAGGATCTCGGCATGCTCGGGATGGTTGTAATGACTGAGCGCATTGCCGCGCTCGGGGTCGCCGAGGCGCTCGCTGAAGGCCACATGCTGCGCGGGCGTGATGTCCTGCCCGCGGATCACCAGCACCAGGTTGTCGAGCCAGGCGCGACGGACTTCCGCGACGGTGGCTTCGTCGAGAGATTGGGTCAGATCGAGGCCGATGAGCTCGGCACCGATGAGGTTGCCGAGGCGTTTGACAGTGAGTGGCATCGCAGTAACCGGTAGGGACGGACTGCGGACATTCTACTCAGCGGCAGCGCATCCCGCGTCCGGGTGCACCAAAACGAAACCGCCGCCCGGCCCCGGTATGAATGCGGATGGCAGGCGGCGGTCGGGTTTGTTCAGCGTTGGTCAGCGGCTCCGGATCAGCCGTTAGAGACAATCGCACCGTTGACGATCTTCACCTTGTCGCCTTCGTGCCAGGCGGGCGGGGTGGCTTGCACGACCTGCCGGGTGGCGCCGTCCTCGAAGCGCACCGTGAGGTGGTATTCCTTGACCGTGCGCACTTTCTTTTCGACCTGATGGCCGGCGATTGCACCGCCGATTGCACCAAGCACGGTCATCGCGGTGTTGCCGTTGCCGCGGCCCATCTGGTGGCCGAGCAGGCCGCCCGCCACCGCGCCGACGCCGATCCCGACGCCGTTGGTATCGGCCGGCTTTTCGGTTTCACGCACCGATTCGATCGTGCCGCACTCGTAGCACTGCCTGCGCGCCGGTTCGGCCACCGGTTCGCTGCGAATCACCGGCGCGGGTTGCACGGCGGGCGCAGGATCATTGCGGACGCTGACCGGCGCTTCCACCGGAGCCGAGGCGATCTGCACCGGTTTCTGCTTCGGCGCCTGTACCGCAGCGTGTCGCACAGGTGCAGGCCGTGTTTCGGCCTTCGGGACTTCCACCGGGGTGCTGGCGGCGAGCTTGTGTGCGATTACCGCTTCGCTCACTGTCTCGGGCACTGCTGCGGGCGTGCCCCGCGAGTTCGGAATCCAGCCGAGGATCGCGGCGCTGCCCACCATGGAAAACACCGCCACCGAGATTGCGGCGATGATGACGAGGGGGTGCGTGGTCTTCACTGTCTGCAAGCTGTTCATGGTCGTCTCCGGTTGTTCCTTGTGCTTCGGTTTCTTCGTGCTGCGTGCTTACCTTAACGCCGGCGCGGGGCAATGGAAGACCCCGGACCGGCAAATGTGTAAGGAGTTGTTACAGGCGGGCGGGTTGCAACAAATTCTTATGGAATCGCTGATCAAGTCCAATTTCGAGGCTTGAAGGTTCAGCGTTTCCTCTGAGATGGGGGAGTTACGAGGGGGCGTAGCCCCTTTGTTCAGTGGCTTCTTATCACTGTTGCCGGGCCGGGTACCCGATTCGTCCCTTCACGACGGGTCGGCCCGCGCTTTCCGCAGCCATAAGCCGCATCCAATCAAGGGAGTAAGCCGCACCGTGCCAGGCCTCACCGGTTCCATCGCCAGTCTGATCATCTCGACCGTCGCGTATTTCATCGCCGCATTTTTCATCCGGCGTCAGCTGGAGGAAATGGGCATTCCGGCGGGGATGACGCGCAGCCTGTCGGTATTCGTGCTGGCGCTCGGGGTCTCCTACGGCGTGGGCTATGTCGTCGATCTTGCAATCCCCTGATCCACTGATTCAATCAGGGTTAAAGTCAAGCATGGACAAAGTGATGATCGTGACCGGCGCGAGCCGGGGAATAGGGGCGGCCACCGCGATACTCGCCGCCGAGCGCGGCTACGCGGTGTGCGTGAATTACGTTCGCAACCGTTTGCGTGCCGACGAAGTGGTGGCGACGATACGCAAGGCGGGCGGGCGCGCTATCGCGATCGCCGCGGACGTGGCGCGCGAGCACGAGATCCTGCGCATGTACGAGACGGTGGACCGCGAATTCGGGCGGGTCGATGTCCTTGTCAACAACGCCGGCGTGATCGAGACGCAGGCGCGGGTGGAAGACGTGGATGCCGCGCGGCTGGTGCGCCTGTTCAATGTGAATGTCGTGGGCAGCTTCCTCTGCGCGCGCGAGGCGATCCGGCGCATGTCCACCAAACACGGCGGCACGGGCGGCTCGATCGTAAATGTCTCCTCGGTGGCGGCGCGGCTCGGCGCCTCGGGCGAGTACGTGGATTACGCCGCGACCAAGGGCGCGATCGATACCTTCACCGTCGGTCTTGCCCGTGAAGTGGCCAACGAAGGGATCCGCGTGAATTCGGTGCGTCCCGGTTTCATCTACACCGAAATCCACGCCGAAGGCGGCGAGCCGGGGCGCGTGGACAGGATCAAGGACAGCCTGCCGATGAAGCGCGGCGGCGAGGCGATCGAGGTGGCGCGGGCGATTCTCTGGCTTGCGTCGGACGAAGCCTCGTACTCGACCGGAAGCATCCTGGAAGTGGCGGGCGGGCGCTGACGAGCAAGGCTTGTTTCGCCGGGTGAGAGCGGGAAGTTTCAATATAATCCGCGAGGTTCCGGGAATATCAGACGCCGTCGCATCCGGGCGAACACGGCGCAGCGCACCCGGCAAAGACAGGGGAGAGACCTTGCGTTCCACCACAGACGGCTACGATCCGCTTGAGCTGCGCCGCGCCCTCGGCGCATTTCCCACCGGCGTCACCGTGGTCACCACGGTGCGCCCGGACGGCAGCTTCGTCGGCCTCACCTGCAATTCATTCAATTCGCTCTCGCTCGATCCGCCGCTGATCCTCTGGTCGATCGTCTCGAGTTCCAGCTCGGTGTCGGCCTTCAACCAGGCCTCGCACTTCGCGATCAACATTCTCTCGGAGGATCAGGCGGCGGTATCGCGACAGTTTGCCTCCAAGGTGCCCGACAAGTTCGCGGGGCTTGAACTGCAGACCGGCGAATCGGGCGTGCCGCTGATCGCGGGCTGCTCCGCCTATCTCGAGTGCCGCACCCACTCGCGGCTGCAATTGGGCGATCACGTGCTGATCATCGGCCAGGTGGAGCGCTTCCGTCACCACGACGAACTTCCCCCGCTGTTCTTCTACGGCGGGAAGTACCTGAGCGCCGGCGCGAATATCGAATGATCGCCGGCGCGAATATCGAATGATCGCCGGCGCGAATATCGAATGATCGCCGGCGCGAATATCGAATGATCGCCGGCGCGAGCATCGATCCGGATCCCAAGTAGCACACTGAAGAAACACCCGCCGCGAAGCGGATTTCCACGAAGAAAGTCAGGACATGCTCCAGGAACGTATCGAGGCGAAATGGATCGACTGTTTCGCGGAAGTATTCGCCCGATGCGGCGTGAAGGCCGGCGATCCCTGCGCAATCCTCTCCGAGACGCTGTCACGCCCTGTCAATGTGCATCTGGCGGAACTCGCGCTGCTGAAGCTCGGGGCGCGCGCGTTTCACGTGATCGTTCCGACGCCCGCGCTTTCCGCGCCGGCGCCGGTGCGCTCCACCGGTGCGAGCAATGCGCTCGGCGAACTCGGGCCGGCGGTGGCCGCGCTCGCGGCGTCAGTCTTTGTCGCCGATCTCACCGTCGAAGGCCTTCTGCATTCGGTGGAACTGCCCGCGATCCTCAAGGGCGGCGCGCGGGTGCTGATGGTGTCGAACGAACATCCCGAGGCGCTCGAGCGCCTGATGCCCGATGACGCGCTCGAAGGCAAGGTGCGGGCCGGGATGCGGATGCTGCGCGAGGCGAAGACGATGCGCGTGAGTTCACCCGCCGGCACAGATCTTGTCGTGACGCTCGAGGGCGCTCGCGTCGGCGGCGTCTGGGGCTACACCGCGCGGCCGGGTACGGTGGCGCACTGGCCGGGCGGCATCTGCCTCGGCTTTCCCGCGGCGCACAGCGTGAACGGGCGGCTTGTGCTCGCCCCGGGCGATGTGAACCTCACCTTCAAACGCTATATGCAGTCGCCGATCACGCTTACCGTCGAGGATGACTACGTGACTGCGATCGAGGGCGAGGGGCTGGATGCGGAACTCATGCGCAGCTACATCGCCGGTTGGAACGACCGCGAGGCCTACGCGGTATCGCACGTCGGCTGGGGCATGAACCCGGCGGCGCGCTGGGACGCGATGACTTTCTACGACAAGCGCGATTTCAACGGCACCGAGCTGCGCGCCTTCGCCGGCAACTTCCTGTATTCGACCGGCGCGAACGAAGTGGCGAATCGCCATACGCTCGGCCATTTCGACCTGCCGTTTCGCAACTGCACCGTGATGCTCGACACCCACACGGTCGTGAAGGACGGTGTGCTTCAGGGCGATCTCGCATGAGCGCCGCGTTCCTCGAAGCGGGCGGCGGCGATACTGCGCTGTTCCTGCTGCACGGCGTGGGCGGTGGCAAGGACGCCTGGCCGGGGCAGATGGATGCGTTTGCTTCTGCGGGCTATCGCACGATCGCGCCCGACGGGCCGGGCTATGGCGAATCCCCCACGATTTCGCCCTACACGCTGGCCGGCGTTGCGCAGGATCTCGGGCGACTGATCGATCGCATCGGCGCGAAGCGCAACGTGATCGTCGGCCACAGCATGGGCGGCATGGTCGCTCAGGAGGCGTACGCGGCGTATCCGGAGAAGATCCACGGCCTCGTGCTCTCGGGCACCAGCCCCGCATTCGGCAAGCCCGACGGCGACTGGCAGAAGGAATTCCTCGCCAAGAGGCTTGCGCCTCTGGATGCAGGAAAGACGATGCCGGAACTCGCGCCGGGCCTGGTGGCCGGGATGCTCGGGCCGAACCCCGAGCCCGCGGGCAAGCGGCTCGCGATCGGGGTGATGGCGCGTGTGCCCGCCGCCACCTACCGCTTAGCACTTCAGGCGCTTGTGAGCTTTGACCGCCGCGCGCTGCTTGCGACGATCACGGTGCCGACGCTGGTGCTCTCGGCCGAACACGATGGCAACGCGCCGGCGGCGGTGATGGAGCGGATGGCTTTGAGGATCCCGGGCGCGGAATACGTCTGCCTGCCGGGCCTGGGACATCTCGCGTGCATGGAGAGTCCGGTGGTGTTCAACGCGGCGGTACTCGCGTTTCTCGCGCGGCATTTCTAGGGCGGGCGGCCTGAACGGTATTGTGTCGCTCGGCCGAATGAGATCGCGTCGCTGCGCTCGACCGGTTGAGATCGCGTCGCTGCGCTCGCGATGACCACCCATGACCGTCATTGCGAGCGCAGCGAAGCAATCCAGGGCTAATCGAGCGTAGCGAAGCAATCTCAAGTACCGGTGAAATCCGAACCAGTTCTGTACGCCAATCGCCCGATTCCACTCGCCGGCCGGGCATTTTTAAAATAAATGTTCAACTTTCATGTTCGGGCGGCCGCTTCATCGTCGCTATGGAATAATCAGCGCATCCAACAAGGGACTTCGACATGAGCGCAGGTGAGCTTACAGGCAAGGTGGTTCTGATCTCGGGCACCGGGAGCGGGCAGGGGCGCGCCGCGGCGCTCGCGTTCGCGAAGGCCGGCGCGAAGGTGGTCGGCTGCGACGTCAATGTGCAGGGTGCGGAGGAAACCGTGTCGCTGGTGCGCGCGGCGGGCGGCGAGATGCTCTCGCTGCACCCGGCGGATGTCACCGAGCCGGAGGTCGCGGCACGCTGGGTGAAGATGGCGGTGGATGCGTTCGGCGGGATAGATGTGCTCTACAACAACGCTGGTTCGCTGCGCGCGCGCGGGCCGTTCGCGAAATCGACACTTGAGGAATGGAACCTCACGCTGCGCTATGAGCTCACCATCGTCTATGTGCCGACGATGGCGGTGTGGCCCCACCTGATTGCCCGAGGCGGAGGCCTCGTCATCAACACCGGATCGATTTCCGGTCACACCGAGATTCTGCCGCTGCGCTCGGCGGCGCACGGCGCCACCAAGGCGGGTGTGATCGGCTTTACGCGGATGCTCGCCGCCGAAGGCGCGCTGCACAGGATCCGTTCGGTGAGCATCAGCCCGGGCGTTATCCGCTCGGGAGCGACCGAGCGCTACTGGACGGGCGACGCGGCGGCGCGGGCGGTCGGCGCGGGAATGGTCGCGAAAATCCCGATGCAGCGCCACGGCGAATGCGAGGAGATTGCGAGTGTGGCGGTGTTCCTCGCCTCGCCCGGCGCATCCTTCATCAACGGCACCGACATCCTCGTCGACGGCGGCATGGTCGGCGTGTCGTATTCGCCAATCAGCGCCTAGAGCAGGCTCTTACTTCAGGCAGGTTTTACTTCGTCCCTGCGCCGCCGAGGTAGGCGTCGACGATCTCAGGGCTGGATGCGACATCGTCCGCGGTGCCGGTGAAGCGCACGCTGCCGTTGGCGAGCACGTAGGCGCGCGAGGCGAGCGCGAGCGCCCGGCGCGCGTTCTGCTCCACCACCAGCAGCGGAATGCCGCGCGCGGAAAGTTTTGCCAACGTATCGAAAACCAGTTTCACCACCAGCGGCGCAAGCCCGAGCGAGGGCTCGTCAAGCATCAGCAGCTTCGGGCGAGACAGCATGGCGCGGCCGATCGCGAGCATCTGCTGCTCGCCGCCCGAGAGCGTGCCGGCGCGCTGATCGAGCCGCTCCTTCAGCCTCGGGAAGAGATCGAAGATGAGATCGAGTTCCGCGGGGTCCGCTTTGGCGAACCGGTAGGCGCCCATCAGCAGGTTCTCGTGCACGCTCATCGCGGCGAAGATGTCGCGGCCTTCGGGCACCTGGATCAGGCCGGCGTCGACGATGTCGGCCGAACTCGCGCGCGTGAGGTCGAGGCCGTCGAAGCTCACCTTGCCGCCGGCCTTTTTCACCAGGCCCGAGAGCGAGCGCACGAGCGTGGTCTTGCCCGCGCCGTTGGCGCCAAGCAGCGCGACCACTTCGCCCGAATTCACCTCGATGTCGACACCGTTCAGCGCCTGCACGCCGCCGTAGCGAACGGTGAGTCCTTCCACTCGCAGCAGGCTGCTCATGGCGTCGGGCCCGTCGCTTCGTCGCCGAGGTAGGCCTCGATAACTGCGGGATTCTTCGCGACGTCGGAGGGCGCTCCCTCGGCGATGATCTCGCCGTGGTCGAGCACGTAGATCCGGTCGCAGAGCGACATCACCATCGACATGTTGTGCTCGATCAGCACGATCGTGAGGCCGCGGTCGCGCAGGCGGCGCAACAGGTCGGCCAGGCCGTTGGCCTCGGTCTGGTTCATGCCGGCGGCGGGTTCGTCGAGCAGCAGCAGTTCGGGATTGCCCGCGAGCGCGCGCGCGATCTCGAGGCGGCGCTGGTCGCCGTAGGAGAGGCTGCCTGCGGTGACGAGTTCCTTGCCCGCAAGGCCGACTTCTTCGAGGATGCCGCGGATACGCGCCTCGCCTTCCTGTTCCTCTTTGCGCGCGAGAAAAGGCAGGAGACTGCTGCGGTACACCGGCATCGTGGCGTGCTGGCCGGCGCGGACGTTGTTGCGCACGCTGAAGGAGCCGAACACCCCGCCCTGCTGGAAGGTGCGACGCACGCCGCAGCGCGCGATCGCGTGCGCCGGCAGCGTGTGCAGTGCGGTCTTGCCGAACAGCGCCGCGCCGCTGTCGGGCGGAATGAAGCCGGTGAGGCAGTTGAAGAAGGTGCTCTTGCCCGCGCCGTTGGGGCCGATGACGCCGAGAATCTCGCCGCGCCTGGCCTGCACGCTCACATCCGCGAGCGCGCGCACGCCGCCGAAGGCCTTGGAGAGCATCTGCACCTCGAGCAGGACCTCGCCATCGACCGCATCCGCCGCACGGCGAAGTTTCACTGGCAGCACCGACGCATCCGGCGCCTTGCCCGCTTTTTTCGCTGCGCGTTTCCTGCGCCGCGCCGCGATCCATTCGGGCGAGATGATGCCCTGCGGCCGGAAGCCCATCATCACGATCAGCAATATCCCGAAGGCGACTTCGCGCCAGTCCTTGAGCACGCGCACCCAGACCGGGAGGATGGTCATGACGCCAGCGCCAAGCACCGGTCCCCAGAACGAGCCCATGCCGCCCATCACCACGAACAGCACGATGTCGAAGGACTTGATCAGGCCGAACTGGTAGGGATCGATGAAGATGATGTAGTGCGCCCAGAGCCCGCCACCGAGCCCGCAGAGCGCCGCGCCCGCGGCGAAACCGGAGACGCGAATCGCGGTGAGGTTCATGCCGATCGCGCGCGCCGCATCGCCGTTCTCGCGCGCCGAGCGCATCGCGAGCATCAGCCGCGAGCGTTCGAAGAAGGAGAGAAAGGCGCCGACGACGAAAACAAGCGTCCAGACAAGCCAGATGCTCGTGCCCTGCATGCCACTGATGCCCAGCCGCCCACCGGCGAAGTCCCAGTTCTCGAGGATCAGCGTGACGATGTAGACCAGCGCCAACGTGGCGATCGCGAGGTACATGCCGCTCAGGCGCAGCACCGGCAGGCCGACCACGATGCCGGCGATACAGGCGGCGAGCGTGCCGCCTGCGAGGCCGACTGACAGTGGCAGGCCGTACTTGATGGTGAGAATCGACGCCCCGTAGGCGCCGATCGCCATGAAGGCGGAATGGCCGAGCGACAACTGGCCGGTGACCACCGTCAGGTAGAAGCCCCAGGCGAGCAGCAGGTTGATGCCGAGCGTGACCTGGATGTCGGGGGAGCGGAAGGGGGCGAGCAGTTCTTCCATTCGGGTATCAGGCTTTCATGTCCGAACGACTGCTCAAAGCTTGGCGCCGCGGAAGATGCCTGAGGGACGCACGAGCAGGATGATCGCAAGCCCGGTCCAGACGATCGCATCGGCGAGCGCGCCCTGGCCGTACTGCACCACCATCACCTCGGCGATCCCGACTACAAGGCCCACGACCACCGCACCGGCAAAGTTGCCGATGCCGCCGATCACCATCACCGCCACCGCCTTGATGCCGATCGACAGTCCGACCAGCGGATTGGTGACGCCCTGGCGCAGCAGGATCAGCACGCCCGCCGCGCCGGCGAGCGCCGAGGACACAAAGAAGGTGAGGGCGATGACGCGGTCCTTGCGCACGCCCATCAGCGCCGCGGCGCGCATGTTCTCCGAGATCGCGCGCATCGCACGCCCCGGCCGGGTGTGGCGCACGAACCAGATCAGCCCGCCCATGAGGGCGATGCTCACCACGAAGATCCAGAGTTGCGAGCCGTTGATGCTGACCGGGCCAAGATCGAAGCTGCCGGTGTTGAAATTGGGCGGCAACGCGCGCGATTCCATGCCCATCAGCTTCACCACGGTCGCGGTGATGATCAGGCCGAAGGCAAACGAACTCAACGCCGGGGCCATATGGTCTTCCTCGCGCGAGGCAGGCCGAAAGCAGGTGGCCCAGAGCACGATACCGACCACGCCCATCGTGCCGGAGGTGACAATCAGTGTCAGCCAGACCGGCCAGCCGAGGTCGGTGAGTTGCAGGTAGGCGAGCACGCTGGCGAGCATGAAGATCTCGCCGTGCGCGAAGTTGAGCAGGCGCAGCACCCCGAACACCAGCGTGTAGCCGAGTGCCACCAGCGCATACATCAGCCCCAGCGTGACGCCGTTGAGGAGTTGCTGAAGCATTGGGTGTTACCGCGCCAGACGGACCGGCGCGTTTTCCATTGCCCGGAGCGTCGTTATTTGACGCGAACCCATGTATTGCCTTTGCCCTGGAAGATGTTCATCGTCAGGCCGGTGGTTTCGCCGTCCTTGTCGATCGACAGGTTGCCGGTCATGCCGTTATAGCCTTTCAGCGCGGCGAGGCCCTGCTGGATCTTGGTGCGCGCTTCCTCGAGCGGTGTGGCGGGGGTGATTTTCGCGTCGGTCATGATCTTGGCGAGGATGAAGGTGACGTCGTACGTCGTGGCTTCCACGCTGATGCCCTGGCGCATGCCCATCTTTTCGCGGTCCGGCACGGCGGCGGCGAGGAAGGCCTTGAGCTTCGGATTGGGCGAGGTGTAGTCGAAATAGCCCGAGGAATACCAGCCTTCCATCGAGCCCTTGGAGTTGATCAGCCACGGACCGGCCCAGAGGCCCTGCAGTCCGCCGACGATCTTGCCTTCGCCCACCTTCTGCTTGGCCATTTCCTGCGCGACGCCGAGCAGCTCGCCCGCGATCAGGTTGACGAAGACCAGGTCGGCGTTGGCGCGGCCAAGGCGCGTGACCGCGGCGGAGTAGTCCACCTGGCCGGTGGTCACCTCGACGGTGTCGACGAGTTCGAAGCCGTTGGCCTTGAACGCGGCGGGGAAGGTGGTCTTGAGCGTGGCGGCGATATAGGCCTCGCCCGCGTTGCCGATCAGCACCACCTTTTTCGCCGCGGGGAACATCTCGCGGAAGGCCTTCACCGTGTAGTCGATGACGCCGTAGTCGTTCGGGCCGACACGGAACAGCCAGGGGCGGTTGGCGGCCGGGATGCCCGGCTTGGTGAAGGTGGCCGAGATCACCGGCAACTTCAGGCGGTTGGCAAGCGGCCCGGAGGGGTCGACCTCGTTGCTGCCGTAGGGGCCGACGACCGCGAAAACCTTGTCCTGATCGGCGACCTTGCGCAGCTTTTCGATCGCCTGCGGCGGCGAGAACGCGGTGTCCTCGGTGATGAGCTGGATCGGATGGCCGTTGACGCCGCCCGCCTTGTTGACTTCGGCGACGGCGAGATTGATCACCTGTTGCTGCGACTTGCCGTAGGACTCCAGCCGGCCGGTGAGCGGGGTTAGAAAGCCGATCTTGATCGGGTCCTTCGCCTGGGCGAGAGCGGTGCCGGCCGCGCCGGCCAGAGTTGCCGCCGAGACAAGGGTGAGGCCGATCCATCGCAGTGATTTCATCGTGTTCATTTACATCTCCCGAATTGCGTGAGTTTGAATCTGTTGTTCCGGGACGCCGCCGGGTTGGCGGCGCATTGGCCAGGGGATATCAGGAAATAAGCAAAGATTCGTTCGATCTGGAAATACCCGACTTTATGATGGATCGGCGGGGGGGCGCCCACGCCGCAACCGCTCTTGTATATTGTATAGACAGTATTTGCCAATATCTTGTGCTTCTTTGCAACTTCCGGAGAGTAACAATGAACGAGCCGCTGATCCAGACCGACGCGCTCGCACGCCGCCTCGGCGACCTGAACCTGCGCATCGTCGATGCGACCTGGTATCTGCCGACCGAAAAGAAGGACCCCGACGCGGAATTCCTTGCGGCACATATCCCGGGCGCGCTGCGTTTCGACATCAGCACCGTCTGCGACAAGACGCACAAGGCGCCGCACATGCTGCCATCAATCGAGCAGTTCGGCCGCCAGGTCGGCGAGATGGGCATCGGCAACGACCATGAAATCATCGTCTACGACAAGGGCGAATACGCCGCGGCGAGGGTGTGGTGGATGTTCCGGGTGTTCGGCCACGACCGGGTGTCGGTGCTCGATGGCGGCTGGGTTAAGTGGCTGGCCGAGGGACGGCCGGCGGCGTCCGGTCCGGCGCACACATCGCCCGCGCAGTTCGTGCCCACGTTTCGCCCGCAACTGGTGCGGACGATGGAGGAGATGCGCAGGAACCTCGACACGAAGGCCGAGCAGGTGGTGGATGCCCGCCCGCCGGCCCGCTTTGCGGGCGAATTGCCCGAGATCCGTGCCGGCGTGGCATCCGGGCATATCCCGGGTTCGCGCAACATTTTC
The DNA here is from genome assembly GCA_947466535.1 of Betaproteobacteria bacterium. Lineage (GTDB taxonomy): Bacteria > Pseudomonadota > Gammaproteobacteria > Burkholderiales > SG8-39 > CAMBSA01. The sequence continues at coordinate 14,769 of CANIEV010000069.1, forward strand.
TACAACGAGACCATGACGCCGGAGCCGCGCCAGTACCTGCAGCCGGCGGAACTCGCGGCAAGATTCCGCGCCAAGGGTTACGACCTCGAAAGCCCGATTGTCGCCACCTGCGGTTCGGGGGTGAGCGCGTGCCAGCTCGCGCTGGCGCTGTATCTGCTCGGCAAGAAGGATGTTCCGGTGTACGACGGCTCCTGGGCGGAATGGGGCGCAAGCGAATCCAACCCCAAGGTGCTGGGTCGCGGCCCGGATTAATCAATAAAAGGGTCGCCGGTTTCAGTGGGCGGCCCGGGAAAGGCAATCGATCATGTTTCTTCGCAACTGCTGGTATGCGGCCGCGGCCTCGCACGAACTCGGTGCAGGCCTGCTCGCGCGCACGCTGCTCGACGAACCGGTGGTGCTCTACCGCAAAAAGGACGGGACGCCGGTGGCGCTCGAGGATCGCTGCTCGCATCGTTTTTATCCGCTCTCGGCGGGCGAGCTCAAGGACGAGAAAATCGTCTGCGGCTATCACGGCATGGAGTTCGACTGCAGCGGCGCCTGCGTGCGGGTGCCGGGACAGAAGAACGTGCCGAAAGGCGCCGACATCAAGGCCTACCCGATCGCCGAGAAGTGGCTCTTCGTGTGGCTCTGGATGGGCGATCCGGCGCTTGCCGACGAGTCGCTTATCCCGGAGATCTGGCGCAACAAGCATCCCGAATGGGAGGTGGTGTGCGGCGACTGCATCCCGATGAAGGGCAACTACCGGCTGGTGGCGGACAACCTGCTCGACCCGAGTCATGTGTCCTTCCTGCACAAGTCAACGCTCGGCACCTCGGACGTGGCCGACATTCCGCAGGAGACCGAGCAGTTCGGCCGCAATGTGCGCGTGACGCGCTGGATCCTCGACCGCACGGCGGCGCCGGTGTATGCGCGGCTGGGCGGATTCACCACCAACGTCGATCGCTGGCAAATCATCACTTTCACCCCGCCTGCGCTGGTGGAAGTCGACATGGGCAGCTGCATTGCCGGCACCGGGGCACCGCAGGGCGACCGCTCGCAGGGCATCGAGCTGCATGCGTTCAACCTGGTCACACCCTGCAGCGAGAACACCGCCTACTATTTCTGGACGCATGTGCGCAATTTCGCGCTCGGCGATGCGGAGATTTCGAAGACGGTGCGCCAGCAGTTCCTCACCGCGTTTGCCGAGGACGTGATGGCGATCGAGGGCGTGCAGGCCGGGATGGAACGCTTTCCCGGCAAGCGGATGGTGAACATCTCCGCCGACGGCGGCGGCATCCGTGCACGGCGGATACTGGACGAAATGATCGCCGAGGAAAAAGCCGGCGGAAAGGTCGCGGCCGCCTGACGAACGCGGGGAAGGTTTCCTTGTCCTACTCGCGCGGCTTGAAGCGGTAGCGGTCCTGATGCCGCACCACCGTGCCCGCCACTGGCGAGGGGAAGTGCGCGGCGAGCAGCAGGGTGTCGGTGTCGGCGATGCCATCCACCAGTTTTGTACGCGTTTCGGCCGACTGCACCGGGTCGTGGCAGAAGCGGCTCGACCAGCCGGGATGCGCCACCTGCACCGCGTGCTGCAGCGTGTCGCCGCAGAGCACTGCGCGCGAATCCTTCGACTTGAGATTCACGACCACGTTGCCCGCGGTGTGGCCGTGCGCGGCTTCGAGCTGCATGCCGGAGTCGATCTCGTGGTCGTCGTCGACCAACACCGCGCGGCCCGCTTCGATCACCGGCAGCACGCTGTCCTCGAACGAGCCGTGGTTCACCGGTTCCTCGGGCTTGGTCTTGTGCAGGGCGTCCCAGAATTCGTATTCCTTGCGAGCGAAAAGATACTTTGCGTTCGGGAAGGTCGGCACCCAGCGGCCGTCCACAAGCCGGGTGTTCCAGCCGACGTGGTCGATATGCAGGTGGGTGCACATCACGCAGTCGACCTGCTCCGGATGCACGCCAAGCGCGGCCATGTCCTTGAGGTAGGGCTTGTTCAGCTTGTGCCAGAAGTTGCGGTGCGGCCGGTGCTTGTCGTTGCCGACGCAGGCATCCACGATGATGGTCTTGCGTGGCGTGCGTATCAGGTAGCTGTGGAAACTCATGATGAGTTTCTTGCTCGCCGGGTCGATGAAACGCGGCTCGAGCCAGTCGCGATCGGGATCGATCGCCTCGGGCGTGGCGTCGGGCAATAGGAAGGTCGGCTCGAATAGCGGACTTTCGGACTCGACGATACGGTCGATCCGGATGTCCCCCAGCTGGATGGTCTTCATGCGTTCCCCGGTGCGGTTGGTGGCGTCGGAATGTTACGCGTTGACGACACCGAATTCATGCGGGATTTCATCGGTCCGATTCACGATGCGGAAGTGCGGCCGGGCTTCCGCGCGCGCCAGGTGCCGCTCGCGTGCAGTTCCTCGATGCAGGCGGTCACGAGTTCGTGGATGCGCCGCTCGGCCTGGGTGCGCGGATGGTCGCGCGCCACGCCGACCACGATGTCGCGCGCAAGGTTCTGCCGGGCGATGCGAAATCCGGTGAGCGTTCCCTGCGCAAGTTCCTCGTGCACCGCGGATTCGGGGAGGACGGTGTAGCCGATGCCCGCCTTCACCAGTTCCAGCAGAGGCGTGAGTGCGTTGCTTTCCACCAGCACATGCAGCTTCATGCCGAGCAGGCTGTCGAGGTACATGCGAAGGCCGTGCGGCCGCGCCGGCAGCACCAGCGGCAGGCGGCGCAGTTCGGTCGCGGCGAGGGCTTTCGCGTGCTTCGCGCCGGGCGGGCCGATGACCAGCAGTTCCTCCTCGAGCAGCACCCGCGATTCGATCTTCGGGTTGGCCTTGTGCTGGTAGTAGATGCCAAGGTCCGCGCGGCCGCCGGTGAGCCAGTCCTCGATCTGCGCGCTGTCGAAGCCCTCCATCACGCGGATCGTCACCGTCGGATAGCGCTCGGTGGCGGCGCGTATCAGCGGCGCGAGCAGGATCTTGGACACGGTGGGCGGCAGCGCGATCGCCACCTGCCCGCCGGGCGCTTCGGCCAGTTCGCTCACGTCGGCGCGCGTCTGCTCCGCCTGGCGCAGCAGGAAGCGCGCGCGTTCGAGCAGCACCTCGCCCGCGGCGGTGAGCGCGATGTTGCGGCCGTCGCGGCGCAGCAGCGGCACCTTCATCTCGACGGCGAGCCGCGCCATCTGGCGCGACAACGCCGGCTGGGTGATGCGCAGGTGTGCGGAGGCGCGGGTGAAGCTGCCGAGTTCGGCGATCGAGACGAAGTAGCGGAGTTGCTTCAGGTCCATATACGCAATTGACGGTTTCCCTATAGAGCAGGGGGATTGACGGGGATGTACAAAAACAAAGGGGGGGGGGCGTCGCCCCTCTTGTTCAGGCTGGCTCAAGTATGCCGAAAAAGCATTCGAATTCATAAAAATATCAATTTGACCTTATTTCGGACGCTGGCATACAGTCGGCATCGACAGCCAACCGCCTGCCTCTTGCGGGCAACAAGGAGTACCCCATGGCCGCATCGCCCGACCGCCACCTGAAGAGCCATCCCGAGGACCTCAAGGGCGTAGCGCGCGACCATGTGCTGCGCGTCGCGCTCGAGATGCTGGATATCGATCTCAACAAGGTGCAGACCGAGAACGTCTACATCCTGTTTCCCACCACCTACGAGAACCGCGAGGCGGCGCGCGAGCGCGGCCACCAGGGCGAGCGCATCGGCGAGCTCGGCGAACTGCTCACGAACCTCGGCTACGATCCCGACCCGGACCTGATGCGCGGCATGACCTCGCTCGAGGGTTGCGGACGGCGTCCCGCGTTCTTTCGCACGCCGATCGCCGACTGGGACGATTTCCTGATGTTCCGCTACCTGCGCGACCGTGCACGCGCCTTCTGGGCGCTCGGCTATCTCGGCGGTGACTACCTGCCGCTGTCGGTGATCGTGTCCAAGACCTTCATGCACACCGCGCTCGCGAGCGACAGGCCGCTGGTCTATACGCACTGGAGCGATCACCAGACCAAGCGCATCGCCGACTGCATGAAAGCGGGCAAGCGCGAGGCGATGCAGAAATCGCTCGACAAGTGGTATGCGCTTGCGAAGGCGATCATTTCTTCGCCGCACGAGCAGGAGGAACTCGACTCCGGCGTGCGGCATCGTCCGACGACGCGGGTCGTGGAACTCTTCGCCGACACGGTGATCAACGAGATGGCGGCGGTCGGCCTTGTCGTGCCGGACACGAAACCGGGGCCGTGCAAGGACCCGGCGCTCGAGCTCTACCGCAACGCCGCCGACCCGGTGCCGCCGGAATACCGCGCGAAACTGGTGAAGTTGCTGAAGATGCACCTGTCGGCGGAATACACCACCGCCTACATGGAGACACTCCTGCCGCCTACCGCCTACGATCTCGCGGAGTGGATGCAGACCATTCGCGAAGAAGGCGAACACGGCGACGGCTGCATCGAGATCATCAGCGACCTTGGCGAGGACGCGCAGCCGATCGTCTGGGACATGCGTTTCGGCGAGGGCAAGCACCTGCTCGATTTCTTCAAGGTGGAGATCGAGAACTGGGACGAGGTCGGCATCATGCGCTGGCTCTCAGAATGCGCCGCCGGCTACCAGTCGCTCGCCGCGCTCGGATCGAGCTACATTCCATTTGCGATCTGGAACGCACGCAACTACATGGACGAAGGCATGGAGCATGCGCAGATCGGCCGCGCGATCGTCGAGAACGCAATCAAGGCAGGCCGCAAGGAGCAGGTGCAGCGCCTGATGTGGAAGCGCTGGCCCTATGTGGTGGACTACTTCGGCAACGAGCGCCCGGACAACGAATACCTGGTAGCTGGCATCAAGGCGCGACCCAACCGCGAATTGCGCCGGACCTGGATCGGGGTGATGCAGCGCGACGCCAAACATCTCGAACTGCAGATGCCGGCCGAGCCCCTGAAGGGTGCGCGCGCCGACTACGGCCTCACCCAGCGCGCCGCCTGAGAAGTGGGCTTTAGAGGCGGATCGGAGAAGCAGGCCGTGTTGCACGCAGGCGCGGTCGAGGCGCACCGCGACATCAATCTTGCCGCCTACATTCACCGCGCGGCGCGCGCCTATCCCTCACGGGTGGCGCTGTCCTGGGAGGGGGGCGAGCGGCGCTATGCCGAACTCTCGCAGCGCATCGATGCGCTCGCCGCGGGCTTCGACGCGCTCGGCGTGCGTGCGGGCGACCGCGTGGTCATCCTGCTCTCCAACGGGCCGCGCTGGATCGAGACCTACTTCGCCGCGGTGCAGATCGGCGCGATCGCGGTGCCGCTGCTCACCCGGCTGGTGGCCCGCGAATTCCAGTACCTGCTCGGCGATGCCGAGCCGTGTTTGATTGTCACCGAACGCGCTCGCGAGGAACTGCTTGGTTCGGTGAGCCTGCCCGCGGGATGCCGCGTGCTCTGGAGCGATGTGCCGGCGTCAGCAACGGATTCCCTCGATGCGGTGGATGCGAAAGGCCGCAAGCTCGCGCCGGTGCGACCGCGCATCGACCTGCAAAGTCCCGCCTCCATCCTCTACACCTCCGGCACCACCGGCCAGCCCAAGGGCACGGTGCGAAGCCAGCAGTCGGCCTGCTTCATCATCCCGATCCGTCAGGCGGTCATGGGCATCGGTCCCGACACCACGCTGCTTGCGACCACGCC
>CANIEV010000070.1 GCA_947466535.1 Betaproteobacteria bacterium
GGCGGGCGATTCTTCGATCCGTATGCCTGCAGGATGCTCGGCCTCGGCATGGGTTTCATCGAGCGCACGGTGGAAGGTGAGCAGGCGGTCGACGCTTGCCTTCCAGTTGGCGATGCTGCCGTAGCTGTCGACGAACCAGGACAGCGCACCCTGCACCTGACCGAAGGCCGATGAAATCTGCATCAGGCCCCCCAGCTGGATCGCGCCCGAGAAGTACCTCGGCGCCGCGACGAGAATCGGGAACACGATCGCCACCTGCGAGTAGCCCGCGGTCGCGGTGGTGAGGCGCTTGGTGTAACGCATCAGTTCCCACCAGTTCGAGCGGACATGGTCGAAGCGTTCGAGCAGGCCGCGGCGCTCGGAGGCTTCTCCGCGGTACAGCGCCACGCCTTCGGCATTTTCACGAAGGCGCACGAGGTTGAAGCGGAAGTCCGCTTCGAAGCGTTCCTGCTGGAAGTTGAGTCCGATCAGCGGACGGCCGACGTAGTGCGTGATGACGCTGCCCGCCACCGCGTACAGAATCGCCACCCAGAGCATGTAGCCGGGAATCAAGATCGTCATGCCGGCAACGGTGACGTCGAGCGGGCCGGACACGCCCCAGAGAATCACCACGAAGGAGGCGAGGGTCACGACGGATGACAAAAGCCCGAGCGACAGGCTGAGCGTGCCCGAGGTGAACAGGCGCGCGTCTTCCGCGATTCGCTGGTCGGGGTTGTCGGTGCCCCGTGAGGCAAGTTCAAGGCGGTAGTACACCTGCCGCTCGAGCCATTCGCTCAGGTAAGTGGTGGTGAGCCAGGAGCGCCAGCGCATCTCGAGCATCTGGGTAAGGTAGAGCTTGTAGACCGAGAGCGTGATCAGGCCTGCGGCAAGGAGGCAGAAATACAGCAGCAGGGCATGGAAGTCCTCGTAGTTCTTTTCCTGGATCGCGTTGTAGAAGTCGCGGCTGAATTCATTGAGCAGCACCGACATGTACACGATGCCGAGCGTCAGGGCGACGATCGCCGCGAGCAGGCCGCGGGCCGTCCATCGTTCTTCGGACGACCAGTAAGGGCGGGCGAGATTCCACACCTTGCCGAGAAAGCTCTTTGCGTCGATCAACAGGCGGCCGTTCATGCGGGCTCCGGGAAATTGAATTGCGGAAAAGGATTGCGCTCCCCGCGCACCGCGACATCAGGCCGGGTGCGGGGACGCCATAAGCCGGTTCAGGATGCGGCGCGCGGAGACGATGATGTCCGTTGCTGTAATGCCGAGCGGTCCGTCGCCCGCCTGCGCGAGCGCATCGCCCGCCGCGCCGTGCAACCACACGGCAGCCGCGAGTGCGCACGAGGGCTCCGCACCTTGTGCTAGAAGGCCGGCTGCAAAGCCGGTGAGCGCATCGCCCATGCCTGCGCTTGCCATGCCGGCATTGCCGGTCGGATTGATGCGGAACGTTCCATCGGGGTGCGCGAGCACGCTGCCGTTCCCCTTGAGCACGACATGTGCGTTCAGGCTCTGCGCGATCCGGCGGGCGGCGGCGAGCCTGTCCGACTGGATCGCGGTGGTCGTCGTGCCAAGCAGGCGCGCCGCTTCGGCGGGATGCGGTGTGGCGAGTGTGGGCGCGGCGCGGCTGGCAACGCGATGGACAAGCGATGCGTCCCTGGCGATCAGGTTCAGTGCATCGGCGTCCAGCACCATCGGCAGGCCGGATGCGATCGCCTGCCCGAGCAGGGCGAGCGCCGGCGCGCCGGTGCCGAGGCCCGGTCCGATGGCGATCACGGTTGCCGGTTCGATCGCATCCGATGCGCTGCGAAACATCAGTTCCGGCGCAACGGTGTCGACCGCGAGTGCATCACTGTCAAGCAATCCCACGTAGACGCGGCCCGCGCCGAGTTTGAGCGCGGCACGTCCCGCGATCAGGGCGGCGCCGGTCATGCCGTGCGCACCGCCGATCACCGATACGCTGCCCGCGAGTCCCTTGTGAAAATTCTGCGCCCGCGGTGCGAGTGCGGCGCGGATGCAGCGCTCATCGAGCAGCCAGCCGGGGGCGGGCTTGATGGATTCGGTATCGAGCCCGAGGTCTGCGATCTCCAGCATGCCGCAGCGATCCGGTCCGTCGAGCGTGAGCAGGCCGGGCTTGAGCGCGATGAAGCTCATGGTGTGCGTCGCGTGCACTGCCACGCCCATAACTGCGCCGGTGTCAGCGTTGATGCCGGAGGGTATGTCGAGCGCGATCACCGGCACGCCAAGCGAATTGATTCGCCTGACAAGGTCGGCAAAGCGTCCTTCGAGCGGTCGCGTCAGGCCGATGCCGAAGAGGCCATCCACTGCCAGATCCCAGCGTCCTTGCGGCGGAATTTCATCCAGCAGGCTGCCGCCCGCATCGGTCCAGAGCGCAAGCGCCGCGCGCGCATCCGGCGACAAGGCATCGCGTGATCCGGCGAACACCAGATCGATCCCGAGAAAGCCGCGGCGCAGATGCATCGCGGCTTCGAAGGCGTCGCCGCCGTTGTTGCCCGGACCGGCGACGATGAGCACACGCTTCGCGGTGTCCGGCAGATGCCGGCGGATGAACTCCGCGGCGGCAAGGCCCGCGGCCTGCATCAGCGGCCGGGTGGGACCACCGAGTGCCTTCGCCTCGAGCGCGCGTATGCCGGTGCAGGTGTAGATCGGCCGGTCCGCATCGCGGCGGTCGGTCATGATTTGCCCATCACATAGTCGGGTAGCCAGGTGACGATCTCGGGAAAGAGGGTGACCAGAGCAATACACACCACCAGCATGACGAAGAACGGTATCGACGCTTTTGCGATCAGGTTGCTGTCTTTTCCGGTCATGTTCTGCAGCACGAAAAGATTGAAGCCCACCGGCGGCGTGACTTCGGCGATCTCGACCAGCAGCACCACGAAGATGCCGAACCAGATGACGTCGAAGCCCGCCTTCTGCACCATCGGCAGCACGATGGTGGAGGTGAGCACGATCATCGAGATGCCGTCGAGCGCTGTGCCGAGCACCACATAGAACACGGTGAGCGCGGCGATCAGCGCGTAGGGGCTGAGGCCAAGCGAATCCACCCATTCGGCGAGCGCGCGCGGTATGCCGGTGAATCCCATCGCAAGCGAGAGGTAGGAGGCGCCGGCGAGAATGAACATGATCATGCACGACACCCTTGTTGCGCCCATCAGGCTGTCGAGGAAGTTGCGCCGGGTGAGCGAGCCGCTGGTCCATGCGATCGCGAGCGAACCGAGCACCCCGTAGGCCGCGCATTCGGTGGCGGTGGCCACGCCCGAAATCAGCACCCAGACAACGAGCACGATGAGCAGCGTCACCGGAACAAGGTGGCGGGCCGCCTTTACGCGCTCATAGAGGCTCATGTCGGGCTCGGCCGGAGGCTGCAATTCCGGGTGCCGGATCGCCCAGACCACGATGTAGCCGGAGAACAGCAGCATCAGCAGCAGCCCGGGCAGGAAGCCGGCGAGGAATATGCGGATGATCGAAGCGTCCGCCGCGACCGCGTACACCACCATGGTGATCGAGGGCGGGATCAGGATGCCGAGCGTGCCCGAGGTGGCGAGCGAGCCGAGCGCGGTCTTCTCGTCGTAGCCGCGTCGAAGCAGCTCCGGCAGGGCGACCTTGGATACGGTTGCGCAGGTGGCGGCCGACGAACCCGACACCGAGCCGAAAATGCCGCATCCGAGGATGTTCACATGCATCAGCCGCCCGGGCAGCCAGTTGAGCCACGGTGCGAGTCCGGCGAACATCTGCTCGGACAACCGGGTACGGAACAGTATTTCGCCCATCCAGACGAACAGGGGCAGCGCGGCAAGCGTCCAGGAATTGTTTGATCCCCAGAACGAGGTGAAGAGGTTGGGGCCGGGCGGCGAGGCGGTAAAAAAGGCGAGGCCGACCCAGCCGACTGCGGCCAGCGTGATGCCGATCCAGACGCCGCCTGCGAGCAGCATCAGCATCAGCAGGAGCAGCAGCGCCGCGATTTCGGGTAGTGGTATGTGACCCAGCGGCATCAGATGTCCTCGCTGAAGTCACCGCGCGCGTGGCGCTCCTCGACCGCGACTTCGTAGGAGGGCTTCTGTCCGCGGAGCACCTTGATCAGCTCATCGAGTATCGCGACTAGAAATATCGCCGCGCCGAGCACGAAGCTCGACTGCGGAATCCAGATCGGGATGGCGATCAGGCCTTGCGCTTTTTCCTCGAACTGCCAGCTTTCGTAGACGAAACTCAGCGCCCACCAGCTCATGTAGCCGAGAAACAGCGTGCCGAAGGCGAGCGCCGCGATTTCCATCGTTCTGCGCGTCGAGCCGGAGAGTCTTTCGTTGAGCAGGGTGACCCGCACGAAGTCGCCGCGCCGGAAGGTATGGGCCATCGCGAGGAATGCGGATGCGGCGCACAGCCATCCGGCAATGTCGTCCCAGCCACGTGTGGGAACCGATAGTTCCCGTGCAACGGTCTGACCGATCATCAGGACGAAGATCGCAAAAACGAAAAACGCCGCGAGATACCCCGCGGCGTCGTAGAGGCGGTCGAGAAAGGCGCGCAAGCTCTCTACTTCTTCATTGCTGCAACGATCGCCTTGCCGTCGTCGCCCGCGCGCTCCAGCCATTCCTTGAGCAGGGTGTCGCCGATCTTCGCGAGTTCTCCCTTGAATTTCGGATTCGGGCTTTCAACGATCATCTTGTTGCGCTTGAGAACCTCAAGCGATTCCGAGGTATAGGCGCGCATCCGCTCCCACCCCTTCAGTTCCGCCTCGCCCGCCAGGCGCAGCACGGCGGCCTGATCGTCCTTGCCGAGCGCATCGAAGGCTTTCTGGTTGATGATCAGCATGTTCTTGGGCAACCAGGCCTCCACGTTGTAGAAGCGGTTGAGCGACTCCCAGACCTTGCTGTCCACGCCGGTGGCGCCGGAGGTCATCATCGAATCGACCACGCCGGTGGCGAGTGATTGCGCAAGGTCTGCCGCCTGCACCGTCACCGGGTTCGCACCGACGAGTTCGGCAATCCGCGAGGTGCCCTTGTTGTAGGCGCGCCACTTCAGGCCCTTCATGTCGGCGGTCGACGCGAGTGTCTTCTTCGCATAGATGCCCTGCGGCGGCCAGGCGACGGCATACACCAGTTTGAGTCCCTGACGGGCCAGGATCCTCTCCGCTACCGGGCGCTGCGCGCGCCAGAGCTTGTAGGCGGCATCGAAGCCGGTGGCGAGGAAGGGGATGGAATCCACGCCATAGACCGCGTTTTCATTCTCCAGCAGGCTCATCAGCACTTCGCCCAGCTGCGCCTGCCCGCTTTGCACCGCGCGCTTGATCTCGGGCGCCTTGAACAGCGATCCGTTCGGGTGCACCGTGATCATCAGCTTGCCGGCCGTGGCTCGTTCCACGTCTTTCGCCAGCAACTGCAGGGTCACCGTGTGGGGATTGTTAAGCGGGTAGCCGGTCGGCAAGTCCCATTTTGTCTGTGCCTGCGCGACGGACGCGAACGTACCGGCTCCGAACGCGAGCGCTGCGGCGAGAACTGCGGGTTTGAATTTCATGGCGTGAGACTCCCAGGAGATTTCGATGTTCAGGCCGGCGGGTGCCGTTCAAGGCAGGCTGGCGATGCTTGCCACATGTTCCGCGATTGCCGGTGAGGCCGTCAATCCCGGCGACTCGATTCCGAACAGGTTGATCAGCCCCGGCACGCCGTGATCCGCGGGGCCGCGGATCAGGAAATCCTTGGCGGGTTCGTCGGGTGCCTGAATTTTCGGACGTATTCCGGAGTACGCGGGCACCAGTGCGCCGTCGCGCAGTCCCGGCCAGTAGTTGCGAATCGCCTCGTAAAAACCGTCGGATCGACGCGGGTCGACGTTGTAGTCGATTTCGTCCACCCATTCGACATCCGGTCCGAAGCGCGCCTGACCGCCGAGGTCGAGTGTGAGGTGAACGCCCAATCCCGCCGCTTCCGGCACCGGATACACGAGGTGGCGAAACGGGGATTTGCCCTGGAGTGCGAAATAGTTGCCCTTGGCGAAATAGGCGGGCGGAATGTCCGTCTGCGGCAGGCCTTCGATGGAGGCTGCGACCGCGGGGGCGTGCAATCCGGCAGAATTCACCACGGTGCGCGCGAGAACCCGCATCGGCTCGCTGCCGCCGAGCGCGAGTTCGATGCCGTTGGCACGAAGCGCTCCTGCCTCGACCGGCGTATGGAAAACAAAGACGGCACCGTTAGCTTCAGCTTCGCCCTGCAGGGCGAGCATGTAGGCGTGGCTGTCGATGATGCCGGTGGACGGAGAGAGCAGGGCGGCGGTGCAGCGCAGGTCGGGTTCCAGATCGTTCGCGTCGCGTGCGCTGAGCAATCTCAGGTCGCCGACGCCGTTGGCCGCGGCTTGGGCGCGTATCTTGTCGAGCGTTGGCACCTGGCTGTCATCGGTGGCCACGATCAGTTTTCCGCTTCGGCGGTGGGGTACGCCCCGATCGGCGCAATACCGGTAAAGCATTTCCTTCCCGCTGACGCAGAACCGTGCCTTGAGCGAACCGCGTGGATAGTAGATTCCTGCGTGAATCACCTCGCTGTTGCGCGCACTCGTGACGGTCCCGATGGACTCGGCGGCATCCACGACCACGACTTCGCGTCCGGCGATCGCGAGCGCGCGCGCGATCGCGAGCCCCACCACCCCTGCGCCCACGACGATGCAGTCGAGCCGTTCCATGGACTCAGGCGGCGTGCCGTGCACGGTGCCGCGCTTCCCGGCGAACCGGGCGCAACAGCAGGCGTTCCACAAGCAGCAGCGCAAGCGCTGCGAGGCCGATCGCGGTTGCCATCGGCCTCGCGGTGCCGTCGTACATCAACGATAGGACCAGCCCGGTGATTGCGCCGACCGTCATCTGCAGCGACCCGATGAGCGAGGCTGCCGAGCCGGCGATTTTCGGAAATGGCGACATCGCTGCCGCGGTGGCGGCTGGGTTCAGAAACCCAGAGGCGAACATGTAGACGGTCATTGGTGCAATAAGGGCTGCGACGTGGGTGACGTTCATCCACGCAAGCACGGCAATGCAAATGCCGGACAGGCCGCCGAGTCCGGCACCAAACGCAATCATGCCATGCACCCCGCGCCGCACCACCACCCGGCTGGCGATCTGGGCGGCGACGATTTGTCCCACCATGACAATCGCAAAAAACGCGCCGAACGCCGCCGGGGAATAGCCCAGACCGCGCACGATGACAAATGAGGAATTGGTCACGAAGGCAAACAACGCTGCCTGGCTCGCGCAGAGTGCGGCAAGCGGGGCGAGAAAGGCCGGGTGGCGGAGCAACTGCCCGAAATTTCGCAGGATGGTCAACGGGTTGACCGGCGTCCGGTCCTTGGGCGCGGTCTCCGGCATGCCCCAGACGATCACTGCGAGCATGGCGGCGCCGAGCAGTGACAGCAGCAGGAATATCGCCTGCCAGCCTTGCACGGCAAGCAGCAGGCCGCTGAGGAGTGGAGCCACGATGGGCGCGACGCCTGACACCACCATCATCCTGGCCAGAAGCCGGGCCGCCTGTTCGTTTGACGCGAGGTCGCGTGCCACGGTGCGGCCCAGCACGGGGGCCGCGGCCAGCCCGAGCGCCTGCAGAAAGCGCAGAGCGGCAAGGGCATCGACGGTGTGGCTGAAGGCGCATGCGGCGCTGCTCGCGGCAAACACCGCGAGCCCGGCGATGAGCATCGGCCGGCGCCCGTAGCGGTCAGAAAGCGGCCCGTAGACGATCTGGCCGATCGCGATGCCGGCGATGAATGCCGCGAGAGTGAATTGCACGCCGGGCACGTCGGTGTTAAGCGACGCTACCAATACCGGCATTGCCGGCATGTAGATGTCGTTCGTGAAGGGCATTAGCGCGATGAGCACGCCAAGCACCAGAGTGAAGGTCAGGGATCCCGGGCGGAGAGGCATTCGATGGCTTGACAGTGCGGCGTGCTCGGGAATCGGGCGGGAAAATCCGCCCGAAAGTGAGGGAAATTTTACCATGCGGCGCTTATTCACTCGCCTGGAGCGCCTGCCAGTCCCCTGGCCGAGGATGTGAACTGGTTCCTCTTTGAGCCTGTCCCTGCGCGTCGGAGCATGGCGAGGACCGACAGGCGCCTATAATGGGCATTCCGATTTCGCATCGCAAAAACATTCCTGAAAAAATGGATCGGCGCTCCGTATTCACCAAGACCGCAAAGGGCCTGATGGAGGCGACTGGCAAGACCAGTCTCCTCGCCCGCGATCTGCGCAACCTCCTGAAGGAGGTGGACGGCAAGGCGACAGTCGGCGATCTGAAACAGAAATTTCCCAAGGAAACTGAAGCAAAGCTGCTGCAGGCCCTGGTTGGCATGGCAAAGGAAGGATTCATCCGCGAATTCGTGGCGGCAGCCCCCAAGGCTGCTGCTCCCTCGCCACAGCCATCCGCGCCCTCGCCGGCCGCCGATCCAGGCGGTGACGACGACGATCTCGATTTTACGAGTCTCGCGGGCCCGGCGTCCGGGCGTCCCGAAGACCAGGCGCAAAAGCGCGCGGCGGAGGCGGCGGCAAAACTCGAAGCGGACAACAAGGCGCGTGCTGAGGCATTGGCACGCGCTCGGGCCGAAGCTGCCGTAAAGGCAAAACTCGAAGCCGAGGCGAAGGCCAAGGCGGACGCCGAAGCGCGCGCCAGGGCGGAAGCCGCGGTACGCGTGAAACACGAGGCGGAACAGAAGGCACGGCTCGAGGCTGAACTCAAGGCGAAAGCGGAGGCCGAGCAGAAGGGGAGGCTGCAGGCCGAACTCAAGGCACGTGCAGAAGCCGAAACGCAGGCACTTGCCGCCGCAAAGGCGCGGGAAAAAGCCGAGGCGGAAGCCCGACTTCTGGCCGAAGCGCAGGCGAAAGCCGCCCGTGAAGCGGAAGAACTGCGTGCCCGGCTCGAACAGGAACGCAAGGCCAAGGAAGCGGCGGAAGAGGCTGCGCAGGAAGCGCAGGAACGGATGCGGCGGGAGGCGGAAGCCATGGCGCGGCAGGAGGCCGACGCGCTCAAGGCTCAGCTCGAAGCAGAGCGCCGCACACGTGAAGACGCGGCGCGGGCTGCCGAGCAAGCGCGCCGTGAAGCGGAAGAAAAGTCGCGACTCGAGGCGGAATCGCTCAAGGCGCAGCTTGAGGCGGAGCGGCGCGAGCGCGCTGAAGCGGAACGCCGCGAGGCGGAGGAGGCCGAGCGGCGTGCCCGGGAAGACGCCGAGCGGCGCGCGAAAGAAGAGGCCGAGCGCGTGGCGGAGCAGGCGCGCAGGGAAGCGGAACAGAAGGCACGCGAGGAAGCCGAGGCGTTGAAGGCGCAGCTCGAAGCCGAGCGTCGTGTCGCAGAGGAAGCCGAACGGCGTGCGCGCGAAGAAGCGGAACGACGCGCGAAGGAAGAGGCCGGGCGCACGGCGGAGCAGGCGCGCAGGGAAGCGGAACAGAAGGCACGCGAGGAGGCCGAGGCGCTGAAGGCGCAGCTCGAAGCCGAGCGTCGTGCCGCAGAGGAAGCCGAACGGCGTGCGCGCGAAGAAGCGCAACGACGCGCGAAGGAAGAGGCCGAGCGTGCCGCGGATCGGGCGCGCCGCGAGGCGGAGGAAAAGGCGCGTCTGGCAGCCGAGGAATTGAAAGCGGAACTTGAGGCGCAGCGACGCGCCGCCGAAGAAGCCGGGCGACAGGCGCGTGAAGCCGCCGAGCGACGCGCGCGCGCGGAGGCCGCCCGTATCGCGGAGCAGGTGCGTCGCGAGGCGGAAGAAAAGGCGCGGGTGGAAGCCGACGCGCTGAAGGCGCAACTCGAAGCGGAGCGGCGGGAGCGGGCCGAATCGGAACGTCGCGCGTCGGAAGACGCGGAGCGGCGGGAGCGTGACGAGGCAGACCGGCGAGCACGCGAGATCGGGGCGAAAGAGGCGGCCGAGCGTGCCGCGGAACAGGCACGTCGCGAAGCGGATGACAGGGCGCGGGCGGAAGCGGGGGCGCTCAAGGCACAGCTTGAGGAAGAGCGCCGGGCGCGTGCGGAGGCGGAGCGTCGCGCGGACGAAGAGGCCGAACGCCGCGCTTCCGAGGAGTCTCATCGGCGTGCACGCGAAGAATCGGAAGCGAACGCGCGGCGGCTGGAGGACGAAGAGCGGGCGCGTCGCGAGTCCGACGAACGGGCCGTGCAGGAAGAAAACGCGCGTGCACGGATTCGCGAGGCCGAAGAACGCGTCCGGCGCGAGGCGGAGCGTGAAGCGGAGGACCTGAAGGCAAAACTCGGGCAGGAGACGGCTGCCCGCGAAGAGGCACAGCGCCGCGCCGCGGGGGACGCCAAGCGCGCGCGGCAAGAGTCGGAGGAAAAGGCGAAGGCGGAGTCGATTGAACGAGCGCGACTCGATGCCGAACGGCGCGCGGAGCAGGAAGCACAGATCCTGCGCCAGCGGCGCGAGGACGAGCAGCGCGCCCGTGATGAGGCGGAGCGGCAGGCGCGCGAGCAGGAGGAGTCTGCGCGCGCAGCAAGGCAAGCCGAGGAGCAGTCACGCCAGGACGCATTGCGTGTGCACGAGGAAGAAGATCGCGCCAACGAGCGTCGCGAGGCGGAGGCGCGCGCGGCCCGTGAATCCGCCGAGCTGGCGGAACGCGCGGCGGTCGTGACGGTGCAATCGGCATCGGTCGCGGCAACCGGCGTTCGTGCGGAAGCCGAAGCCGTGGCGCTCGCACGCAAGGAGGCTCGGGCGCGTGAACGCAGCGTCGCCGCAAGCAAGCCCGCTCCCGTGGAGGTCCGGCCCGAGGCGGTGCAGCAAGCAAGGTATCAGGCACCGCCGAGGCACTCGGGTGGGCGTTCGCCCGGAAAAATTATCGCGCTGGGATTGTTCGGGATTCTGATTGCGGCGATTGTTGCGATCCATCTTGTGACTCTCGATCCTGCGGGCTTCGAGAAGGCGGCGTCCGCCCGCTTCGGCCAGCCGGTGAAGATCGGCTCGGTTCACCTCGCGCTCCTCCCGTTGCCCAAGGTGCGCTTTGACAAGGTGACGATCGGCACCGATGCGCTGACAAGGTTTGAGTCGGTGCATGCGATTCCGGAACTCGCGACCCTTCGCGAGGATCACAAGGTGTTCAAGTCACTTGACCTCGAAGGTGCGGTGATCCCGCAGGCAGCGCTAGCCGCGCTTTGGGACAAGAGCGACGCGAGCGCATTCCGGTTTCAGGCGCTCACCGCGCGCGGCGCAAAATTCGATATTCCGGGGCTTGCGGTGCCGGCGCTCGATATTGCAGCCAATTTTGGCGCCGATGGCAGTCTGGCGCAGGTCCGTGCGGCGAGCGCGGACAAGGCGATGTCGATACGCGCGGAGTTCAGTGGCGCCGAGGCGAAAATCGATCTGGCGGTCAAGGCATTTACTTTTCCCTTTGGCGGCGGGAAGGCGGCAGTCGTTCTGGACGAGATCAGCGCCCGCGGAACCCTGAAGCGCGACGAGCTCGTTTTCAATGAAATCGAACTGAGTGCTCTCGGCGGCACGATGAGCGGCAACACGCGTATTCGCTGGCGGGCAGGCTGGACGCTCGATGGCGAACTTGCGCTTCGCCGTGGCAACGTGTCAAAACTGGCAGGTGCCTTGATCAACGCCGGCGTGCTGGAAGGCAAGGCGGTTTTCGCAATGAAGGCGGCCACGCCGGACAAGCTGCTCGCGGCTCCGCGCGTCGAAGCGGCGTTCACCGTGCAGAAGGGTACGCTCGTCGGCGTCGATCTGACGCAGGTCATGCAGTCGGGAAATGCATCGGGCGGGAGCACTCCATTTTCGGAAATCAGCGGCATCGCGATCTACGATTCCGGACGTGTACAGGCGAGGCAGCTTCGCCTTGTGGCGGGATTGCTGAACGCATCGGGCAGCGCGGAGGTAGATCCGCAGCGTGGCATCGCAGGACGTTTCGCTCTAGAGCTCAAGTCGGTGGGCATGCAGGGGAAGGCGACCCTCATGCTCGGCGGCACGCTCGAGGCGCCCCAGTTCAGGCGCAACTGAGGCCCCCGGGTGTCGCCGTCGCAGAGCGTGAGACCGGTATAATCCGTTCTCGATGCGATCCCGTTCGATCCGCAACCGGCCTGGACATGTTTGTCACTGAGCCGTCCACGAGTTTCCTTTCCCCCAGAGCGGCTCTTCCATGTCAACCGTGACCAGACTGCGCGGAGAAGCCGCGCTCTCAGCGTTTCGCACATCCAAGCTGAATGGTTCGCTTGCCCGGCTTGATCCGCGGCTCGCATTGCGCTCATCCGAGCACTGGTACTTCGCCGAACTGGAGCGCGAGCTCACCGATGGGGAGAAGCGCACCCTCGAAGATCTGCTCGGGCTCACCGGCGCCTCCGACGCGGCGCCGGCATTCTCGGGCGTGCTCGTGGTCCCGCGTATCGGCACGATATCGCCCTGGTCCTCCAAGGCGACCGATATCGCACGGCACTGCGGACTGGAGGCGGTGCGGCGGGTCGAGCGCGGCACGGCGTATCAGATCGAAGGCCCGATCGAACGGCACAAGGCTGCGATAAGCGCACTCCTGCATGACCGGATGATCGAGACGGTGCTGGAATCGATCGAAGCGGCCGATGCCCTGTTCCGGCATGTCGAACCGCCGCCACTCGGCACGGTCGACCTCCTCGGGCAAGGGCCTAGTGCGCTGGATCGCGCGAATGCCGAACTCGGACTTGCACTCGCGCCTGATGAAATCGATTACCTCGTGGATCTGTTCCTGTGCGAAAAGCGCAATCCCACCGATGTCGAACTCACCATGTTCGCACAGGCCAATTCCGAGCACTGCCGACACAAGATTTTCAACGCGAGCTGGATCGTGGACGGCGAAACGCAGCCGGACTCGCTGTTCGGCATGATCAAGAACACGCATCGCATCACGCCACAGGGAACGGTTGTTGCCTACTCCGATAATGCCGCTGTGCTGGAAGGCCGGGTGGCGGCGCGCTTTCACCCGGATATGCAGGGTCTGTATCGAGCGAATCGTGACCTGACTAATTTCCTGCTCAAGTGCGAGACGCACAATCACCCCACCGCGATCTCGCCGTATCCCGGCGCGGCCACCGGCGCCGGCGGCGAGATACGCGACGAGGGGGCGACCGGCCGCGGTGCAAAGCCGAAGGCGGGCGTATGCGGATTCTCGGTCTCGAATCTGCGGATTCCGGGCGCCGAACAGCCTTGGGAGCTAAGCATAGGCAAGCCGTCGCGAATTGCCTCGGCGCTCTCGATCATGCTCGATGGTCCGATCGGCGCCGCATCGTTCAACAACGAATTCGGCCGCCCGAATCTTGCGGGCTACTTTCGCGCGTTCGAGATGGAAGTCGACGGCGTCGCGCGCGGCTATCACAAGCCGATCATGCTCGCGGGCGGCGTCGGCGCGATTCCGGCCGACCAGTCGTTCAAGGCGGAGGTCCCGGCCGGGGCATTATTTATTCAGATCGGTGGCCCGGGAATGCTGATCGGCATGGGGGGCGGCGCCGCGTCGAGCATGGATACCGGTGCCAATACCGAATCGCTCGACTTCGACTCCGTCCAGCGCGGGAATGCCGAGATTCAGCGTCGCGCGCAGGAAGTGATCGACCGTTGCTGGCAGCGGGGCGCGGCCAACCCGATCCTTTCGATCCATGATGTCGGCGCGGGCGGTCTGTCCAATGCGGTGCCGGAAATCGCGCACGGTGCCGGTCGCGGAACGCAGGTCAATCTCCGGGCGGCTCCGAGTGAAGAGAGCGGAATGACTCCCCGCGAAGTCTGGTGCAACGAGTCCCAGGAGCGCTATGTGCTCGCGATCGCGGCGGAGTCGCTTGCCGAGTTCGATGCGATCTGCCGGCGCGAGCGTTGCCCGTACGCGGTGTTGGGGCCAGCCACCGACGACGGGCGCCTCGTTGTCCGCGATCCGGTGTTCGGCAATGCGCCGGTGGACATGCAGCTCGAGGCCCTGCTCGGCAAGGCACCGAAAATGCTGCGCGATGTCCGCAGAGCCAGGCCAGACCGGCGTCGGATCGACCTATCGGATGTGGAACTCTCCGAGGCCTGCTATCGGGTGCTCAGGCATCCGACGGTGGCGAACAAGACCTTCCTGATTTCCATCGGTGATCGCACCGTCGGCGGCTTGTGCGCACGCGATCCGTTTGTCGGCCCCTGGCAGACGCCGGTGGCGGATTGCGCGGCGACTCTCGCGGATTTTGAAGGGCATGCGGGCGAGGCGTTTTCAGTGGGCGAGCGAACGCCGCTCGCGCTGATCAATGCCGCGGCCTCGGCGCGAATGGCGATTGCGGAGGCAATAACGAATATCGCGGCGGCTCCGGTGGAGTCGCTCTCCAGGGTGAAACTGTCGGCTAATTGGATGGCCGCTGCCGGGTTTCCCGGTGAGGATGCGGCGTTGTTTGACGCCGTGCATGCTGTCGGCATGGAACTTTGTCCGACGCTCGGGCTGAGCATTCCGGTGGGCAAAGATTCCCTTTCGATGCGCACGTCGTGGAAGGATGCGAACGGCTCGGCGCGTGAGGTCGTGTCACCGATGTCGCTGATTGCGACGGCGGTCGCGCCCTGTACCGATGTGCGGCGTGTGCTTACGCCCGAACTCGTGTCCGATAAAGGTCCAACAGAACTCCTGCTTGTCGATCTCGGGCGCGGCCGCAATCGTCTTGGAGGTTCGATACTCGGGCAGGTCTATGGCCAGCTCGGCGACGTTGCGCCGGATCTCGACGATGCACAGGAACTTGCACGATTCTTCGGCGCGATCCGCAGCCTGTCGGATGAGGGCCGGATACTCGCGTATCACGACCGGTCCGACGGAGGGCTCTTTGCAGCGGTCTGCGAAATGGCGTTCGCCGGGCGCAGCGGCGTGACGATCAATCTCGACATGCTTGCTTATGATGTGCAGGTGCACGATGTCGATGGCAACGAGCGGAACCCCGAACTCATGAGCGGTCGTGACGCGGAACGTGTCCTGGCCGCGCTCTTCGCCGAGGAACTCGGCGCGGTGATCCAGGTGCGTGCGGACGATCGGGCAGGTGTTCTCCGGAGGCTGTCGGAAGCGGGTCTGGTCGCGCATTTTCTCGGTCAGCCGAATACCCGGGGCGAGATCCGCCTTGTGCGCAACGCAAAGCCGGTTTTCTCTGAACGACGCGTGGAGTTGCAGCGTGCCTGGAGCGAAGTCACCTGGCGCATGCAGGGCCTTCGCGACAATCCTGAATGCGCCGATGAGGAGTACGACACCCTGCTCGACGCGGATTCTCCCGGACTGTCTGCAACGCTCACATTCGATGCAAACGACGACGTGGCAGCACCGTTCGTCTCAAGGGGATCACGCCCGGCGATTGCGATTCTCCGCGAGCAGGGGGTCAACGGGCAGGTGGAAATGGCGGCCGCGTTCGATCGCGCGGGCTTCGACGCCTGGGACGTGCACATGAGCGACATCATCGAAGGCCGGGTCAGCCTGTCGAAGTTCCGCGGACTTGCCGCCTGCGGCGGCTTTTCCTTCGGCGATGTGCTTGGCGGCGGCACCGGCTGGGCGAAATCGATACTCCACAATGCGCGCGCCCGCGACGAATTCGAAGCGTATTTCGGGCGTGGCGATACCTTCGCGCTCGGGGTCTGCAACGGCTGCCAGATGATGAGCCAGCTCGGGGAGATCATCCCCGGAGCAGGGCACTGGCCGAGATTCCTCGGCAACCGTTCGGCGCAGTTCGAGGCGCGGCTGTTGATGGTGGAGATACCGGAAAGTCCCGCGATCGTCTTTGCCGGCATGGGCGGCAGCCGTCTGCCGATCGTGACCGCGCACGGAGAAGGAAGGGCGGTGTTTGCCACGCCGTCCGCCCGGCAGAAGGCGATCGTGTCGCTTCGATGCGTGGACTCGCGCGGAAAGCCCGCAGAGACCTATCCTGCGAACCCCAACGGATCGCCCGAGGGCGTCACCGGCTTCACCACCGCAGACGGGCGCTTCACGATCCTGATGCCGCATCCCGAGCGGGTGTTCCGGACCGCGCAGTTCTCCTGGAGTCCCCGGGAATGGGGTGAAGCGAGTCCGTGGCTGCGTATGTTCCGCAACGCCCGGGTCTGGGTGGGCTGAGGAGGCGACGAGCCGCGCTCACCGCGGCAGCGGTGAGCATGGGATGCGGCACTACTCGATTTTCGCCTTGGCGCGCAGGTCCGAGAACACTTTCTGCAGTTCCTGTTCCTGGATGTACTGCTGGATCTGGCCCTTGGCCTGCTCGAAGCTGGGGAAAGGCGCCGAACGCACGTCATCAAGGCGGATGATGTGAAAGCCGAACTGGGACTGGACCGGCGCATCGCTGGTCTTGCCCTTTTCGAGCCTTGAGAGAGCGTCGGCGAACGGTTTCACGAAGGTGCCGGGTGAGGCCCAGTCGAGTTCGCCGCCCTTGTCCTTGGAACCGGGGTCGCGCGAAACCTTGGCGAGTTCCTCGAACTTTTCTCCCTTGCCGAGCTTCTCGAGTATCTCCTTGGCCTCGGATTCCTTTTCCACAAGAATGTGCCGGGCTTTGAATTCCTTGTCGCCGCGTTGCGAGCGCACCTTGGTGTACTCCGTCCGAAGCGCATCTTCCTTGATCGGGTGGGCCTTGAAGTAGTCCTCGATGTAGGCGTTGAAAATCACCTGCTGGCGGGCAATGTCCAGCTGGGTCTGCAGTTCGGTGTTGCGGGTGAGCCCCTTGCGCTCGGCATCCTGAACCACGAGTTCGAAGTTCACCAGGCGTTCCACGACTGCTTTGCGCAGCTGGTCGTTGTCCTGTGCGCCGCGTCCCCCTCCTTGCTGGCGCACGATGCTGTCGACCCGCGATTTCGGGATCGGTTTGCCATTGACCGTGGCCACACGCGCCGGACCGCCTTTTTCAGCCCCGCCTTTATCAGCCTTGTCTGCCGCCGCGGGGCGCGGCGCGCCCTTGTCCTGTTGGGCGAGCGCAGCAGCGCCAGGGAGCGCAGCGAGCGCGATACCCAGAGCGATGTTTCGGGCGATGTGTTGCACGGAAATCATTGAAATTCCTTTCGGGGAGCTTGAGTCGTCATTGTTCGTCTGGCGCGAGCGTTTGCAGGGCAAGTGCATGTATGCCACTTTGCATCAGCGTGCCGAGTGCCTGATACACCATGCGGTGCCGCGCGACCCGCGACTGGCCGCTGAAACGCGCTGACACGACGGTAAGGCGGTAGTGTCCGCCTTCCTTCGCGCCGGCGTGCCCGACATGAAGCCCGGACTCGTCCTCGATTTCGACAAGGCTGGGTTCCAGGGCGGCAAGACGTGACCGCATGTCCGCGTCAAGGCTCAAGGCTGCGCCGAATCCTTTTCCTGGACGAAGCGTGCAAGGTACACGGCCTGCGCAATCACGAATGCGAACATCAGACCCATGCCGCCGAAGAGCTTGAAACTCACCCAGGTATCCGTGGAGTAGTTGTACGCCACGTACAGATTCAGGACGCCCATGAGCGCAAAGAAAAGCGCCCAGCTCCAGTTCAGGCGCGTCCAGGCAAAATCAGGCATGGCGACTTGCGCGCTCATCATGCTGCGGATCAGGTTCTTGCCGAAGCCGACCTGGGCCGCGACGAGTACGACCGCGAACAGCCAGTAGAGCACTGTCGGTTTCCACTTTATGAAGGTTTCATCCTTGAAAATCAGCGTCGCGCCACCGAATACGACAATGATTCCGAGCGTGACCCAGAGCATCGGCTCGACCTTTTTACCGCGCAGCTTCAGCCAGGCCACCTGTGCGAACGTCGCGGCGATAGCGACCGCGGTCGCCGCATAGATTCCTGCGAACTTGAAGGCGACGAAAAACAGGATGATCGGGAACAGGTCGAAGAGGAACTTCATCGCAGGATTATATCTTCTCGAACTTGAGTGACGCCGAGTTCATGCAATATCGCAGGCCGCTCGGCTCCGGGCCGTCGTCGAAAACGTGCCCGAGGTGGGCGTCGCAGCCAGCGCACAGGACTTCGGTGCGTTTCATGAACCAGGAGACGTCGGTCTCGGTGTGAACGTTTGTTCCGTTGGCAGGTGCCCAGAACGACGGCCACCCGGTACCGGAATCGAATTTCGTGTCTGACGAGAACAATTCGACGCCGCAACAGACGCAGCG
Organism: Betaproteobacteria bacterium; assembly: GCA_947466535.1. Classification (GTDB taxonomy): domain Bacteria; phylum Pseudomonadota; class Gammaproteobacteria; order Burkholderiales; family SG8-39; genus CAMBSA01. Next base: position 18,039 of record CANIEV010000070.1, read on the forward strand.
GTAGATGCCCTTTTCCTTGCTGTCCCAGTATTCACCTGAAAACGCGCGCTCAGTTCCCTTTTTTCGGGTGACGTCGTATTGCATCGGCGTCAGTTGCGAGCGCCATTCGGCATCTGTCTTGACGGTTTTTTCTGCCATTTCCATTCCTTTGCGGTTCGATCCGTGACAGGACCGGGGAGGCCGAAAATTCTACACTCGCGGAATGAGTGCAGGAGGCGCATGGCCCGGGCCCCTGACTGGGTTGTCCAACCGCGGGTCAGGGAAAATCTGAACAAGGGGGCATCGCCCCCTTGTATATCCCCCACTCCAGAGGGATGCTCTGTTCGATTCGTTGCGCAATTGGGACTTGATCAGAGCTTCCTTAGGAAGCTACAGAGACATGAATTCCGAGGGGAAGTTCCGGGCAAGGCGTCTTCCCCCCGGATCGAAGACAACGGTGGGCATGCCCCTGAATATACCGGCCGGTTGATGCCGACCGCTACAGCACCTCGGCCGCGTGATCCGCCAGCCTGGATCGCTCGCCGCGTTGCAGCGTTACATGGCCGCAATGTTCCCAGCCTTTCATTCGGTCCACCACGTAGGTCAGGCCGGAGGAGCCTTCGGTCAGGTAGGGCGTGTCGATCTGCGCGATGTTCCCTAGGCAGATCACCTTGGTCCCGGGGCCGGCACGGGTGATCAAGGTCTTCATCTGTTTGGGCGTCAGGTTCTGTGCCTCATCAATGATCAGGTATTTGTTCAGGAAGGTTCGCCCGCGCATGAAATTCAGCGACTTGATCTTGATGCGCGATCGAATCAGGTCACGGGTTGCCGCGCGTCCCCAATCGCCGGCTTCGTCATCGGTGGCGTTGAGCACATCGAGGTTGTCCTCGAGCGCGCCCATCCAGGGGGCCATTTTCTCTTCCTCGGTGCCGGGCAGGAAGCCGATGTCCTCGCCCACCGGCACCGTGACGCGGGTCATGATGATTTCGTTGTAGGTCTTGGCTTCGAGCACCTGCGCCAGTCCGGCGGCGAGCGTGAGCAGGGTCTTCCCGGTGCCGGCCTGCCCGAGCAGGGTGATGAAATCGATCTCGGGATCCATCAGCAGGTTCATTGCGAAGTTCTGCTCGCGGTTGCGCGCGGTGATGCCCCAGAGGCCGTTTTTCGAACTCGAATAATCGCGGACCGTCTCCAGCACCGCGGTGTTGCCGGCCACTTCCTTGACCAGCGCATACAAGGGCCGGTCGCCTTCCTGGTACACGAATTCATTGACGTGGAGCTTGCCGGTCAGCGGGCCGCGGATGCGGTAGTACGTCCGGCTATCCTTCTTCCAGGACTCCATGTCCTTGGCATGCTGGTTCCAGAAATCCGTGCCGAGTTCGCGCACGCCGGTGTAGAGAAGGTCGGTGTCCTCGAGGACCTTGTCGTTGAAATAGTCCTCTGCGGCAAGGCCGAGCGCGCGCGCCTTGATCCGCATGTTGATGTCCTTGGACACCAGGATCACCTGGCGCTGCGGGTAGTGCTTCTGAAGGTACATCACCACGCCGATGATGTGATTGTCCGCCTTGTTGCCGATCGGCAGGCTGGCCGGAATCGTGCTGTTGATCGCCTGGGTCTGCAGGTACATCCGGCCGGTGGCGTTGTCGGCTGCGTGGCGGCTGAGGGGCATCCCGTCCTCGATCGGGCCGCGCGCCTGGGTCACGATCTCATCGAGGTAGCGGCTTGCCTGGCGGGCGTTGCGCGCGACCTCCGACATTCCTTTCTTGTGTTCGTCCAGTTCTTCCAGCGTGATTATCGGCAGGAAGATGTCGTGCTCCTCGAACCTGAACAGGCTCGTGGGGTCGTGCATCAGTACATTGGTATCGAGGACGAAAAGCTTGGGCTGGGGTTTTGCGCCTGCGCCGCGTTTTTTCTTTGCCGGCACGTGTTCTGCGTCGTGCTGCGAGGGGTCGGGAGGGGTGAAGTCGTCAGAGCGTTTTAACAAAATCGAGTACCTCCTCTACATGTCCGGGGACTTTGACCCCGCGCCACTCGCGCCGGATGACGCGATTCCGGTCGAGCACGAAGGTGCTGCGCTCGATGCCGCGAACCTGCTTGCCGTACATGTTTTTCATCTTCATGACGCCGAACAGGCTGCAGACTTTCTCGTCTTCGTCCGAAAGCAGTTCGAACGGAAAGGCCATCTTGGCCTTGAAGTTTTCGTGGGATTTGAGGCTGTCGCGCGAGACGCCGCGAATTTCCGCGCCGACCTTGAGAAATTCCGCGTGGTGGTCGCGGAAA
>CANIEV010000071.1 GCA_947466535.1 Betaproteobacteria bacterium
GATTGTTCCAGCAGTGCCCACGCCTCGGCCGTAGCTCTTACTTGACCAATAGAAGTTGGTGCCATCTGCGATTGCGAAACTCGACGAAAACAGCATTAGAACGAATGCGCTCAATAAAATTTTCAAAGTGCCTCTTATCATTTCTTACCCCCTTGTTTAGTAAGCTGCATTCAGAATGCCAACAAACCGTCGCCTCTCAAAGGCCCACTTCGTTATCAAACTCAAAACGTGCTGCTCCTGAAGAAACCATGGGCCGTGTGGAGACGCGACCCGTATTAAGCGAGGCTTCGCGAATATTTTTAAATGTATCAAAACTATTATTTCTGAGTAACCGTTTCCGCTGTCATTAAAGTAAATATTTCACCTATTTTCTTACCCATTCCTCCAGCGGAGTCTCATCAGAACCCGTAGCCAAGCAGTGGCCCAAGCTTGATCTGTAAATGACGTGGCCAAATAGGCCGGTACGGGGGGGTGATCTGTAGTTACAGAAATCGTGAAGTCGTTCGTTCGCATCACAGCGCAAGACTGTGCGACAGAGGAAGTAAATCTATTGCGTCACGCATGAAAACCAGACTCAAATTTCTACTTCTCACCTGCTTGCTGACCGCGGCCTGCACAGCACCGTCACTTCGGGAAGCGACTGGGCAACGCAGTCTTATCGGCGGCGACCGGGATGCCCACGGCTGTATCAGCTCGGCAGGTTATCGCTGGTGCGAGCGTGAGAATGCCTGCGTTCGCCCATGGGTACTGGCGGCGGATAAACATTTTGAATTCAGTGCCGGGACGTTTAACCGCTATTGCACTGACCAGCCCCCTGAAACGCTGTCCGATTGAAGTTGTTCGGGGAGCGGCTGACGCATCGGTGAGACCTCTCCCGACTAGGCCATACGGTCTACATTTCGTCCCTTGTCCGATTCTGGAGGGCGCGCCGCTGGTTTTTCGGTGATAAGCACAGCCAGCGCTTGGTCGCTGATCAGCCACGGAGGGTGCAGAGCGCTATTCGGGGACTAGTTCGGGGACTAATCCCACCTTCGAAATGACCGAATTTTCGTAAGTCATTGAAGCTATTGGTGGGCCGTGTTGGGATCGAACCAACGACCGACGGATTAAGAGTCCGCTGCTCTACCAGCTGAGCTAACGACCCGGGTGGAACCGACGCCTCCGTGAAACGGCTGACGTCGTCCGAGAGATTTTGGTAGGCCGTGCGGGATTCGAACCTGCGACCAACGGATTAAAAGTCCGCTGCTCTACCAGCTGAGCTAACGACCCTCTAGGACCGCGAATTTTATTCGCATGAGGCCCGCACGTCAAACAAATGAGGCGTTTTTGCGCAAATACCGGCAAATTCCGCGCCGCACGAGAAAACCTTTTCAGCTTCAGGTTTCCCGCATCATCCGCCAGTACTGCCACTTCATCGTGGTGACCGAACCCGCGATGATCGACGCAAGCACGATGAACGAACCCACCGCGAGGGTAGACACGCCAGACAGGCCCTGGCCGATGGTGCAGCCCAGAGCCAGCACGCCACCGAAACCCATCAGCACACCGCCGATCAGGTGATTGATCAGATCGTCCGCATCGCGAAAGCTCTCGAGGCGGAAGCTCCTGTTCACGAGTGCGTTCAAGAACGATCCGCCGGCGACGCCAAGCGCGGTGGCAATGCCGAAGGTGACCACCCGGCTCTTGTCGCTCCAGAGCATCAGCAGTTCCAGGAAATAGGCCTGTGGCGATACGAAGGAGAACGCCTCCATGCGGCCGCTGTTGGTGGCGTAGAACCGCTCCTCCAGCGTATTCGGATCTTCCGCGATGTAACCGATGTGACCCGACACGTACCACGCGGCGATGATGACGAAGCCCACGACAAAACCGCCCAGCAGGTTGTCGGCGGTGCGGAATTCGCGGTTGAGCAGGGCGAACAGGACAAAACCGCCGCCGAGCACGAGCGCGCTGACCGCGAGCCAGGTGGCGCGGGTCGCGCCCGCCGCGTGCGCGAGCAGCGAGGGAATGTCCTGCGCCACTGGCAGCGTCACCGCCACCGTGTCCAGAGTTGCCACCCGGAACACGCCGAACAGGCCGCGCAGCGTCATGTAGGCGGCGATCGCCATCACGATGGCTACGATCAGCGACTTGAGATTGCCTCCGCCGATGCGAATCAGCGTCTTGGAGCCGCAGCCCGAACCAAGCGTCATGCCGATGCCGAAGAGAAAGCCCCCGACGATGTAGGAGAGCCAGGTGAAGGACGGCGTGGTGTAGATGGTCTTTGCGACATCGATCAGGCCGGCAAACTGCAGCCCGGCACAACCGAGGATCGCGACGCCGATCGCAAGCGCCCACATGCGCATGCGGCCCCAGTCGCCGATGTTCACGATGTCGGACACCGCCCCCATGGTGCAGAAGTTGGTCTTCGCGCCGACGTAGCCGAACACCAGCGCGAGCACGAAGCCCGACCAGACCACGAGTGAGGTAATTGCGGCGGGATTGGCTTCGTTCATGGCGATGCGCCTTTCAGGGCCAGGGACCGCATTCTAACCGCGGCCGTCCCGTCAAACGCTTTACCGGGGGCTACACCGACGTTGCGAAATAGCGCGTCGGATCGGCAAGTCCAGCGCCGAGAAAGCCGGCGCGCCGCAGGCGGCAGGCATCGCAGGCGCCGCACGCCCGGCCCGCGTCATCGGCCTGATAACAGCTCACCGTCATCGAATAGTCGATGCCAAGCCTTGCTCCCTCCCGCACGATCTGCGCCTTGGACATCTGCATCAATGGCGCATGGATACGCATCGGACGCCCCTCGACCGCGGACTTGGTGGCGATGTTGGCAAGCGCTTCGAACGCTTCCACGAATTGCGGGCGGCAATCGGGATAGCCGGAGTAGTCCACCGCGTTGGCGCCGAAGCCGATGTCGCCTGCGCCGGTGACTTCGGCGTAAGCGAGCGCCAACCCGAGCAGCACCGTGTTGCGTGCAGGGACGTAGGTGACGGGTATCGAATCGGGTTGCGGCCCCGCGACCGGCACGGCGAGCGCACCGTCGGTCAGGGCCGATCCGCCGAAGGCTGAGAGATCCACCCGCACCACACGGTGATCGAGGGCCCCCAATGTCTTGGCGATTCGCGCCGCGGCATCGAGTTCGGCGCGATGCCGCTGGCCGTAGTCCACCGAGAGCGCGTAGCAGTCAAAGCCCTGCCCACGCAGGATCGCGAGCGTGGTGGCGGAGTCGACGCCGCCGGAGACCAGAACGACGGCGCGCGGCCGCGGACTGCCCATGCGACTGGACTACCTTTTGCCGACGAGACGCTGCTTGGCCTGCTCGGCCGCGGGGCTGTTCGGGTACTTCGTGATGAGCACGCGCAGCGTCTCGCGCGCGGACTTCTGGTCGCCGAGTTCCACCTGCGAACTCGCGATGTTGAGCAGTGCATCGGATGCCTTGGCATTCTCGGGCCAGGACGCAACCAGTTTCTCCTGCGCCGCGATCGCCACCTTGTAATCGCGCAGCGCGTAGTAGGCATTGCCCACCCAGTACTGCGCCGAAGGCACGAGCTGGCTGTTGGCGAAATTCACCATGAAGGTCTGGAATCCGGCGACCGCCGCCTGATAGTTGCCGACCTTGAACTGGTTGAGCGAGGCCTCGTAGGCGGTCTTCTCCGCCGCCGCGTCGCGCTCGGGCTGGGCAAGTTTCTCGGTGATCTGCCCAAGTTTCTCGGTGATCTGCACCTGCGCCTGCTCCATCTTGCGCAGCCGCGCATCGAGGTCGACGTACAGGTCGCGCTGGCGCTTCTCGAGATTCTCGGTCTGGTTCACGATCACCTCGACCTGCCCGCGCAGCTTGTTGACGTCCTGCTTGAGGCCTTCGATCAGGGTCGACAGGTCGAGTATCGCGCGCTTGTCCTGAACAGCGGCATCGATGCGCGCAAGCCGCTCTTCCATCGCCTTCTGGCTCGCCTCGTAGTCCGAGCGCAGGTTGGCGATGCGCTTGCGTGCCTCGTTGTCGTCGAACAGGCCTTGCGAGAACGCGGGGGCCGCCGCAAGCGCAAGCAGGCCACCTGCGATCACGCGGCGCATGGTCATGGAAATCGTCATCGCTCGCTCGGTCGGTAGGCGGGTCGGCAGGTCAGCGAACAGCAGATCAGAATTCGCCCGCGTGCAGCAGGTCGCCGCGACGGTTCTGCGCGAAGCATTCTTCGGTGGAATCGTTGCAGCGCGGCTTTTCCTCGCCGAGGCTCACCGTCTCGATTTTCGCGTCGGGTGCGCCGAGCAGCACCATCAGGCGCTTGACCGCTTCGGCGCGACGCTGGCCGAGCGCGATGTTGTACTCGCGGCTGCCGCGCTCGTCGCAATTGCCCTGGATCAGCAGCTTGGAGCCGGACTTGTCGGCGAGGTACTTGGCATGCGCCTGCAGCATCGGTCGGAACTCATCCCGGATGACGTCGCTGTCGTATTCGAACATCACCGAGCGCCTGGAAAGGATGTTCTTCGGATCCTTGAGGATCGGGTCGACACCTGCGGCAGAAGGCGCCTCGATCATGCGCGAAGCCACCGGCGGCGGTGAGGTCACGGGAGGCGTTGCGATCGGCGCAGAGGACGCGCCCTGGCCAGGAGTGCGTTCCTCAACACCCGCCTTGGAATCTTCCGGCGTGGTCTGGCTTGCGCAGCCCCAGACGAAAGCCGCAATCAGTGCCGCAGTCAGTGCCTTTTTCATCTCTTTACTCCTGTTTAGTCCGGCTCGTGGACGGCCGGATCGTTTGATATCGTCCCGCCCGCCGCGAAAGCAACGCTGCCGCATCGGTCGAGCCTTCCCCCCCAACAACTGCATACTGCACGCACAGCAACTACCGATCAATTTCTGCCGACCCGGTTTCCCGGACTGTCAATTTCCTATGTACGGCCCCCAAGCCGGCTCGCGCACGTCCGCCGCCTGCAAGGTCAGCCTTTGCCGGAACCGCCCGTCGCTCGATACCGCGGCCAATACACCGCGCGTACCGACTTCGGTAGCGTACAGGATCATCTTTCCATTGGGCGCGAAGCTCGGCGACTCGTCCTTCTGGGTTTCGGTCAGCACCTGCACCTGTTTGCTCGCAAGGTCCATCACCGCGATCTGGAAGCGCCCGCCGTTGCGCGCGACATAGACCAGCTGCTTGCCGTCCGGGCTCAGACGCGGCGAGACGTTGTAGCTGCCATCGAAGGTCACGCGCACCGGATCGCCGCCGGCGGCGGGCATGCGGTAGATCTGCGGGCTGCCGCCACGATCGGAGGTGAAATAGAGCGACTGTCCGTCGGGCGAGAAAAACGGCTCGGTGTCGATCGAGCGCGACTGGGTGAGCCGGCGCACGTTGCTGCCATCGGCATTGATCGAGAAGATCTGCGAGCCGCCCTCGCGCGACAGCACCACCGCGAGGGATTTGCCATCCTGCGCCCACGCCGGCGCGCTGTTGGAGCCGCGGAAATTGGCGATCACCGTGCGCTGGCCGGAGGTGAGCGAATGCAGATAGACCACCGGCTTCTTGCTCTCGAAGGAAACGTAGGCGAGGCGCGTGCCGTCGGGCGACCAGCGCGGCGAGATGATCGGCTCGCGAGAGGCCAGCGCCACCTGCCCATTCTGGCCGTCGGCATCGGCGATGCGCAGCTCGAAACGCTCGGCCTGCTTCATCACATAGGCAATGCGGGTGGAGAACACGCCTCGTTCCCCGGTGAGGGTTTCGTAGATCACGTCCGCAATCTTGTGGCCGGTGAGGCGCAGCTGCGAGGCGGCCATCGTGAAGCCAAGACCCACCAGCTGTGTTCCCTTTTGCACATCAAGCAGGCGGAAGCGCACCTCGAAGCGGCCGTCGGCAAGGCGCTGGATGTTTCCGATCACCAGCGCATCGGCGCTGCGGTTGCGCCATTCGGTGAAATTCACCTGCGACGGGTCGGTCGGCACCGGGCTGATGCCCCCCGCGTACTGCATGCGAAAGCGCCCGCTGCGCTGCAGGTCGGCTTCCACCACGTCGGTGATCCGCGAGGGCAATTGCTCCTCGCCAGGGAACAGCATCACCGCGATCGGGATCTGGTTGGCGCCGCCGCCGGTGATCTCGATGGTGAGCTGCGCCTGCGCCGGACGCGCGAACGTCAGGACAAGAAGGGCCGCAAGCGCGAACAGGCGAACCGCAAGGGAGTTAAAACGTGACGTCGGTATGCGTTTCATGCGAAGCGGATTATAGCCTTCGTGATGCGGGAAACATTCCCATTGCGGCCCCGCGCATTGCCGACCTGCGCTTTCGACTCCGTCACGTCTTGACCCATCCCGGCTCACTCCGAAGTCACTCCGAGCTCACTCCATCGGCCGGAACTTGAGCTCGAGAATGCGCTGGAACTGGTCGGGCCGCGGGGGCGTCGGCAGCGGAGAACTCTTGCGAATCGCCCTTTCGACCGCTGCGTCATACGCTTGGTTCCCCGAGGACTTGCGAAGCGTCACCGAAATAACGGAGCCGTCGGGGATCTGGTTGACGTCGAAGATCGCCTCGGGGTTGCCGGTCATGTCGCCCGGCACCACGATGTTGCCGCGAATCCTGGTGCGGATGAGATTGGCGTAGCCGGGATCAATCACGCGCGCCGAGGGCGGTGGTGCCGCGGGAGCGGCTTTTGCCACCGGCTTGTCGCGCACCTGCTCCATCTCGCGCGCGAGCTGGTCCTTCATCTGTTTGGAAAGATCAATCTGGATCTTCGGCTCTTCCTCCTTTCTCGGCGGAGCCTTCTTCTTGTCCTTCTCGATCACGATGTCGGGTTTGACCGCCTTCGGGGGCGGTGCGGGCTTGGGTGGCACCGGCTTGGGCGGCGGTTCCGGCCTGGGCTCGGGCTTGGGCGGCGGCTCCACCTTAGGCGGTTCGATGCGCTGCTCCACCACCGGTTGCGGCGGCAGGGTCCACAATTCCACCACCACCGCATCGGGCGCCTTCGACTGCCAGGACACGCCGAACACCAGAATGACGAACAGGGCGACATGCACCGCCGCCGCCAGCACCGCGGCGGGCAGGCGGTCCGGGTCCGGCGGCATGTTCCCCGGCAGGGCGGCGACCGCGCTCATGCGTGCGTGTATCCCGACAAGCCGATCATTTGCCCGAGGGTTTCACCGACAGGCCCACCCGACGTATGTTCGCGCGCTGCAGCTCGTCCATCACCTTGAGCACCGCGTCGTATTTCACGTCCTTGTCGGCGGAGATCACCACCGGCACATCGGGGTTCTTCGCCTGGCGCGCACGCAGCACGTCGACAAGCTGCTTGTTGTTCACCGGGCGCTCGGCGGCTCCGCCGGCCCCGGCGGTGCGGTCGCGCAGCAACAGCGTCGCGTCGGCACGGATGATCACCTCCATCGGCGCATCCGGCGGCTGCGAGGACTTGCCCACGGTCGGCAGGTCAATTACGCCGGGGTTCACCAGCGGCGCGGTGACCATGAAGATGACCAGCAGCACCAGCATCACGTCGACATAGGGCACGACGTTGATCTGGTTCATCTGGCGGCGGGCGCGCATGCTCGCTCCTATTTCGCGGTCGCGGTGCGCTGCAGGATGTTCGAGAACTCCTCCATGAAGCTCTCGAACCTTACCGCCAGCCGGTCCACATCGTGCGAGAAGCGGTTGTAGGCAACCACCGCGGGAATCGCAGCAAACAGGCCGATCGCGGTCGCGACAAGCGCCTCCGCAATGCCGGGCGCCACCGCCGCGAGCGTCGCCTGCTGCATGCTCGCCAGGCCGCGGAACGAGTGCATGATTCCCCACACCGTGCCAAGCAAACCGACGTACGGGCTCACCGAGCCGACCGAGGCAAGGAACGCAAGATGCGCCTCCAGCCTATCCATCTCGCGCTGGTAGGTGGCGCGCATTGCGCGTCGTGCCCCGTCCACAAGCGCGCTCGGCTCGCCCGCGCGCTGGGTGCGCAGCTTGGTGAACTCGCGGAAACCCGCCTCGAAGATGCGTTCCAGACCGCCGGTGGAATGCCGGTGGTTTACCGCGCTCTGGTAGAGCGAGTTGAGGTCGTTGCCACTCCAGAAATCCTTCTCGAACTGCTCGGTCTGTATGCGCGCACGCCGCACCGCGAAGGCCTTCCCGAATATGTAGTACCAGGACATGAAGGAGACGATCAGCAGCAGCGCCATCACGCACTGGACGATGACGCTCGCGTTCCAGATCAGGCTGAGGATGGACAGGTCGTGGGAAACGTTCATGCGCAATCCTTGTTGTTGTGCTTCTCTTGGCGCGGGCTCATGACTGACCCGGCATGGCAGCCGAAGTTCCGGATGCGCTTCCTGTGAGGGAGTCGGCCAGTTCCTCGAGGCATTCGCGTATCCCGGACGGCACCGCCACCGGCTTCAGTGTGCGCGCATCCACGCACGCAAGGGTGATGTCACCGCTCGCGAGCAGTTCGCCGGATCGCGTGACCTCCTGTCGGAACACCAGCCTCGCACGCCCGACTTTCGCAAGCCTTGCGCTCACGCCGATCGTGTCGTTGAGCAGCGCCGGCCGTGCGAAGTCGATCGTCGCGGAATACACCATGAAAAGCACATGCCGCTCGCGCGCAAGCTGCCCGATGTCGAAGCCGAGCGACTGCAGCAGCTCGGTGCGCGCGCATTCCATGAAATCGAGATAGCGCGAATGGAACACCACCCCGCCCGCGTCGGTGTGCTGGTAGTACACCCGCGTGCTCCAGAGCACACGCGAGGCCTCAGGCACGCGCGCTGCGGCTTCCGCCTCGGTGGCACGTTTCACTTCGTGCCCCCGTTGTCCTCGCGCGGCGCATCCCACAGGGTCGGCGTTTCGCCTGCCCGCTGAGCGGTGGGATCAACGCCCGTACGTGGCGCGGAGAGCCCAAAGTGCCTGTACGCGGACGGCGTCGCCATCCGGCCGCGCGGCGTGCGCTGCAGATAGCCCTGCTGGATCAGGAACGGCTCGAGAACATCCTCGATCGTCTCGGATTCCTCGCCGATCGCGTGTGCGAGATTGTCCAGGCCCACCGGCCCGCCTGAGAACTTCTCGATCACCGCGAGCATCAGCTTGCGGTCCATCAGGTCGAAGCCCGCCTCGTCCACATCGAGCATCGCGAGCGCCGCATCGGCCACCGCCTTGTCCACCGTGCCGCTCGCCTTCACCTGCGCGAAGTCGCGCACCCGGCGCAACAGGCGGTTGGCGATCCGAGGCGTGCCGCGCGAGCGGCGTGCGATTTCGAGCGAACCTTCGGTGGTGATGCCGACTTCGAGCAGCTTGGCCGAGCGCGTGACGATCCGCTCAAGTTCCGCGGGCGTGTAGAACTCCAGCCTCGCGACGATGCCGAAACGGTCGCGAAGCGGATTGGTGAGCATGCCCGCGCGGGTGGTCGCGCCCACCAGGGTGAAGGGCGGCAGGTCCAGCTTCACCGACCGCGCCGCCGGCCCCTCGCCGATCATGATGTCGATCTGGAAGTCCTCCAGCGCGGGGTAAAGGATCTCCTCCACCACCGGCGACAGGCGGTGGATCTCGTCGATGAACAGCACATCGTTCGGCTCGAGGTTGGTGAGCATCGCCGCGAGGTCGCCCGCGCGCTCGAGCACCGGGCCGGAGGTCTGGCGCAGGTTCACGCCCATCTCGCGCGCGATGATGTGCGCAAGCGTGGTCTTGCCCAGGCCCGGCGGACCGAACAGCAGCACGTGGTCGAGCGACTCCTTGCGCTTGCGCGCCGCGCTGACGAAGATCTCAAGCTGGCCGCGGATCTTCTCCTGGCCGACGTATTCGTCAAGCGAACGCGGCCGAAGCGCGCGCTCGATCACCTCTTCCTGCACGCCCGCAGGGACGGTGGAGATCAGCCGGTCGGTCTCGATCGCCATCTATCCGACCTCGAAATGTTGAACATTTATCGGAAAAGTGTCCGAACGGCGCGTGAAAGCGGGCGATTGACGTACAGAAATGGTGCAGAAACTGGTCAAAAACGAGGTCATGAACCGTATCTCACGAACGCGCCAGCAGGCGCAGGGCCTGGCGAATGCCGTCGGACAGCGACAAGCCCTCGGGCAGCTGCTTCACCGCGAGCAGTGCCTCGCGCTCGCTGTAGCCCAGGCCCAGCAGCGCGTTCATGACGTCGTTGCCCGCCGGCGCCTCGCCGCCCGGCGCCCCGCCCACCGAGGAGCCGACCGCGAATTCCGCGCCAAGCTTGTCCTTGAGTTCGAGCAGCAGTCGCTCGGCGGTCTTCTTGCCGATTCCGGGCACCTTCACCAGCCGTCCGCTTTCCTGCATGCGCACCGCATCCACCAGCTCGCCGATTGACATGCCCGAGAGCACCGCGAGCCCGATCCGCGCACCCACGCCGGAGATCTTCAGCAGTTGCCGGAATACGCGGCGCTCGCCCTCGGTGCCGAAACCGTAGAGCAGTTGCGCATCCTCGCGCACCACCATGTGGATGTGGAGCGACACCGGCTGGCCGGTCGCGGGCAGGTTGTAGAAGGTGCTCATCGGCACTTCCACCTCGTAGCCCACGCCATGCACATCCACCAGGATCTGCGGCGGGTTCTTCTCCAGCAAGGTTCCTGCGATCCGCCCGATCATCGCGCCTGACTCCGGATACAAACATTCATACCAGACGCCCTTTTTTCATCCGAAAGCCACGGGTATCGAGCGCGCCCATGCCCTGCCCGCCGTGGGCATGGCAGATCGCACAGGCGAGCGCATCCGCCGCATCTGGACTGGGCACGCCGGCGAGATTCAGCAGACGTTTCACCATCTCCTGCACCTGTTCCTTCTGCGCCTTGCCGTGGCCGACCACCGATTGCTTCACCTGCAGCGCGGTGTATTCCGCCACCGGCAGCCCCGCATCGACTGCCGCACAGATCGCGGCGCCCCGCGCCTGGCCGAGCGACAGAGTCGCCTGCGGGTTCACGTTCACGAACACCTTCTCCACCACCGCCTGGTGCGGCGAATTCTCGCGAATCACCTGGCGCAGTCCTTCGAGGATCACCTTCAGGCGTTCGGGGAGGGGACCGGTGGCCGGCGATTTCACGCAACCGCTGGTCACGTAGGTCAGGCGGGCGCCCTGCATGTCGATGATGCCGAATCCGGTGGAGTTCAGACCCGGATCGATGCCGAGGATGCGGATTCCGCCGGGCATCGCGGGCGCGTTTATGGCTGCGACTCCCGGAACCCGTCGGTGCGTGCACCACCGCCACGGATTTCGCGTGGGCTCACTGCTCGATCACCGCCGAGGTGTACACGTCCTGCACGTCATCCAGCGACTCGAGCGCATCGAGCAACTTCTGCATCTTTGCCGCGTCATCGCCGGTCATCACGGTTTCGGCGTTGGGCTTCATGGTGATTTCCGCGAACTCCGGCTTCAGGCCCGCCTTCTCGAGGCCTTCCTTCACCTTGTGGAAGTCGGGCACGGTGCTCAGGACCTCGATCGAGCCATCCTCGTTGTTGAGCACATCCTCCGCGCCCGCATCGAGCGCGGCTTCCATCACCTTGTCCTCGCTCGTGCCCGGGGCAAACAGGAACTGGCCGCAGTGCTTGAACATGTAGGCCACCGAGCCGTCGGTGCCGAGGTTGCCGCCGTGCTTGGTGAAGGCGTGGCGCACGTCCGCCACGGTGCGGGTGCGGTTGTCGGTGAGACAGTCGACGATCACCGAGGCGCCGGCGGTGCCGTAGCCCTCGTAGCGCACTTCCTCGTAGGACACGCCGTCAAGTTCGCCTGTGCCGCGCTTGATCGCGTTCTTGATGTTGTCCGCGGGCATGTTCTCGGTCTTGGCTTTTTCGATCGCCAGACGCAGCCGCGGGTTGAAGTTCGGGTCGCCGCCGCCCATGCGCGCGCCGACCGTGATCTCCTTGATCAGGCGCGTGAAGATCTTGCCCCGCTTGGCGTCCTGGCGCCCCTTGCGGTGCTGGATATTGGCCCACTTGGAATGTCCTGCCATGGCAGCGTCCGTATCCGGTAAGTGATTGATGCTGAATTGATGCCGGGGCTGTCGCCGCCTTGCCAAAAGGCGGTCGCGAACTGGCCCTTGCGCCTTTGCGCAAGCCCTCGTCTCTTGCGCGAACGTATAATTTTAACACCTCCCCTTCTTCTGCCCGGAATCCAGCCCCGGGTATCGAGCCCTCCATGTCCGACCGTGCCTCCGAACTTCTACCCGATCTTCTCCCTGTGGCCCAATCGGGTGACCTGACCCTCGGCATCCTGCCCGCGCTCGCCAACCGTCACGGGCTGATTACCGGCGCCACCGGCACCGGGAAGTCGGTGTCGCTGCAGACGCTCGCGCAGGCGTTTTCCTCGATCGGCGTGCCGGTGTTCATCGCCGATGTGAAAAGCGACCTCGCGGGACTCGCGCAGGCAGGCTCGATGTCGCCAAAACTCAAGGACCGCCTTGCCGAGCGCAAATTGCCGGAGCCGCAATTTGCCGCTTCGCCAGTGGTGTTCTGGGACGTCTGGGGCAAGGCCGGCCATCCGGTTCGCGCCACCGTGTCGGACATGGGACCGCTGCTGCTCGGGCGGATGCTGGGGCTGAACGAGGTTCAGCAGGGCGTGCTCAGCCTGGTGTTCAAGGTCGCCGACGACAACGGCCTCCTGCTGCTCGACATGAAAGACCTTCGTGCGATGGTGCAGCACGCGGGTGACAACGCGAAGCAGTTCACCACCGAGTACGGCAACATTTCCGCCGCCTCGATCGGTGCGATCCAGCGCGGCCTGCTCGAACTCGAGCAGCAGGGTGCCGACGCTCTTTTCGGCGAACCGGCGCTGGACATCGCCGACCTGATGCAGACCGACAGCAAGGGCCGGGGCGTGGTGAACATCCTCGCCGCCGACCGTCTGATGAACGCGCCCAAGCTGTATTCCACCTTCCTGCTCTGGCTGCTCTCGGAACTGTTCGAACATCTCCCGGAAGTCGGCGACCCGGACAAGCCGAAGCTTGTGTTCTTCTTCGACGAGGCGCACCTGCTCTTCAACGACGCACCGCGCGCACTGCTGGACAAGATCGAGCAGGTGGTGCGCCTGATACGTTCCAAGGGCGTGGGCGTGTATTTCGTCACCCAGAACCCGCTGGATATTCCCGACACGGTGCTCGGCCAGCTCGGCAACCGGGTGCAGCACGCGCTGCGCGCCTTCACACCGCGCGACCAGAAGGCAGTGAAGGCTGCGGCCGAAACCATGCGCGCGAACCCGAAGCTGAAGGTGGAGGAAGTCATCACCGAGCTGTCGGTGGGCGAGGCGCTGGTGTCCTTCCTCGACGACAAGGGCCGGCCGACGATCGTCGAGCGCGCCTGGGTGCTGCCGCCGGGTTCGCGCATCGGCCCGCTCACCGATCCCGAGCGACTTGCGGTGATCAAGGGCTCGGTGATCTACGGGCATTACGAGAACGCGATCGACCGCGAATCGGCGTACGAGAAACTGAAAGGGCGCGCGGGCAATCGCATGGGTGCGCAGACCCAGCAAGCGCAGCAGGCACAGGCGCCGGCACCCGATGCAAATGCGTGGGGACGGGGAGGATCGAGCGCTCCTGCGCCGGCCGAACCGCAGCAGACCGGAAACGCAGGCGGCAGCGTGATGGATTCCCTCGGCGAAATCCTCATGGGATCCACCGGCCCGCGCGGCGGCCGGCACGACGGCCTGCTGCAGTCGGTGGCCAAGAGCGCGGCGCGCACCATCGGCTCGCAGGTGGGACGCGAGATCATCCGCGGCGTGCTCGGCTCGATTCTCGGCGGCGGAAAGCGCAGATGAAGAAGCTGGCGGCGTTGAAGATGCGCGCAAAGCATCCGGGGTGAACAGTCCCGGGGTAAGCAGTACCCCCTATCGGACCATCGGCATTGCCTGTGCGCTGGCCGGCGTCCTGGCCTTTTCGGCCAAGGCGGTGGTTGCCAAGCTGATGTATCGCCACGGCATCGATGCGGTGACGCTGATGGCGATGCGCATGAGCATCGCGCTGCCGATATTCATCGGCATCGGCCTGTGGATCGCGCACCACACGAAAGCGCCGCGGATTTCGCGCCGCGAGTGGGCCACGATGATCGCGATCGGGTTCACCGGCTATTACGCGGCGAGCTTCCTCGATTTCATCGGGCTGCAGTACGTCACCGCCGGCATCGGCCGGTTGATCCTGTTCGCCTACCCGACGATCACGGTCGCGATCTCGGCATTGTTTCTCAAGCGCCGCGTGACCCGCGCCGAGGTGATGGCTCTGCTGATCACCTACGCCGGCGTGGCACTGGTGCTCTCGAACGCGATCAGCGGCCAGCAGGTCAACCTGCCGCTGGGCGCCCTGCTGATTTCGGGCGCTGCGTTCTTTACCGCGGTGTTCCTCGTCTGGAGCGCCGAATCCATCCGGAGGGTGGGATCGATGCGATTCACCGCCTACGCGATGAGCATCGCCGCCCTGCCTTCGATCCTGCAATTCCCGCTGCTGCGGCCGATGTCGGCGCTCGACCTGCCGCTGGAGGCCTGGGGGCTCGCGCTGCTGCTCTCGGTCGTGTGCACCGTGCTGCCCCTGTTTCTCACCGCGGAGGCGCTCAAGCGCATCGGCGCCAACCACGTGTCGCTGCTCGGCGCGCTCGGCCCGGTGATGACGATTCTCATCAGCAACGTAGTGCTCGGCGAAAGCATGATGCCGCTGCAATGGGTGGGGGCGCTGCTGGTCATGGCGGGAGTGGCCTTGGTTACAATGCGTCCCTCCCGGTAAGCATCGTCAGCGCACGATCGGGGCGCACCACCGGACATTTCAGGAAGACACATCATGGATCTCGGATTACGCGGCAAATCGGCCATCGTCTGCGGCGCAAGCAAGGGCCTCGGCCGCGCCTGCGCCACCTCGCTCGCCCGCGAGGGCGTGAACGTCATAATCGTGGCGCGCGGCAAGGAGGAACTGGAAAAGACCGCGGCGGAAATCCGCGCCGCCACCGGCGCGACGATCACCGCGATCGCGGCCGACATCACCACCGAGGAAGGCCGTGCCGCCGCACTCGCCGCCTGCCCGAATCCGGACATCCTCGTCACCAATGCCGGTGGCCCGCCGGCGGGCGACTTCCGCAAACACGGCCGCGAGGACTGGGAGAAGGCGCTTAACGCCAACATGCTCACGCCGATCGAACTGATCAAGGCAACCATCGACGGCATGATCGCGCGCAAGTTCGGCCGCATCGTCAACATCACCTCGAGCGCGGTGAAGGCGCCGCTGGATTCGCTCGGCCTATCCAACGGCGCACGCTCCGGGCTCACCGGCTTTGTGGCGGGACTCTCGCGCAGCAACGTCCGGCACAACGTCACCATCAACAACCTGCTGCCCGGCCTGTTCGACACCGACCGCCAGAAGGCCACCGTCGGCCACTGGGCGAAGGAACGCGGCATCACCTTCGAGGAAATGAAAGCCCAGCGCGTCGCGCACATACCGGCGGGGCGCCTCGGCATTCCGGCGGAATTCGGCGATGCCTGCGCCTTCCTGTGCAGCGCGCAGATGGGTTATGTCACCGGGCAGAACTTTCTGATCGACGGCGGCGCCTACCCCGGAACGTTCTGATTCGCCGGAACGTTCTGATTCGCGGGCACGTTCTGAAATCTCATCACCAAGGGAAAATTCATGAACATCGCAATCATCGGCGCGGGCAACGTGGGCCAGGCGCTCGCCAACGGATGGGCCGCCAAGGGCCACACCGTTTCGTTCGGCGTGCGCAATCCCGACTCGGCCAAGGCGGGTGCAGTCGACCGCTCGAAGTTCAAGGTGTTGACCAACGCGCAGGCGGTGGCCGCCGCGGAGGTGGTCGTGCTCGCGACGCCGTGGACCGCCACACGCGATGCGATCGAGGCCTGCGGCAGCCTCGCCGGCAAGACCGTGCTCGATGCGACCAATCCGCTATTGCCGAATCTCGGAGGGCTGGAGATCGGCCACTCGAACTCGGGCGGCGAAATGGTCGCGCAGTGGGCGCCGGGCGCACGCGTGGTGAAGATCTTCAACACCACCGGCTTCAACAACATGACCGATGCGGTGTACGGCGACGAGCACGCGTCGATGCTTTATTGCGGCGACGATGCGCAGGCGAAGACCGCTGCTGCGGCGCTTGCCTCTGAGCTAGGCTTCGACCCGGTGGACTGCGGGCCGCTGCTGCATTCGCGTTATCTCGAAAACTTCGCGGTGATGTGGATCTGGCTCGCGATGAAGGGCGGTCTCGGCCGCGACGTCGCCTGGAAGCTGTTGCGTCGCTAAGGCGGAAGCCGCCGCTGCCTGCTTGTGCCGGGGCCCGGCGTCCGGAGCGTCGCAGGCCCTTGCAGTAAAATCCGCCGACACTTTTCATCCCGCGCCGTCCGGCGCGGCGCTCACCGGAGGAGACACCCCATGAACGATCCCAAGATCTCGGGCATCGCGTCCCTGCAGCTCAAGGACCCGTCGCTGTTTCGCCAGCAGTGCTATATCAATGGTGCATGGCTTGACGCCGACAGCGGCAAGACGATTCCGGTGACCAATCCGGCGACCGGAGAGATCCTCGGCACGGTGCCGAACATGGGAGCGGCCGAGACCCGCCGCGCGATCGAGGCGGCGAACGCCGCCTGGCCCGCCTGGCGCGCGAAGACCGCGAAGGAACGCAGCATCATCCTGCGCCGCTGGTTCGACCTGATGATGGCCAACCAGGAAGACCTGGCCAAGATACTCACCGCCGAGCAGGGCAAGCCGCTTGCCGAGGCGCGCGGCGAGATCGCCTACGGCGCCTCCTTCATCGAGTGGTTCGCCGAAGAGGGCAAGCGCATCTACGGCGACACCATTCCGCAGCACGCGGCGGACAAACGCATCGTGGTGATCCGCGAACCGGTGGGCGTGTGCGCCGCGATCACGCCGTGGAACTTCCCCAACGCGATGATCACCCGCAAGGTCGGCCCGGCGCTCGCCGCCGGCTGCACCATGGTGCTCAAGCCCGCGACCGCGACGCCGTACTCGGCGCTTGCGATGTCCGAACTCGGCGAACGCGCCGGCATCCCCAAAGGGGTATTCAGCATCGTCACCGGATCGGCCTCGCAGATCGGCGGCGAGATGACCTCGAACCCGACGGTGCGCAAACTCACCTTCACCGGCTCCACCGAAATCGGCAAGGTGCTGATGGAGCAGTGCGCGAAGACCGTGAAGAAGACCTCGATGGAACTCGGCGGCAACGCGCCCTTCATCGTGTTCGACGACGCCGACCTTGACGCCGCGGTCGAAGGCGCGATGGCCTCCAAGTACCGCAACACCGGCCAGACCTGCGTCTGCGCGAATCGCCTCTTGGTGCAGGACAGCGTGTACGACGCGTTCTCGGCCAAGCTCGCGAAAGCCGTCTCTGCGATGAAGGTCGGCAACGGCTTCGAGCCCGGCGTCACGCAGGGCCCGCTGATCGATGCCAACGCGGTGGCCAAGATCGAGGAACATATCCAGGACGCGCTCGCCAAGGGCGCGAAGGTGCTGGTGGGCGGCAAGCGCCATGCGCTCGGCGGCACCTTCTTCGAGCCGACGGTGCTCACCGGCGTGACGCCCGCGATGAAGGTCGCGCGCGAGGAAACCTTCGGCCCGCTCGCGCCGCTGTTCCGATTCAAGGACGAGGCCGAAGCGATCCGCATGGCCAACGACACCGAGTTCGGCCTCGCGTCCTACTTCTACGCCCGCGACATCGGCCGCATCTGGCGCGTGTCCGAAGGCCTTGAGTACGGCATCGTCGGCATCAACACCGGCCTGATCTCCACGCCCGAAGCCCCCTTCGGCGGCATGAAGGAATCCGGCCAGGGCCGCGAAGGTTCCAAGTACGGGATCGAGGACTTCCTCGAACTCAAGTACATGTGCATCGGCGGCATCGACAAGTAAGCGGCACACGATGAGTCGTCGCATCGTCCTCAACGTCGGCGGCGGCAACAAGACCATCCCGCTCCCGCCGCATTACGCCGGCTGGGAGCATCTGCTGCTCGATGTCGTCGCGCGAGACGATGTGGACCTTGTCTGCGATGCGCGCGACCTTGCGGCCTTTCCCGGCGACGCCTACGACGCGATCTACTGTTCGCACAACCTCGAGCACTATCACCGGCATGAGGTGCAGCAGGTGCTCGCGGGATTTCATCATGTGCTTGCGGCGGACGGCTTTTGCGAAATCCGCGTGCCCGACCTGCGCTCGGTGATGCAGGCGGTGCTGGAGAAAAGTCTCTCGCTCGAGGACCAGCTCTACCATTCGCCCGCCGGGCCGATTTCGCCGCTGGATGTGATCTACGGCTATCACCGCGAGATCGAGACCGGCAATCCCTTCTATGCGCACAAGACCGGGTTCACCGCCGAAACGCTAACCGCCTGCATGCAGCAGGCGGGATTCACCGAGCTCTGGACCGCGCCGCCCCTGGGTGTGCACGAAGTCCGGATTCTCGCCTTCAAGCAGGCGTCTGGCGCAGAACAGCGGCGTATGCTCGGGATACCTTCCCAGGAGCCCCGATGACCATGATGCGACTGATCACCGCCCTTCTCCTCGCCACGTTTGCGTACGGCGCATGCGCGGCCGATGTGTCGCCCGGCAACTGGGAAATCACGGTCACGATGCGCGTGCCGGGCGTGCCGCAGGCCTTCGGCCCGTATTCGCGCAACCAGTGCCTGCAGGCAAACGACACCAAGGACCCGGGTCGCGTGTTCGGCGCACTCCCCGGCGCGGGCACCTGTAAGTTCGGCAACCGCAACGACACCGGCTCGCGCTACAGCTTCACCGTCTCCTGCGGCGGCGTGTTCCCGATGACCGGCAACGGTTCGGTGAACTACTCGGTGCAATCGATGAACGGCGAACTCGTGCTCGGCGCGACCCTGCCCTCGCCCGAGGGCGGGGCGCCGCAGAAGGTGGACACGCGGTCGGAACTGAGCGCGCGGCGCACCGGCGGGTGCTGAACCTTATTTCAGCTTCATTCCGCCCGCGTCGAACACCTGCACCTCGATCGGGATGCCCTGACCCACGCTCTGGGTGACGGTGCAAAAGGCTTCGAACTGCTCGAGCACGCGATCCAGGTGTTCGAGTTGCGCAGCGAGCACGCCCAGCGTCAGTCGCGCGGTCATGGAAAGCACTCGCACCCGACCCTCGGCGTTGCGGCCGACGTTGGCGGTGACCTCGGTTGCTATCGGATCCGGCGCCTGCTTGAACTTGCGCAGGGCAAACAGAAGCGAATCGGACAGGCAGTTTCCAACCGCGGCCGCAAGCAGCTGCACCGGCGACGGCCCGGCCGAGTTGCCCAGCGGTGGCGGTTCGTCGCCGAACAAGGCCGGCACAGGCGCGCCAAAATCTATCAAAAAGCGATAGTCCTGTTGCTGTGTCAGCAGGACGGAAACCTGTTTGTCGCTCAAGGCGGAGTTCCTTGTTGATGGTTCAGAGGGCGGTGTTCACAGCGCGTTGAGCGGGATGCGCAGGTACGACACGCCGTTGGCGTCCTTGGGCGGCTGTTCGCCCGCGCGGATATTCACCTGCACCGAGGGCAGGATCAGCACCGGCATCTCGAGCGTCGCATCACGCGCTGTTCGCATGCGTACGAACTCGTCTTCGCTCACGCCGTCATGCACATGGATGTTGCGCGCGCGCTCCTCGCCGACGGTGGTCTCCCAGACCTCGGTGCGCCCCGCGGGCGGATAGTCGTGGCACATGAACAAGCGCGTCTCGGCGGGCAGGCTCAAGAGTTTGTGCATCGACTTGTACAGGGCATGGACATTGCCGCCGGGAAAGTCGCAGCGCGCGGTACCCACATCGGGCATGAACAGCGTATCGCCGACGAACACCGCATCGCCCACCTGATAAGCCATACAGGCGGGCGTGTGGCCGGGCACCGCGATTGCCTTTCCGGTCAGATCGCCGATGGCGAAGGATTCGCCGTCCTGAAGGAGGTGGTCGAACTGGCTTCCATCCGTCTGAAACGCCGGTTCGAGGTTGAACACACCCTTGAACACCTTCTGCACCTGGGTGATCGCCGCGCCTATCGCGATCTTGCCGCCGAGCTGCGCGCGCAGGTACTGCGCGGCCGACATGTGGTCGGCGTGCGCGTGGGTCTCGAGAATCCAGTCCACCGTCAGATGGGTCTCTTTCACAAACCGCACCAGCTTTTCAGCCGAGGTGGTGCGGGTGCGACCCGACTTGGGGTCATAGTCCAGCACCGAATCCACGATCGCGGCGCGGCCGCCCTGCCGGTCGAACACCACGTAGCTCACCGTCCAGGTGGCGGGATCGAAGAACGCTTTCACATTGGGTTTCACGGGCAGCTCCTGAGGGCTCA
>CANIEV010000072.1 GCA_947466535.1 Betaproteobacteria bacterium
GCCGCTTCCGCGATCGCGGGATGCGCGACCGCGATGTTCTCCAGATCGATCGAGCTGATCCATTCGCCGCCCGACTTGATCACGTCCTTGGAGCGATCGGTGATCTGCATGTAGCCGTCGGAATCGAGCGTGGCCACATCGCCGGTGGCGAACCAGCCGTCGCGCAAGGCACGGCCCTCGCCCTTGAAGTAGCCGCTCGTGATCCAGGGGCCGCGCACCATCAGGTCGCCAAAGGCACGGCCATCGCGCGGCAGTTCCCGGCCTTCGCCGTCCACGATCTTCATGTCGACGCCGAAGATCGCCCGCCCCTGCTTGAACAGGAGCTGTTCCTTGTCATCCGGACTCATGCACGCGTGCTTGGACTTGAGCGTGGAAAAACTGCCGAGCGGGCTCATTTCGGTCATGCCCCACGCATGGATGCAGCGCACGCCGTAGCTGTCGCGGAACTCGCGCAGCATCGCCGGCGGGCAGGCGGAACCGCCAACCACGACACGGTTGAGGCTCGAGAACTTCAGCTTGTGCTCACGCATGTAGGCAAGCAGGCCGAGCCAGACCGTGGGCACGCCCTGCGACACCGTGACCTTTTCCGCCTCGAAGAGTTCGTAGATGCTCTTTCCGTCCAGCTGCGCGCCGGGCAGCACGAGCTTGGTGCCGTTCATCGTGGCGAAATACGGCGTACCCCAGGCATTCACATGGAACATCGGCACCACCGGCAGGATCACGTCCTGCGCCGAGGCACTGCATACATCGGGCAGCGACGAGCCGAACGCGTGCAGCACGGTCGAGCGGTGGGTGTAGAGCACGCCCTTCGGATTGCCGGTGGTGCCCGAGGTGTAGCACAAGCCGGCCGCAGCGAGTTCATCGAACACCGGCCAGGCGTAGTCGCCGGATTCGGCCGCCAGAAGTTCCTCATAGCAAAGCACGCCGGGAATCCCGGTGGCGGGCATGTGCGCTCGGTCGGTCATCGCGACCCAACCCTTCACCGCAGTGCAGCGCGGCGCGATCTTCTCGACAAGCGGGAGAAACGTGAGATCAAAGAAAACCAGGCGGTCTTCGGCGTGGTTGACGATGTAGACGATCTGGTCTTCGAACAGGCGCGGGTTGACGGTGTGGATCACCGCCTGCATGCCCGAAACACCGTAATAGAGCTCGTAGTGGCGATACCCGTTCCAGGCGAGCGTGCCGATGCGCTCGCCCGACTTGACGCCGAGGCGCCCGAGCGCCTGCGCCAACTTTTTCGCGCGGACCTCCGCCTCGGCATAACCGTAACGGTGAATCCCGCCCTCGACGGTGCGCGAGACGATTTCCGTATCGGCGTGAAACCGCGCCGCGTGCGAAATCAGCGAAGAGATCAGCAGGGGCTGGTCCATCATGAGACCGTGAAGCATTTCCTCTCTCCTTGTGCCGCGGGCGTTCGAAATCGACGCCCGCGCGTTCCGGCCTGAAAGTAGCCTTGGCACCCGGTCATGTCAATGCGATTGCGGCATTCACGACCGCTGGCCCGCGGCACGGGCGGTAGAATTGCATGCAAATGAACTACCGCCCCGCGAGGCGGCACTGATCCAAACTCAGGAATCCTTCCCATGCCACTGGCCGAATACAGCCTGCACGGCGATATCGCCGTCATCCGCTTCAACAACCCGCCGATGAACACGCTCGCCCTGGCAATGCGCACCGAGGTGTATGAACTTCTTGAAACCGCGATCGCCGATCCCGCGGTCAAGGCAATCGTCGTCACCGGCGGCGGGCGGGCCTACTGCTCCGGCGCCGAAATCCGCGAATTCAATACGCCCAAGACCACCACTTTCCCGATGAGCAGGGATTTGATTGCCGCGTTCGAGGAATCGCTCAAGCCGGTGATCGCCGCGATCCATGGCGTGGCAATGGGTGGTGGCCTCGAGAACGCGATGGGCTGCCACTACCGAGTCGCGCTAGCCGGTGCCCAGCTTGCGTTGCCCGAGGTGAAACTCGGCATCCTGCCAGGCGCGGGCGGCACGCAGCGCTTGCCACGCGCGGTCGGCGCGGAAAAGGCGTTGGAGATGATCGTCACCGGCAATCCGGTGAAATCGGAATCGGTCGCAGGAACATTGCTGATCGACGAAATCATCGAAGGCGACCTGCTCGCAGGGGCGCTTGCATTCGCAGCACGCGTTGTCGCTGAAAAGCGGCCACTGCGCCGGCTTCGCGACCTTGCGGTGCCGCTTGATGATGCGGATGCGTTCTTCGCCGCCGCGCGGGAGCGGGTGGCAAACGAGTATCGGGGCTATCCCGCGCCGCTGAAATGCGTGGAAGCGGTCGAAGCCGCGGTGCGCCTGCCGATGGACGAGGGTCTGAAGGCCGAACGGCGCTGCTTTGACGAGCTCGTGGTGACCACCGAGTCGAAGGCGCTTCGGCACGCCTTCTTCGGCGAGCGCGCGGTCTCGAAAATCCCCGACATCCCCGATGACATGAAAGGCTCGGAGATCCGGTCCGCGGCGATCGTCGGTGCCGGCACCATGGGCGGCGGCATCGCGATGAGTTTTGCCAATGCCGGTTTGACGGTGACGCTGCTCGACACGACGCAGGAAGCGCTGGACCGCGGCATGGCGACCGTCCGCAAGAACTACGCGGGCACCGTCACCCGCGGCCGACTGAGCCAGATCGAGATGGACAAGCGCCTCGGCCGGATCTCACCCACGCTCGAATGGCACGACCTCGCGAGCGCGGACATCGTGATCGAGGCGGTGTTCGAAGACATGGAGGTGAAAAAGACGGTTTTCGGCAAGCTCGACGCGATTGCAAGGGACGGCGCGGTGCTCGCGAGCAATACCTCGCACCTCGATCTCGATGAGATCGCGGCGGTGACAAAGCGGCCCGCATCGGTAATCGGCACGCATTTTTTTAGTCCGGCCAACGTGATGCGCCTGCTCGAAGTCGTGCGCGGCGCGAAGACATCCAGGGAAGTGCTCGCGACCACACTCACGCTGGCAAAGAAACTCGGCAAGCTGGGCGTGGTGGCCGGCGTGTGCGACGGGTTCATCGGCAACCGCATGCTGGAGGCCTATCTGCAGCAGGCCTACCTGCTTCTCGATGAGGGTGTGCTCCCCGCGCAGATTGACGGTGCACTCGAGGCCTGGGGATTCGCGATGGGTCCGTTTGCGATGTCCGACCTCTCGGGCAACGACATCATCCTCGCCACGCGCAAGCGCCGCCGCGAGGAAAACCCGGAGAATCCCCAGTCGGCCGCCCCCGACCGCCTGTGCGAACTCGGCCGCTTCGGCCAGAAGACCGGCGCCGGATGGTATCGCTACGAAACCGGCAAGCGCACGCCGCTGAACGATCCCGCAGTGGACGCACTGCTCGCGGAACACCGCAAGGCCATCGGTGTACCCGCACGCAAGGTAAGCGACGAGGAGATCATCGAGCGCTGCGTGATTGCCCTTGCGAACGAAGGCGCGCGCATTCTCGAGGACGGAATCGCGCTGCGCTCCGTCGATATAGACATGGTGTATCTCACCGGCTACGGCTTCCCGCGCTATCGCGGCGGACCGATGTTCTGGATCGACAATTTCGGCCTCGCGAAGGCGATCGACCGAATCAAGACATTCGGCAAGGGCTACATGGGCAACTGCTGGTCCGTCGCCCCGCTGCTCGAACAACTTGCCACCGCGCAAGGCACATTCACGCAATGGAAAGGCAAATCATGAGCACCGCACCCCAGCCCGCCGGTACCGAACTCGATCGCTGGAACACCCGTTTCTCGGCGACGGATTATGTCTTCGGCACCGAACCCAACCAGTTTCTCGCGGCCCAGGCACCGTGCCTGAAACCCGGCATGCGTGCGCTCTGCGTGGCCGACGGCGAAGGCCGCAACAGCGTCGGACTGGCGAAACTCGGGCTGGAAGTCACCGCGTTCGATTTCTCGCCGATCGGCCTCGAGAAAGCCCGGCGGCTTGCCGCCTCCAAGGGCGCGAAGATTGACTACCGCCACGGCAACATTCTCGAATGGGACTGGAAGGCCTCGCAGTACGACGTCGTCGCCGCGATTTTCATCCAGTTCGCCACGCCGGCGCAACGCGCCGGGATCTTCCGCGGATTCATCGA
The DNA here is from genome assembly GCA_947466535.1 of Betaproteobacteria bacterium. GTDB lineage: Bacteria > Pseudomonadota > Gammaproteobacteria > Burkholderiales > SG8-39 > CAMBSA01. The sequence goes on from CANIEV010000072.1 coordinate 4,084, forward strand.
CGCGCTCGCCCCCGGCGGCCTGTTGCTGATGCAGGGCTATACGCCCAAGCAGCTGCAATACGGCACCGGCGGGCCGAAGCAGGTGGAAAACCTCTATACCGAGGCCCTGCTGCGCGAATCCTTCGCATCACTCGAGATCATCGAACTTCGGGAGCACGACATCGAGGTCCAGGAAGGTCCCGGGCATTCCGGCATGTCCGCGTTAATCGACCTCGTCGCGCGAAAGCCGGCGTAGCCCGTTCGTTCCTCAGCCCGGCCTCAGGGCTTCCTGTGGCCGGACACTTCGCTGCCCGCATCGTCGGCGAGGCGTCGGTGAAACAGCATCGACGAGACTGCGAGCAATCCCATCGCGAAAAACGCGGGCCCGAAATCGGCGGCCACGACGCTGTCGTGGCCCTGCAGGCTGCTCGAAATCTCCAGCGCGAACGCGCCCACGACAATGCCCAGGCTCTGCGTGACCCGCTGCGCCATGCTCGACACGCTGGACGCCTGGCTCATCGCCGAGCGTGAGATCTCGGCAAACGAGATGGCACTCAGCGATGTGAACTGCAGGGACCGCACGCAGCCGCTAGCGAGCAGTATCACGACGATCAGCACGTGCGAAGTCTCCGCGGTGAACAGGCCGCAGACCGCGACGCTAGCCGAGGCAAACACCGCGTTGACCATCAGCACCGGGCGAAAGCCGAAACGCTTGAGTATGTAGACGGTGAGAGTCTTCATGAACATCGCCCCGCCGGCGGTCGCGCACGTGATCAGACCCGACTGGAACGGGTCGAGTCCGAATCCGAGCTGAAGCAGCAGCGGCAGCAGAAACGGCGTGGCGCCCACGCCGATGCGAAACAGGCTGCCTGCCACCACGCCAGTGTGAAAGGTCGGGAATTTCAGCAGGTCGAGTGTAATGAGCGGATGCGGCACGCGGCGGGCGTGCAGAACATAGGCCACGATGCCGAGCGCGCCTACGACAACGCAGGCGATTGCGATCCCGTTCGAAATCAGATGACCGCCGATCGCCGACAGGCCGAGCATCAGCACCGACAGCCCCACCCCCAGAAGAAAAAACCCGCGCACATCGAGCGCAGGCACCTCCGGTTCGCGGACATTCGGAATGTGGCGCAGGACCATGATCAGGCCGAAGGCGCCGATCGGTATGTTGATCAGGAATATCCAGTGCCAGCTGAGATACAGGGTCAGCAACCCGCCGAGCGGCGGACCGATGATCGGCCCGATCAGCGCAGGCAGGGTGAGGTAGTTCAACGCGGAGACGAGCTCGCTCTTGGGCGCGGTGCGCAGCAAAACGAGCCGCCCTACCGGCACCATCATCGCCCCGCCTATGCCCTGCAGAAAGCGGGCGGCGACGAAAGCGGCGAGCGATCCGGACAGCGCGCACAACAGCGAGCCGCCCATGAACACCACGATCGCCGTGGCGAACACCGTACGTGCGCCGATCTTGTCCGCCACCCAGCCGCTGATCGGAATGAACACTGCGAGCGCGACCAGATAGGACGTGAGCGCGAGCTTGAGCGCGATAGGACTCTCGCCGATATCCAGCGCGATCGCGGGCAGCGAGGTCGCGATGACGGTCGAATCCATGTTCTCCATGAAAAGAGCACATGCGACGATCAGGGGAATGAGGATGAAGCGCTGCACGGATCGGGCCTTGCGGACGGGCGGACCGGCGGGAATTCCGGTGCCGGAAGGCGCCAGTATCCCATTGTTGACCGGTTCGCCGGTCCGCCCGATACCTGCCGCTGCAATCACACGCTCTTGGTAGACTGACGTTTGAATTCCTGCTCGAAGGAGCGTCATCGTGATGTACATCCTCGCATTGTTCCTGCCCTGGCTCGCCGTGATGCTGAAAGGGCGCATGGTCACCGGCGTGGTGCTGCTTCTGCTTCAGCTGACGCTGATCGGCTGGCTGCCCGCCACCGCGGTCGCGTTTTTCGTGATCAACGACGAGAACAAGAAACAGGCGATCGAGGACGCGCTCGCCAAGCGGCCCTGATCGAACTACCGGCACACAAGGGAGGACGGGAGCAATGAGCGTCAAGAAGCTGCTGGATCTGTCGGGAAAGGTCGCGTTGGTCACCGGCGGCTCCCGCGGACTCGGGCTGCAGATCGCCGAGGCGCTGGCCGAAATGGGTGCCAGCATCGAACTCGCGGCACGCAAGACGGACGAACTCGAGCAGGCCCGAGACCACCTCGGACATCAGGGCGCGAAAGCCGGAATCACCGCGAGCGACATCACCCTGCCCGAGTCGGTGAGCGCACTCGTTGACGCGGTGCTCGCGCGCCACGGCCGTATCGACATCCTCATCAACAACGCCGGGACCACCTGGGGCGCGCCGACCGAAGAGCACCCGCTCGAGGCCTGGCAGAAGGTGGTGAACCTGAACCTCACCGGCACCTTCATGGTGACGCAGGCAGTGGGCGCGCGTTCGATGATTCCCAACCGCTACGGCCGCATACTCAACATCGCCTCGATCGCGGGCACGCGCGGCAATCCGCCGGGCCTGCTCAAGACGATTGCCTACAACACGACCAAGGGAGGTCTCGTCAATTTCACGCGCGCCCTCGCCGCGGAATGGGGGGCGCACAACATCACGGTGAACGCGCTCGCGCCCGGCTTCTTCCCATCGAAGATGACCCGCGGTTCGATAGAACGCCACGGGGAGGAACTCATCCGCCGCACGCCGCTCGGTCGCCTCGGCGACGGCGAGGACCTCAAGGGGGCGGCGGTGCTTCTGTGCTCCGACGCCTCGCGGCACATCACCGGACAGATTCTTGGCATAGACGGCGGAGCAAGCATCGCATGACGATCAACAAACTCAATGGCAATCCGGAATTCGGCGTTCAGATTCCCTTCGTCGAGCATCTCGGGATCCGGCTGGTGGAACAGAACGAGACCCGCGCGGTGATCCGCCTCGAAAAGCGGCCCGAATTTCTCAACAGCTGGGGATCGACCCACGGCGGAATCATCATGACGATGCTCGACCTCGCCATGGCCTCCGCAGTGCGCGGCCGGCACAAGCTCGCGGCGAGCGTGCTCACCGTCGATATCTCGGTGGGATTCATCGCGGCAAGCACCGGCGATATCATCGCCGAGGGTCGTGTTCTGAACGCGGGCAAGTCAACCGCATTCTGCGAAGCGGAAGCGCGCGATGTCGATGGCAAGCTGCTCACCAAGGCGATCGGCACCTTCAAGCTGCTGCACCCGAAGGCTGGCTGAGTCGGCTTTGCCTCCGGGTGGAGGGGCTCAATGCGGAACTCAATCCACGGTCGCGCCGGAACGTTTGACGAGTTCAGCCCAGCGCTTCATCTCCGACCGTATCAGCTCCGCAAATTGCTCCGGTGAATTGCTCACCGGTTCTATACCGAGTTCAGGAAATCGCTGGCGAATGTCGGCGAGCGCGGTCGCCGAGCGTATCGCCGCGTTGAGCCGCATCACCGCCTCACGCGGCGTGTGGGCGGGTGCCAGGATGCCATTCCATATCGGGGCGGTTGCCTCGGGGAAGCCCGCCTCCGCCATGGTCGGCACCTCCGGCATCGCGCTGCTGCGCGCCGCGGTGGTCACCGCGAGCACGCGTATCCGGCCCGCCTTTGCATGCGCAAGCGATGTCAGAACGACATCGTAGACGAAGTGAACCTGCCCGCCGAGCAAGGCGGTCAGCGCGGGCGCACCGCCCTGAAACGGAATGTGCGTTGCCTGAAATCCCGCGGCGTTTCCAAACAGCACGCCGACCAGATGCGGCGGCGTCCCGCTGCCCGAGGATCCGAGGTTGATCTGTCCCGGCCGCGCACGGGCGTAGTCCGCGAGTTCGCGCACCGTGGTCACGGGCAGGGAGGAATTCACCACCAGGGTGAGCGCGCCGTGCGAGAGCAGGCTCACCGGTTCGAAGGCGGTCTGCGGATCGTAGGGCAGCTTTTTGTACAAGCTGGGATTGATTCCGAGCGTGCCGGTCGTTCCGACCACCACGGTATAGCCGTCGGGTGCGGACTTGGCGACAAAATCCGACCCGACCGTACCTCCCGCACCGGCGCGGTTCTCGACCACCACCGTCTGGCCCAGTGCGTCGCCGAGCTTCTGCGCGATCAGGCGCGCCGACGTATCGGTAGATCCGCCGGGAGCGAAAGGAATGACAAGCCGGATCGGCCTCGACGGATACGGCGCCTGCGCGCCGACAGTCGGAATACCGGCCACAAAAAATGTGAGTGCCGCGATCGAAAATACCAGCGCACGTTGCAGTTTCATCACACCCTCACAAGTTGTTTGCCGAAATTGCGGCCTTCCAGCAGCCCGAGCATCGCGCGCGGCGCGCTTTCCAGCCCGTCGGAGATCGACTCCCGGTAACGCAGGCGCCCGGCTCGCGCATGATCGTGCAGCGCCGCCACCGCGCGCTCGACGAGTTCAGGCCGATCGAACACGATGAAGCCCTGCATCATCACCCGGTTGATCAGTATCTGATGGACGTTGCGAAGCGGCTGGCGCTCACCGGTATCGTAGCGGGAGATCAGGCCGCAGAGCGGAATCCTCGCGAAGAAATTGACCCGATCGAGCACCTCGTCCAGGATCGGTCCGCCGACGTTGTCGAAATAGACATCCACGCCTTTCGGCGTTGCCGCCGCAAGGCGTTCTGTCCAGTCCGGCGCCTTGTAATCGATGCAGGCATCCGCCCCGAGTTCGCGCTCGACCCATGCGCACTTGTCCGGGCCGCCCGCGATACCCACCACGCGCAGGCCGGCGAGTTTCGCCAGCTGGACCGCGGTCATGCCCACAGCGCCCGAGGCCGCCGACACCACCGCGGTCTCGCCCGCCTTCGGCGCGCCGATATGCATCATGCCGATCCAGGCGGTGGTGCCCGGCATGCCGAGGATCCCGAGATGCCAGGTGAGCGGGATCATCTCCGACACGAGAGACGGATCGATCCTTCGCAAGCCCTGTCCGCGCGAGAGCAGGTGCGATTGCCAGTTGCCGTCCGCCGTGACGAGATCACCGGGCCGGTAGTCCGGGTGCCGCGATTCCAGCACCTCGGCAATCGTACGCGCCACCATCACGTCGCCCACCTCCAGACCCTTCGTATAGCTTTTCGTCGCGTCCATGCGTCCACGCATGTACGGATCGACCGAGACCCAGAGGTTCTTCAGCAGGACTTCGCCCTCTCCCGGTGAATTCAGGTCGACGGTCTCGATTCGAAAGTCGTTTTCGGACGCCCTTCCGCGTGGCCGGGAGGCAAGTACCGCGCGCGTATTTTTCAGTGCCATTTCTTCTCCATAAGTCATCCGGCGACAAGCAACCGGGATACGTTCATTCAGCCGCCTTGAACCCGGAGGCCCTGACCGCTCCTGCCCAGCGATCGAGCGCTTCTCGGACTTTCGCCTTGCGCGCTGCATCGATCGGATCAGCGGATGGCACCAGCGGCTCGGCATCGCGCAGGATCACCGCGAGCAGCACCGGCGCTTTCGATCGATTGCGCCAGGCGTGGTACGTGCCGCGCTGCACGAGGACATCGCCAGCCTTGAGCAGCACCTCGTCCATCTCGGTCAGATGCCACACCTCTCCCTTGAGCACCAGAGCGTAGTCGAGCGTCTCGGAGCGATGCAGGTGACCCTTGACGCTTCCGCGCATCTTTCCCGCCTGCATGTTCTTCGACATGCGCTCGTCCATCGCGTGCATGTCCACCTGCTCGTCCGGCGCGAACTCGATCACGCGGAACTTGTCGCCCCAGGCGGGCGGCGTACGATGCGCGGGCGCAAGCGGCGCTGCATCCTCGTTCCCGGTATTCGACGGCCTGCCTGAAAACGTGGTCCAGATCTCGTTCACCCTGGATCCGAAGCCCATGTCGATCACGGTGTCCGCCGCACCGTCGAAAATCACCTTCGACCGGCCCTGCTCGTCGTGACCGGTGACAACCCGCCGAATCGCCTGCATGTTTCCTCCCTTGCCCGAAGCCCGGACCGGACTTCCTCCGGACGACAGGATAGGCACAGCATGAAGCTGCGTCCAGCATCAAAGAGAGATATAGACTTCCGCTTGACGGAATGCGCGACCTGAGCGACAGCGTCCGAAAACGGAGAAAAAAAAATGACATCGACACCACCCGCCCTGACACCACCGGTCATTACCCGCGAACAACTGCTGGGTACCTGGCGCATCGTCAGTTGCACCCGGGAACTCGTGCCATCGGGCGAAAAGACCGACCTCATGGGAAAGAACCCCGAGGGCTATATCAATTACTGCGCGGACGGCCGCATGCTTGTTTTCATTATCCGCAGCGACCGCAAGACACCGGTGGCGGCAACCGCCAACGCGGCAGAGTCCGAGCACCTGTTTCGCAGCATGGCGGCCTACGGCGGGACCTGGAAATTCGAGGGCGGCATGATGTACCACAACGTGGACCTTGCCTGGAACGAGACCTGGGCGCACACGAAGCAGGAACGCCGCGTGCGCTACGACGGCCGCCATCTCACACTCGGGGCGGGACCCAACCTCGATCCGGTGGACGGCCTGTTGTCCACCCGCGAGATGGTGTGGGAGAAAGTCTCCTAGAAGAATCTGAACAATGGGGGCCCGGCCCCCTTGTAAATCCCCGATTCAAAGGGGGCTTCCCCCTAGGCAGAAGCGATGAACCGGTCGAGGTGATGCTCGGCATCGCCGAGTGTGAAGTCGAGCAGCGTGAGGTGCTTGGCGTAATGCGCGGCGGCGAGTTCGTTGGTGACGCCGATCCCGCCATGTAGCTGAACACCTGACTGCGACACCGCGCGCGCCGATCGCCCGATATGCACCTTCGCGGCCGCGACTGTGCGGCTGCGCTCCGCATGTGCCCCGGCCATCGCCTTCACCATCGCGAGCCAAGCGATCGATTTCGACTGTTCGCAGTGGATGAACATGTCGACCGCGCGGTGCTGCAGTGCCTGGAAACGGCCGATCGGCTGGCCGAACTGCTGCCGCGTCTTGATGTACTCGAGCGTCTGCGCATTCAGCCCTTCCATGGCGCCGACCGCGGCATTGCACACCGCCGCAATCGCGACATCGGTCGCGACGGCGATCGCCCCTTCCGCGGAGCCACCCGAACCAATCCGCTCCGCGGCGACGCTCCTGAGTTCAACATCCGCAACGCGCAATCCATCGAGCGTCCGCGAATCCCGCAGATTCAATCCGGCGGCGCCGCGGCGAACCAGAAACAGGCAGGGCACGCCGTCGCATGCGGCCGAAACGACGATCGCATCGGCCTGCGCGCCGAACGGCACCACCGCCCTGACACCGTCGAGCACCCAGCCTGACGCTTCGCGGCGCGCCTTCGTGCCCACGGGCGCAAGCGAATAGCGCTCACCCGGCTCGAACAGTGCTGCGGTCATGAGCGACTCGCCCGATGCGATCTCCGGCAGCAGTGCCTCGCACTGCGTCGCCGTACCCGCCTCGGCGATCAGCCGTGGAGCGAGAATCGCGCAGGGAACGTAGGGCTCGACCACCAGATGCCTGCCGAGCGCGGTGAGGCTCACGATCAGTTCTTCCGGACCGGTGCCCAGCCCGCCGTGTTCCTCGGCAATTGCAAGCCCCAGCAGTCCCATCTCGGCGAACTGCGCCCAGACCTTGCGGCTCCATCCGGTATCGGAGGCGACGATCGCCTTGCGCGCCTCGAAGCCGTATTCCTTCGACAGGAACTTCTCGAGCGAATCGCCAAGTTGCCTTTGTTCGTCCGTGAAGCTGAAGTCCATGGCCTACAGTCCCAGAACCATCTGCGAGATGATGTTGCGCTGGATCTCGTTCGATCCACCGTAGATCGAGGTCTTGCGCGTGATGAAATAGTGCGCGGCGAGCGTCTCGCCATAGTCCGGCCCGAGACCCGCGCCGGGCCGGGTCATCGAATCGTCCGAATATGGCTGCGCATACGGGCCCATCGCCTCCATCGCGAGTTCAGTGATCGCCTGCTGGATCTCGGTGCCCTTGATCTTGAGGATCGAGGCCTCGGGACCGGGCGATTTGCCGCGCGCCGCGGCGACGCGTAGCAGCGTCATCTCGAGCGCCATCAGCTCGATCTCCACCGAAGCGATTCGCGCCGCGAATCGCGGGTCCTCGATCAGCGGGCGACCGTTGCGTTTTTCGTATTTTGCGATCGACTTGAGCTTGGCGATCTCGCGCTTGGACGCGCCCACACCGGCGATGTTGGTGCGCTCGTAGCCGAGCAGGAACTTGGCGTAGGTCCAGCCCTTGCCTTCCTCGCCGACGAGGTTCTTCGCCGGTACGCGCACGCTGTCGAACCAGACCTCGTTGACTTCGTGCTCTTCGTTGTTGGTGATGATAGGACGCACGGTGATGCCGGGCGAATGCATGTCGATCAGCAGGAACGAGATGCCCTCCTGCTTGCGACCCTCGGAGGAGGTGCGTACGAGACAGAAGATCATGTCGGCGTGCTGCGCGAGCGTGGTCCAGGTCTTCTGGCCGTTCACCACGTACTCGTCGCCCTCGCGCACCGCACGGCATTTGAGACTGGCGAGATCCGAGCCCGAACCGGGTTCCGAATAGCCCTGGCACCACCAGTCAGTGTTGCCGCGGATGCGCGGCAGATAATGCGACTTCTGCCAGTCACTGCCGAAGGCCATGATCACCGGCGCCACCATCGCCAGGCCGAAGGGAACCAGCCGCGGCGCACCAGCAAGGGAGCACTCCTCGTCGAAGATATGAATCTGTATCGGCGACCAGCCGCAACCGCCAAACTCATGCGGCCAGTGACCGGCGAGCCAGCCCTTGTCCGCAAGCATCTGCTGCCAGCGGACGATGTCGCTCTTCTCGAGCCGCCGGTGTTCCGTCACCTTGCGGCGGATGTCCTGCGGCAGGTGTGCGGCGACGAAAGCCCGTACCTCGTCGCGGAACGCGAGTTCTTCAGAGCTGAAGTTCAGATCCATGCTTTGATCCTGGTATTGAGCCTGGGAAGCACCGAAACCCTTCCGAATGCCTCCACATTATGATGAGCTTCCCCTCTCGAATGGGGGATCTGCAAGGGGGCGGTGCCCCCTTGTTCCAACCCTTCCCTACAACTTTGCCTTCAGGAAGCGCAGCGCCCGCGGCGCAAGCACGCCGGAGAAGCTTCCCGGTTCGTCGATCGGGTCTTCCATCCAGAAATGCGGCGCGCCCGTCACCGGTACCGGTCGCGCGAAGCAACCCGCGGACTTGAGCGCATTCAGGAAGCGCCCCGACTGGCTCTGCCAGTCGACCACGTCGTCCGAGTCACCCCAACTGATCAGGAACGCCACCTTGCTCGCCTTGCTGGTCGCATGGGTCAACGGCGACGCCTCGTGATAGATGTGGCGGTCATCGATCGCGCTCACGCCAAGCAGTGCCTCCGCGATCGAATCGCGCGGCCGGGAGGAAAGATCGTGCTCCCACTGCGCGATCATGTCGTACACACCGTAGACGCCGATCACCGCCTTGACCGACACCGCCGGGTCATTCGCGCCGGTCAGTGCCACCAGCGCCGCAAGGTGCGCGCCGGCGGAATCGCCCACCAGCGCGATGCGCGCCGGATCGATGCCGAATTTTGCTGCGTTCGTACGCATGAAGCGCACCGCAGCGCGAACATCGTCGGCCGCGGCGGGATGCAGGTTCTTCTTGCCCGACACGAGGCGGTAGTCGATTGAAAATACCGAGATGCCATTCTTCGACAGATAGGGCCCCCAATGCTGGTACATGTCGCGCGAACCGAGCCGCCATCCGCCGCCATGCACTGCAATCAGCAGCGGCGCCGAACTCACACCCTCGGCACGATAGATATCCCCGAGCAGCGATTCGCCGCCGGCCTTGCCGTACTCGATGCCACGCTCAACAGTGCTCATGCGTCCTCACTCCCACCTAGGTTAATCAAGGCGGCAATCATACCGCCGCGCCTCGCATCGCATCGCACTCAATGCCTGCACTCAGCGCTTGTACGCGCCCAGCCCCGGCTTGAAGGTCTTGTCGTCGAGGAACTGCTTCATCCCCTGATCGCGCCCGCGTTCGGTGTCCGAGGCGATCGTCTGGTCGGACTTCGCGGTGAGGTACTCCGCCGCCTGCTCCCAGGACAAGTCGCCCGACATGCGCACGCCGGTCTTGGCCGCGCGCAGCACTGTCGGGTTCTTGCCGAGCAGGGTCTTGGCAAGTTTTCGCGTGCGCTCGCGAAGCTGTGCGAGCGGGACCGATTCGTTCACCAGGCGCATTGCGGAGGCCTGCGTGCCATCGAATGTTTCGCCGGTCATCACGTAGTACATCTGGTCACGCAGACTCATGACGGTGGTGAGCGCCTTGGAAACCACGCCCGCGGGGATGATGCCCCAGTTGATCTCCGACAGGCCGAACTTCGCCTCGTCCGCCGCGATCGCGAGGTCGCATGCGATCAGCGGGGTGAACGCACCGCCAAAGCACCAGCCGTTGACCATCGCCACCGTCGGCTTGGTGTAGGTGAGCATGCGACGCCACTGCCAGGCACCGTTGATCGCGTAGACGCGATTGCGCTCCACCAGCGGCATGTCATCGGTGGCGCGGAAGTAATCCTTGAGATCCATGCCGGCCGACCAGGCATCCCCCGAGCCGGTGAGCACGAACACGCCGCAGCGCGGGTCGGTCTCGAGCGCATCCATCGTCGCGAGCATTTCACGCGCGAGATCGACGCTGATCGCATTCTTCTTCTCCGGGCGGTTCATACTCACCCAGGCAATGCCTTCCTCGAACTCCACAAGGACATTCTTTCCCCAGGGTTCAGCCACGCTTGCGCTCATGTCGCATCTCCAGTTGATTGAATCGGCTCAGGCAAGGCGCTGTCTGAATTGCTCGCGCTTGCGCTAACATCCCCGGCCTTCTGCAAGGAAACCCCATGAAAGCCGTCATCTGCAAAACCCTCGGCGGTCCCGAGACGCTCGTGGTCGAGGACATCCCCGCACTCAAGGCCGGTCCCGGACAGATCGTCATCGATGTCAAGGCCGCGGGGGTGAATTTCCCCGACCTGCTGATCATGCAGGGCAAGTACCAGTTCAAGGCACCGCTGCCCTTTTCGCCGGGCGCCGAAGCCTCGGGCATCGTCAAATCGCTCGGCGAGGGCGTCACCGGATTCAAGCCGGGCGATGCGGTGATCGCGCACATGATCTGGGGCGCATTCGCGCAGGAAGCCGTGATCGAGGCGAAGAACGCCACCTGCATGCCCGCCGGCATGGACTTCAACGTGGCCGCGGGATTCACCGTCACCTATGCCACCAGCTACCACGGACTCAAGGACCGGGCCAAACTCAAGAAGGGCGAAACCCTGCTTGTCCTCGGCGCGGCAGGCGGCGTGGGCCTCGCAGCAGTTGAACTCGGCAAACTCATGGGCGCGCGCGTCATCGCCGCCGCGTCGAGCGACGGGAAACTCGCCACCTGCAAGCGCTTCGGCGCCGACGTGCTGATCAACTACGAGACACAGGACCTTCGCGAAGCGATCCGTGCCGCCACCGACGGCCGCGGCGTCGATGTGGTCTACGACCCGGTGGGCGGCAAGTACTCCGAGCCCGCGCTTCGCAGCCTCAAGTGGAAAGGCCGCCACCTCGTCGTCGGCTTCGCCGCGGGCGATATCCCGAAGATCCCGCTCAATCTCGCGCTGCTCAAGGGCTGCTCGATCGTGGGCGTGTTCTGGGGCGGCTTCTCGCGCAACGAGCCGAAGAAGGACGTCGCCAACATCGCGCAACTCGCCGCGTGGATCGTCGAGGGCAAGCTGAAGCCGATGGTCTCCACCACCTATCCGCTCGCGAGGGCCGGCGACGCGCTCGCCGACCTTGCTGCGCGACGCGTGCAGGGCAAGGCGGTGCTGGTCGTCTGAGCGGCTGTCGAAGGGCATCACGCGGTTTTCACTGATCGAACCTCATTGATCAAACCTCTGTCCCGAGTCCTTCACCACCTTGCCCCAGCGGGAGATTTCCTCGCGGATGAAGGTCCCGAATTCCTCGGGCGTGGTGGGCGCGGGTTCGTTGCCGGTGGCGAGTATTCGCTCTCGCATGTCCGGCTGGCGCAGGATCGCTGTGATTTCCGAATTCAGCCTTTGAACGATCGGCTGCGGCATGCCCGCTGCGGCCGCCACGCCGAACCAGCCGAGCGCCTCCCATCCCGGCAGTCCCGCTTCGGCCGCGGAGGGCACCTCCGGCGCGAGCGCGCTGCGCTTCGCGCTTGCGACCGCGAGGATACGGATACGGCCCGACTTCGCGAACGGCGGCGTCGAACCCAGATCGGTGAAGGCCATTGGCACCTGTCCCCCCCGCAAGGTCGATGAGCGCCGGTCCATTGCCCTTGTAGGGCACATGCGTCATGTCGGCCGCGAGCATCAGCTTGAACAATTCGCCCGCCAGATGCATGCCGGTACCGGTGCCGCCGGAAGCAAAGGGTTGGCCCGGTTTGGCCTTGATGTTCGCGATGAGTTCCTTCAGCGTGGTCACCTGCGTGTTGGACGGATGCACCGCGACGATGAAGGGGCTCGTCACCAGCAACGTGATCGGCGAAAAATCCTTCGCCGGGTCGTAGGGCAGTTTCGGGTAGATCACCACGTTGAGCGCGAGGCCGCCCGCCGCGCCCACAACGAGCGTGTAGCCGTCGGGTGCCGACTTCGCGACCATGTCGGCGCCGATGCTGCCGCCTCCGCCGGGACGGTTGTCGACGATCACCGGTTGCCCGAGGCGCTCGCCGAGTTTCGGCGCAACCAGCCGAGCGATCGTGTCGCTCGATCCGCCCGGCGGGAAGGTCACCACCAGTCGCACGGACTTTGACGGATAGATTTGTGCGCCCGCCGTAGTTGCACCCATCATTGCCACCGTGAACAACGCGCACGCCGCCGCACTCCGGATTATTGTCCTCATCGTTTCCTCCTCCTGCCCGCCTGAATTCAGGATCCGCCGGATTTGTTCACGCGTCGAGTTTCTTTCCTGCCATTGCCCGCAGATCGTTCTTGAGCACCTTGCCGAGCGTGTTCCTCGGCAGCGACTCCACGAAAAACACATGCTTCGGCTTCTTGTAGCCCGCGAGCCGTTCCCGGCAATGCTCGATCACCTGTTCCGCATCGACCACCGCGCCTTCGCGAAGGATCACGAACGCAGCCACCGATTCGCCGTACACCGGATCGGGCACGCCGATCACCGCGGCCTCGGAGATGTCCGGATGCGCGCCGAGCGCCTGCTCGACTTCCTTCGAATAAATGTTGTAGCCGCCCGAGAGCACCATGTCCTTCTTGCGGTCCACGATGTAGAGATAGGCATCCGCGTCCATGCGTGCCATGTCGCCGGTATGGACCCAGCCGTTGCGGATCGCCTCGGCGGTCGCCTCCGGCCGCCTGTAGTAGCCGCGTATCGTCGCCCAGCGGCCGGGCGTTCCGCTGCGAACCAGCAGTTCGCCCACTTCACCCAACGGAACATCGTCGCCTGCGTCATCGACGATCCGCACCTCCACGCCGGGCAATGGCCGCCCGACCGAGGCGGGGTGGCTGAACTGTTCCGCGTGACCGAGATTCGTCACCAGCGCCTCGGTGGAGCCGAAGAGCGAATGGATCTCCGCCTGCGGCAGCAGTTCAAGCACCTCGCGCTTGAGCTCCACCGGAAACGCCTCGGTGGAGACGATGATCTTGCGCAGCGACACGCAACGCGAGGTGTCCTTGCGCACGAACGGCAGCAGCATGCGGATCACCGTCGGCACCAGTCCGGTGACGGTGATGCGCTCGCGTTGGATGAGTTCCAGCGCCTTTTCCGCGTCGAAGCGTTCCATCACCACCAGCGTCCCGCCCAGGCCGAGCGCGTTGAACAGCCGGGCGCAGCCAGCACGGTGCGCAAGCGGGTTGATCGCGAGGTACCGGTCATCGGCACCTATGTCCCACTCGAGCGAATGCATGAATACGTTCTGCACGATCATGTTCGCATGCGTGATGATCGCGCCCTTGGGCTTGCCAGTGGTACCCGAGGTGTACATGATCATGCAGTCATCGGGTTCGGGCGGCACCTCGGGCAGGACCACGTCGGGTCCGTCGAGCAGCCCCGAATAATCCGTCTCGCCCTCGAACACCGGGCCGACGACGACCCGGCGGCATTGCGGCACATGCGCGAGGCCCGCCGCCACCGCAGCGCGACCGCCCGCGTGATAGATCGCCACGCAGGGCTGGGAATCCGAAAACATGTGCTCGACCTCGCCCGAGGTGAGCCTCACGTTCACCGGCACCGCGATCGCGCCGAGCGCGAACACCGCGTACTCCGCCTGAACGAATTCCACCCCATTGGGCAGGAACAGAAGCACGCGGTCGCCGGCGCGTACGCCTAGCCGGTGCAGCCCGGCCGCGACGCGTCGCACGCCGTCATTCAGCTGCGCATAGCTGAGCCGGGTCGCGCCGAACACCAGTGCGGTATGGTCGGGCCGGCGCATCGCGTGGCCAGCCAGGAGTGTGTCGAGTCGCATGGAAGGATGTTAGCGGAGTGTCGACAAGCGAACCGGCTGCAAAACTCCGAATGGCAGGAGACAAAGCATGCGTAAAAGGAAAGGCAAATCGTACTAACGAACACGGGGCCCGCGGGCCCCGTGTCGTCACTCTCCTGCAGAATATGGTGCGTCAGGCCTTGTCGCCGTCGATGCTCTTCGAACCCGGGCCAAAGGCCCATATGTAGAGCAGGCCGCCGATGATCGCGATGTTCTTGAGGAAGTGGTTCCACTGACCGGTGTACTGCGCAGGCTCGGCCACCCAGAACGCGTGGAAGATCGGCGTGATGACCACCACGAAAACCGCAAGGATGATCGCCGTCCAGCGCGTCTTCCAGCCGAGGATCAGCAACACGCCTCCCGCGAACTCGAGCAGCAGGGCTGCATACAAGGCCAGCTCGGCCATCGGCACGCCATTCTTGGCCATGTACGCCACAGAACCGTCAAAGCGCCCGGACTTGCTCCACGCCGCACCAACGAACAGCAGACCCATCAGGATCCGTCCGACCAGCATGACCTTCGCCTGGTTTTCCTTGCTCATGGTTATCCTCTCCTTTGGTTGTTTTCAGTGACGAACCATCCGGCGGGCGTCTGTGTCCCGCACGAATTTGCGAAGTCTACTCTCGCAACGGAACTTCCGGGCATCAACAATCGGGTTGCCCCGGGGCCGGCCGTGGCTGCGGGTCAAAGCCGAAGCGCGCCGCCGCTTCTTCCTCTTCGATGCGTCCGAGCCGCGCCTGCGAGCCGAATACGCGCAGTACATCGCCACGCGCCGCCGCCGCAAGGAGTTCCTCCTCATCGGCAAGCGCAGGGTTGTCGGCGACAAGACGCGTGAGCAGCGCGGCAAGATCGCGATCCTGCACCACGCCGGCACCGCACTCGCCTTCCACAAGCACGGACCCCGCTTCATCAAGATACAGCGCCAAGATGCCGCCCGCAGGACGACCGGTCTGCGAGATCAGCGCCGATGCGCTGTCATCCAGCCGATAGACAAACGGTGTGTAGTCCAGCGTCACGAACACCCGTTGCGGCCCGTTCTGGAAGTACCACCGGCCGCGCTCGTCGGCGGCATAGTTGCGACCGATGAATTCGGACACCGCGGCGTTGCTGATCCGGCCGAACCCGCCCGTACTCGACTTGACGAGCCAGTTGCCACGGCGATCCAGCCGCAACCAACCGAAAACGTTCGGCACGTCCGGCCATTTCTGCATCGCCCTGAGAACGATTTCATCCACGGCATGTCACCTGAATCGCGTGCTACTCGCGTTCCCAGAGCGCCTTCACCTGGTCAGGCAAAGTCATCGGGTCAAAGGGCTTGGCGATCACATCGATGACGCCAAGCGCCAGCAAGGCGCGGATTTCCTCGGGCTGGACCTTTGCGGTCATGAACGCGACCGGGACCTGCACGCCCTCCGGCCGTGCCCGCATTCGAGCGAGCACCTCGGGTCCGTTCATGCCCGGCATCATCACATCGAGCAGCACGAGTTGCGGCCCGAAGGCCGCGATCGCATCAAGGGCCGCCTCGCCGGATTCGCAGGCAAGCACATCCATCCCGCCCACCATCTCGAGCGACATCGCGGCAACGGTCCGGATATCGCCGTCATCCTCGACGAGC
>CANIEV010000073.1 GCA_947466535.1 Betaproteobacteria bacterium
ATGGCGGTATGTACATGAATTAACGAAGTTTTATGACTTTGATGGCGCATCTGATACAATTCGCGCCGTTGTTGTCAGTACCCCCCAAGCACCTGCAGGGAGAAGGAGACCGTAAATGGAAAATATCGAACAACGCGTCAAGAAGATCGTGGCCGAGCAACTCGGTGTCAACGAGGCAGAAATCAAGAACGAATCCTCGTTCGTGGACGATCTGGGAGCAGACTCGCTCGACACCGTCGAACTCGTGATGGCGCTTGAAGAGGAATTCGAGACTGAAATTCCCGACGAAGAAGCCGAAAAGATCACCAACGTTCAGCAGGCGGTGGATTACATCAATTCCCACGGCAAGAAGGCCTGACGCCAACTCAGGAGCAGCATTGAGCCGCAGACGTGTCGTCGTTACCGGCCTGGGCATAGTTTCTCCAGTCGGAAATACGGTCCAGGAGTCTTGGGCCAACATTCTGGCAGCCAGGTCCGGAATTACCCGGGTTACCCGTTTTGATCCCTCCGCCTTCACCAGCCAGATTGCTGGGGAGGTGAAGGGGTTCGACCCGACCCAATACCTTGCTGCGAAGGAGGTGCGCCGTTTTGACACCTTCATCCACTACGGGCTTGCTGCGTCCATCGACGCATTGAAAGACTCCGGACTGGACCTTGACTCGGTAAATCGCCATCAGATCGGAGTCTGCGTAGGTTCCGGCATCGGTGGGCTTCCTCTGATCGAGGAGACCCATGACGCCTACCTCGCGGGCGGGCCGCGGAAGATTTCCCCGTTTTTCGTGCCCGGAAGCATCATCAACATGATTTCCGGCCAGCTTTCCATCATGTTCGGTCTAAAAGGGCCGAATTTCGCGGTGGTGACAGCCTGTACGACCGCTAATCATTGCATCGGTGAGGCAGGGCGCCTGATCGAGTACGGTGATGCCGACGTCATGGTGGCAGGGGGGGCTGAATCCGCGCTTTCCCCTCTTGGACTGGGTGGCTTTTGCTCCGCTCGCGCCTTGTCTACCCGGAACGACACCCCGGAGTCCGCCAGCCGGCCTTGGGACAAGGATCGCGATGGCTTTGTCCTGGGAGAAGGGGCAGGAGTTCTCGTGCTTGAGGAACTCGAACATGCGCGCAGACGCGGTGCCCGGATCTATTGCGAACTCTCCGGGTACGGGATGAGCGCCGATGCGCACCACATCACGGCGCCCTGCGAGGACGGCGAAGGCGCCGCGCGTTGTATGACCAACGCGCTTCGGAATGCCCGCCTCAACCCGGCCGACGTGGATTACGTCAACGCGCATGGCACATCCACGCCGCTCGGGGATGTGGCGGAGACGATTGCCGTGAAGCGCTGCTTCGGAGATCACGCAGCGAAACTCGCGATGAGTTCCACCAAATCAATGACCGGGCACCTCCTTGGTGCGGCGGGGGGCATCGAGGCTGTATTTTCCGCACTCGCAGTCTACGAGCAGGTGGCGCCTCCCACTGCCAATCTTGACAGTCAGGATCCCGCTTGCGACCTTGATTATGTGCCGAATACAGCCCGCGAAATGCCGATCAGGGCGGCGCTGTCGAACTCGTTCGGGTTCGGCGGTACCAATGGCACCATCATTCTTACCCGGGTTTGACACATCTTCTCCTGGAGTTGAAACCTTCCAGGTATTTCGCCGCGGGCCTGATCGTGGCGCACCTGGCCGCCGGGGGCAGTGCCGCCGCGACACTTGACGGGTGGGCATTGCTGCTCAGCGTGTTGGGCGTTGCGTTGTCCTGCATAGCCTGCGTCGGAGAGTCCTTGCTACTCTGGCCGACTTGTCCGATAAACATCCAGCTAAACGAGGACTCGAGCGGGCGCTGGACTGACCGCCGCGGTAACGTCAGAACAGCGTCGTCCGTTGCGGTTTCACATATCGCAACTTGGCTGGTAATACTCGGACTTCACCAGTCCCGCCACCGAACCCGCTGGATCGTCGTGCCGGTGGACGCAGTGGGCGGCGCGGAGCATCGTAAGCTTCGCCTCTGGGCGCGCTGGCACATGGCCTGAATGTTATCACCCCGCAAATGAACTATTCGGCTTCGGTCCGGTCTTTAGAGTGGCGTATCTGCCCGCCGGTCGCGCTTGTCGTACTGATCTCGAGGTGGGTTTCACCGCGGGCCGGCGCATGAGCGACCGCGAAATCGACGGCCAGCTTGTCGAGCGGGCGCAGCGTGGAGACAAGCATGCGTTTGAACTCCTGGTTTCCAAGTATCAGCGAAAGCTAGTGCGGCTCCTGAGTCGATTCATCAGAAATTCTTCAGAGGTGGAGGATGTTGCGCAGGAGGCGTTCATAAAGGCGTACCGGGCGCTACCTTCGTTCAGGGGAGACAGCGCGTTTTACACCTGGCTTTACCGGATAGGAATCAATACTGCCAAGAACTATCTCGCGGCGCAGGGGCGTCGCGCGCCGACAAGCACGGAACACGATTCCGAAGAGGCGGAGGGATTCGAGGACGCGGAACAGTTGCGGGACATCAATACGCCCGAAAGCTTGTTGATGACGCGCCAGATAGGAGAAACGGTGAATGCGGCAATGGATGCGCTTCCTGAAGAATTGCGGACTGCCATACAGTTGCGCGAAATCGAAGGGTTAAGTTATGAAGAAATCGCGGCGATAATGAACTGTCCGATTGGCACAGTCCGATCGCGCATTTTCAGGGCGCGCGATGCAATCGCGGATCGGCTGAAGCCGCTTCTGGAAACAAGCGGGGACAAACGATGGTAAGCATGAACGAGAAGGTTTCGGCGCTGATTGATGGTGAGCTTCCGGACGCGGACGCTGCTCGCGTCCTTGAGTGGATGTGCGAAGACCCGGAACACTGCCGACAGTGGGATACCTGCCACCTCATCGGAGACGCCTTGCGCGGACACCTCTCGCCGCAGGTTGCAACTAAGGTTTCGCGCCGCCTTGCTGCTGAACCAACGATTCTGTCCCCGCGGAGGCGAAAGTCCTTGGTTCCAAGGGTCAATGCTCTTCGCGTCATGCAGGCGGCAGCGAGTGTTGCGGCCATTGCGCTGGTCGCTTGGATGGCACTGCCGATACTGCAGGGAGGCATGCAGTCGGAGATTGCACAGGCGCCTGCGCCGGCTGCGAGTGAGGTCCAGAGCTACCTGCTTGCGCATCAACGGTACTCCCCCTCGAGTGCCATGCAAGGCGTGGCGCCTTACGTGCGTCTTGTTGCCATAGAGTCCTCCGGGGGAGGCAAATGACCTCGAGCATCGGGCGCCTGTTCGCAATGTTCATCGCTTGCTTCTTGCCCGTGATGGCATTCGCGGAGGTACAGGCCGGCGATGCGCTTGGATGGCTGCAAAAGGCTTACGCGGCGACGCACAAGTTGTCTTACACGGGAGTGTTCGTGTACCAGCAGGGTGGGGCTGTGGAAACTTCGCGTATTACCCGCATTGTCGAGGCGGGGGGGGCCCGTGAACGCCTTGAGGCAATGGACGGGATGCCTCGCGAAGTCCTGCGTGAGGGTGACGACGTGGTCTGCTATATGCCCGCCACCATGACCATGCGAATCGACAAGCAGGCGGCACAGCGAAGTTTTCCGGGCATTCTTCCGGAGCAGATTCGCGAGCTCGCTGACAACTATACGATCCGCAAGGGAGACGTTGAGCGGGTGGCAGGTTACGATTGCCAGGTTCTGGTACTCGATCCCAAGGACAACATGCGCTATGGCCACAAACTTTGCGCCGACACCGCATCGGGAATGCTGCTCAAGGCGAGAACGTACGACGAGAAAGGTCTTGCCGTCGAGCAGTTCAATTTCACCCAGCTGCAGATTGGGGGGCAGATAGACCGGGATCGCGTCAAGTCCCGCTTTTCGGCCAAGGGGCGTGACTGGAAAGTCGAGGATTCACGTGCGACCGAAGCGAATCTTGCGGGGCAGGGCTGGACTATCCGTACACAGCCACCGGGCTTTCACAAGCTGACCGAGATGACCCGCAGTCTTGGCGGCGTGGCCGGGGTGGGGCACATTGTTCTTTCCGACGGTTTGGCGGCAGTGTCGGTGTTCATCGAACCCTCCTCAGGCAAGCCGACGGCGTCAGGGCTTGCGCGACAGGGCGCAATCAATGTGTACATCCGTCAGGTCGGAAATCACCGGATAACGGTGGTCGGTGAGACCCCTCCCGAAAGCGTGCGCCTCATAGCCAATGCCGTGGAGTTTCGCCGGCCACAGTGAGTCCTGCCTTGCACGGCGGGAGCGCTCCAATTCAATTTTCAGCCTACGATCCGAATATTCACGTTCAGTTCCACCTATCACGGGATAACCCATGTTCAGAGTCTTAGTGTTCATACTCGCGCTTGCGTCTGCCTCCATTGCATCGGCGCAGGTCCGTGGGCTGCCTGACTTCACCGAGCTGGTCGATGCCCAGGGGGCCACGGTGGTCAACATCAGCACCACGAGCAATCGTGAGCGCAGAAGCGGGACGCAGCCGCAACCGAACATCGACGAGGACGATCCTTTCTATGACTTCTTCCGTCGCTTTATCCCCCGTCAGCCTGCTCCTGGCCAGGGCCCGAATCCCGGGCCGAGGGAGTTCGAAAGCCGCTCCCTGGGATCGGGCTTCATCATCAGCGCGGACGGTTTCGTGCTCACGAACGCGCACGTCGTCGACAACGCGGACGAAATCAACGTTCGGCTGACGGACAAGCGCGAATTCAAGGCGCGGGTCATCGGAGCGGATAGGCGAACTGATGTTGCGCTGATCAAGATAGAGGCTTCCGGATTGCCCACGGTTCGTTTCGGTGATCCGGCGAAACTGCGCGTTGGTGAATGGGTCGTCGCGATCGGCTCGCCGTTCGGCTTTGACAATTCGGTGACCGCGGGAATTGTCTCCGCGAAAGGGCGCAGCCTTCCGCAGGAGAATTTTGTCCCGTTCATACAAACGGATGTGGCAATCAACCCGGGAAATTCCGGTGGTCCACTTTTCAATTTGCGGGGGGAAGTGGTCGGAATCAATTCCCAGATTTATAGCCGAACCGGTGGTTTCATGGGTCTGTCTTTCGCCATCCCGATTGACGTCGCGATGGAGGTCCAGAGTCAACTTCGAACAGTCGGTCGCGTACAGCGGGGGCGGATCGGAGTCGTCATTCAGGAGGTTTCGAAAGAACTCGCGGAGTCATTCGGCCTCGCCAAGCCTCAAGGCGCGCTGGTCAACGCGGTAGAGAAGGGTGGTCCGGCGGAGAAGTCAGGAATCGAGGTTGGCGACATCATTACCAAATTTGATGGCAAGGCAGTTACGTCATCCAGCGATCTTCCGCGAATCGTCGGCAGTACTAGGCCTGGCGTCCGGTCGAGCATGGAAGTCTTTCGGAAGGGGACCACGCGAGAGGTCACTGTTACCGTGGGTGAATTGCCGGAAGATCGCCTCGCAAGCCGAGAGCGCGGTCGCGGTGCGAAGCCGGCGGAACAAACGGCAAACCGTCTCGGCCTCGTCGTCAGCGACCTGAGCGCCGATCAGAAGAAGGACCTGAAGCTAAACGGTGGTGCGGTAGTCGATGATGTCAGGGCTCCCCAGCGAGCAGACCTTCGTCAGGGAGATGTCATCACCGCGGTTACCAGCAAAGCGCAAACCACGGAAATGCGATCGGCCGAGCAATTCAACAAGTTCGTGGCAGGTCTGGAACGCAGTGCCGTACTCACGCTTCATGTCCGTCGCGGCGAGAACAACCTGTTTGTGACGATTCGCAACGACGGACCACCGCGTGGGTGAGTTGTTGCCCCGGTTGACGCTTCTCAGCCGGGGCTATTGCCATCTGTGCGAAGACATGCGCGCAGTGATCGAAGCGGTCAGGGCGGAATCCGTATTCGAACTTGAGATTCTCGACGTCGATGCAGACGAGGATCTCGAACGGCGCTACGGAGAAGACGTGCCGGTGCTTCTGGACCATGGCAGCGAGGTCGCGAAACACCGTCTGGACGCGGACGTCCTGCGTCGATACCTCGCCCAAGTGAAGCCCAAAATCTGATAAAATTCAGGCTTCTACGATTCCCCGCGTTTCCCGCCAAGCCAGTTTGAAAGGGCGCCTTGAGGCGCCCTTTTCGCACCCAGAGACCGCATGCAGCATATCCGCAATTTTTCGATCATCGCCCACATCGATCACGGCAAATCTACGCTTGCCGATCGCTTCATCCAGTTCTGCGGCGGTCTGTCGGACCGCGAAATGTCCGCACAGGTACTCGACTCCATGGATCTGGAGCGAGAGAGGGGCATCACGATCAAGGCGCAGACGGCGGCCCTGCATTACAAGGCGCGTGACGGCAAGATTTACAACCTGAACCTCATTGACACACCGGGGCACGTGGATTTTTCATACGAGGTTAGCCGATCGCTTGCTGCATGCGAGGGCGCGCTGCTCGTGGTTGACGCTTCGCAGGGTGTCGAGGCGCAGACAGTTGCAAACTGCTACACCGCTATCGAGCAGGGAGTCGATGTAGTCGCGGTCCTCAACAAGATCGACCTTCCTTCGGCAAACCCGGAACAGGCGATCAAGGAGATCGAGGATGTCATTGGTATCCCTGCGCAGGACGCGATCCTCGCGAGCGCAAAAACCGGCGTGGGCATCGAAGATATTCTCGAAGCGGTTATCAGCAGGATTCCCGCGCCCAAAGGCGATCCGAAGGCGCCACTGAAGGCGCTGGTCATCGATTCCTGGTTCGACAACTACGTCGGCGTCGTCATGCTGGTGCGCATGGTTGATGGCGTGCTCAAGCCAAAGGAGAAGGTTCGGCTCATGGCCACAGGTGCCATGCACCTGTGCGAACAGGTGGGCGTGTTCACGCCAAAATCGCTTGGCAAGGACGAACTTTCTGCTGGCGAGGTCGGGTTTGTCATCGCTGGAATCAAGGTGCTTGCGGACGCGAAAGTCGGCGACACCCTTACTCATGCGGATCATCCTGCGGAGACGGCGCTGCCCGGATTCAAGGAGATCAAGCCGCAGGTCTTCGCGGGCCTCTATCCGATCGAGTCGAATCAGTATGAGGCGCTTCGTGACGCACTGACGAAGCTCAAACTCAACGATGCCTCGCTGCATTTCGAGCCGGAAGTTTCTCAGGCACTGGGGTTCGGATTCCGCTGCGGCTTTCTCGGCCTTCTGCACATGGACATTGTCCAGGAGCGGCTGGAACGTGAATACGGCATGGAACTCATCACCACCGCTCCCACGGTCGTCTACGAGGTCCTGCTAGGTGATGGGACGGAGATGCGGGTTGAGAACCCCGCAAAGATGCCCGACCCCTCGAAGATCGAGGAAATACGCGAGCCGATGATCGCGACCACCATATTCGTTCCGCAGGAATACGTCGGTGCAATCATCACACTGTGCACCCAGAAGCGCGGCACCCAGACGAACATGCAATACGCCGGTCGGCAGGTGATGCTCAGTTACGACATGCCACTCAACGAAGTCGTGATGGACTTTTTCGACAAGCTCAAGTCGGCGAGCCGGGGCTATGCTTCGCTGGATTACGATTTCAAGGAGTACCGGGCGGCTGACGTGGTCAAGCTCGATATCCTGATCAATGGTGAACGCGTTGACGCGTTGTCGCTCATGGTCCACCGCGAGAACGCCCCCTACCGAGGGCGCGATCTGGTGGCAAAAATGCGCGAACTCATCCCACGGCAGATGTTCGATGTCGCAATTCAGGCGGCGATTGGTGCGCACATCATTGCGCGCGAAACCGTGAAAGCCTTGCGAAAGAACGTTCTGGCCAAATGTTACGGTGGTGACATTTCGCGCAAACGCAAGCTGCTCGAAAAACAGAAAGCCGGCAAAAAGCGCATGAAACAGGTCGGGTCGGTCGAAATCCCGCAGGAGGCATTTCTTGCGATCCTGCAGGTGGAGGGTAAATGAACTTCGCGCTGATACTTTTCTCACTCCTTCTTTTCACAGGCGCGGTGGCGCTCGCCGACAAGCTCTGGTTCGCCAAGCGCCGTGCCGCAGATGCCCTGGAGCCCTGGTGGATTGAGTACCCCAAGAGCTTCTTTCCGGTAATTCTGATTGTTTTTTTTCTCCGGTCCTTTCTGGTGGAGCCCTTCAAGATACCTTCGGGCTCCATGATTCCAACACTGATCGTCGGTGACTTCATTCTCGTGAACAAGTTTGCCTACGGTGTGCGCTTGCCGATCGTCCAGAAGAAGATCATCCCGATCGACGACCCGAAGCGGGGAGACGTGATGGTATTCCGTTATCCGGAGGATCCGTCGCTCGACTACATCAAGCGCGTGGTCGGTGTGCCGGGAGACAAGATTTCCTACATCAACAAGAAACTCTCGATCAACGGCAAGGAAGTCCCTCTCAAACCTATGCCGGATTATCTCAACCGCGAGCGAATTCACTACTCCAAGCAGTTCCAGGAGAAGATCGACGGTCGCGAGCACGCGATCCTGATCGAAGAGGACGCACCCGCCGCGGTTCCGTTCATTCGCCAGTTTCCGGGGCGTGGGAATTGCACTTACAATAATGAGGGTGTCGTGTGCACCGTGCCATCCGGACACTTTTTTATGATGGGCGACAATCGGGACAACTCTGCGGACAGCCGGGTCTGGGGATTCGTCCCTGACGAAAACATCGTCGGCAAGGCGTTTTTCATCTGGTTCAACTTCAGCGAACTCAGCCGATTCGGCGGGTTCAGATAGTCGGAGTCAACATGCGCAAGTATCAACGTGGCGTAAGCATCGGGGCATTGCTCGGTATTTGCGCTGTTCTTATCGTAGGGGCGCTGATCGGGCTCAAGCTCGCTCCCGTGTACATTGAGTATTTCCAGATCAAGAAGTCGGTTGCTGCAGTTGCGCTTGCAGGCGGTGCGTCAGTGGGGGAGGTACGCAAGTCCTTCGACAAGCGGGCGCAGGTGGACGAGATCGTTTCAATCACCGGTGAAGATCTCGAGATCACCAAGGATGGCGGGGACCTGGTGATCACGTTTGCCTACCCGATGAAAGTGCACCTTTTCGGGAATGTCAGCGTCCTGTTCGACTTCGCCGGCAGCAGCAAGGGCCGGTAGAAATCCGGCCGATGGATATCGAGCGCCTCGAACGCGCCGTCGGCTATCGTTTTAAGAGTCCTGCACTCGCTCGCGAAGCGCTGACTCATCGTAGTCGGGGGGCGCCGCACAACGAGCGGCTTGAGTTTCTCGGCGACAGCGTGCTCAACTGCATCGTTTCAATCGAGTTGCACGCGCGCTACCAGAAACTGCGCGAAGGTGAATTGTCGCGACTGCGTGCAACCCTTGTCAGGCAGGAGTCCCTTGCAAAAGCCGCACAGGATCTCGGTTTGGGCGAATGGCTGTTGCTGGGCGAGGGGGAACTCAAAAGCGGGGGATTTTCCCGTCCTTCGATACTCGCCGATGCGCTCGAAGCACTCATAGGCGCGGTATTCATCGATGGCGGATTCGATTCGGCACGTGCAACGGTAGTCGGACTTCTTTCGGGCCAGCTTTCACAACTCGATCCGGATGATGTAGGCAAGGATCCAAAGACCCAACTTCAGGAGTTGCTCCAGTCGAGGAAGATCGAGCTTCCGCTGTATAACGTTGTCGCCACGGAAGGCGCAGCGCACAAGCAGAATTTCGAAGTCGAGTGCGTAATACCGGGGCTGTCGATAAGGGCCACCGGCGCAGGATCCAGCCGCCGCAGCGCCGAGCAGGACGCAGCGAGTCACGCGTACGCAAAAATCCGGGAAGAACATGGCCGCAAATTCCGCAAGTCCCGCTGAATCGTTCCGATGCGGAGCCGTCGCGATTATCGGACGGCCGAATGTCGGTAAATCCACGCTAGTCAATGCGCTTGTGGGCGAGCGGATCAGTATCACCTCGTCAAAGCCACAGACGACCCGACACCGAATTCGGGCGATATTGACCGATGCGAATACGCAATTCATCTTTGTCGACACACCGGGATTTCAGACGCGCCATCGAAGCGAGTTGAACAAGGTGATGAACCAGGGCGTACGCCTGGCGCTCGACGAGGTCGACGCGATCGTGCTTGTGGTCGAAGCAGGGCGCTTTGATGAGGAAGACAAGAGATTGTTGTCACTTGTGCCTGCGGGGATTCCGCTGCTGCTTGCGGTCAGCAAGACCGACAAGGTGAGACGTGACCAGTTGGTTCCGTTTCTTCAGAAGATTTCGGGCGAGGCGACATTTGCGGAGATCATCCCGGTAAGCTCGGAGAAGCGCCGAAACCTTCGGGAGTTTCTTGCGACGCTTCGCCGTTATCTCCCGGAGCAGGCTGCAATCTACGGACCTGAAGAACTTACCGACAGAAGTGAGCGTTTTCTCGCGGCAGAGCGAATCCGGGAGAAACTGTTCCGTCTGCTTGGCGAGGAAGTTCCCTACGGCACCACAGTCGTGATCGAAAAATTCGAAACCGAAGGCAAGCTCCGTCGGATCTACGCATCGATCATAATCGCCAAGGATAGCTACAAGCCGATCGTTATTGGTGCCGGGGGGGCGAAACTGAAGGCGGTGGCAAGTGGCGCGCGGATTGATCTCGAACGCCTGTTTGGCGGGAAGATCTATCTTGAGGTGTTTGTCAAAGTGAGCTCCGGCTGGACGGACAACGTGGCCTCGCTCGCAAGCCTGGGCTACGATTGAACGCATGGCCGAGCGCCGTTCCGAGAGCCAGGAGGCCTATGTGCTGCATTCCTGGCCCTACCGCGAAACGAGCCTCATGGTGGAGGTGTTCGCACGCACGACCGGGCGCCTGACGCTGGTTGCGCGAGGGGCCCGTCGCCCGAGATCCGTACTGCGCGGCGTGCTTATGGCTTTCCAGCCCCTTGCCCTCGCATGGTTTGGCAAGGGCGAGGTCAGGACACTTGCGAAGGCGGAGTGGGGCGGGGGCCAGCCCTTGCTAAAGGGCGAGGCGCTTCTGTGCGGTTTCTATCTCAATGAGCTGATGATCAAACTGCTTCCGCGGGAAGACGGCCATGATCTTCTTTATGATCGCTATGCGGAAGCGCTGCGTCGCCTCGCTGCAGCGGAACCGTCAGCGCCGATCCTCCGCGCATTCGAAAAGTCCCTGTTGTCAGAACTTGGTTACGAGATGCTGCTCGATCGGGATGCTTCGAGCGGCGAGAGCATCTGTTCAGGCGATCGCTACACGTACGATCCCGAGCGGGGACCGGTAAGGCTTAACGGTGCCGAAGGCCTGTTCGAAATCGACGGCAAGACGCTGCTTGCGCTTTCGCGGGATGATTACAGCGATCCCTCGACGCTCGCGCAGTCCAAGGCGCTCATGCGCTGGATAATCAATCACCGGCTGGACTACAAGCCGCTCGAGAGCCGACGGATATTCAAGGAACTGCTCGAACTATGATCGAACTTGGAGTCAACGTTGATCACGTGGCGACCGTGCGACAGGCACGTCGGACCTACGAACCGGATCCGGTCTGGGCGGCAGTCGAGGCGCACCTAGGCGGCGCAGACGGGATAACAGTCCACCTTCGGGAAGACCGCCGCCACATTCAGGACGGTGATGTGCGTCGTCTCAGGGAGCTCACCCACATCAAGCTAAACCTGGAGATGGCGGCAACCGATGAAATGATCGGCATCGCTCGCTCCGTCAGGCCGGAGATGGCGATGCTTGTTCCCGAAGGCCGACACGAAGTTACCACCGAAGGCGGGTTGGATATCGCCGGGCAGGAGGCACGGCTGAGGGATGTAATCGCTCGAATTGCCGACGCAGGAATTGTTGTCAGCGTATTCATTGATGCGGACCTGCGCCAGGTCGAGGCGGCGAGTCGTGTCGGTGCGTCGGTTTGCGAGGTGCACACCGGACCCTATGCGCATGCCTTCCATACGCGTGGCCGCGACACCGAAAGCGCTCCAGTGGTGGAGGAAATCGATCGCATCCGGATTGCGGGAGCCGCGATTCGTGGGCTTGGCATGCGTTTCAACGCTGGGCACGCCCTCAATTATGCGAATGTAGGGCCCATTTCCGCACTTCCGGGTGTTCGGGAGTTGCATATCGGGCACGCGATCATCAGCCGGTCGGTATTCGTCGGCCTTCGCGAGGCGGTGCGCGAGATGAAGGCGCTAATGCGGCAGGCGGCTGGATCGACGCCCATCGGGCCGAGGTGAGGGGCAAATGATCGTTGGCATCGGTACCGACCTGTGCGAGATCGGGCGCATCGAGCGCGCACTTGCGCGATTCGGCGAGCGGTTCGCGGAGAAGATACTTGTTTGTTCCGAACTGGAGCGCTTTCGCCGCCATCGCAAACCGGCAGCATATCTCGCCAAACGATTCGCAGCAAAGGAAGCCTTTTCCAAAGCGATGGGCACTGGCATTCGAACGCCAGTCAACTGGCAGAACGTCTGGGTTGAAAACGCACGCTCGGGCAAGCCGGTTCTGCGTTGTTCCGAGCGCTTGTCAATATTCATGCAAAAGCGGGGCATAGTGAACACCCATGTGAGCATCACCGACGAGACCGGCATGGCTTGTGCCTTCATCGTACTGGAGGGGGAATGACTCTCGGACGGGTGGTCGTTGACGTAGCCGGCCTTGAACTTACGGCCGATGAACGCAACCTGCTGATGCATCCCGAGGTCGGTGGTGTGATCCTGTTCGCCCGGAATTTCGAGTCACGTGACCGGCTCCGCGCACTGACTTCGTCTATTCGTGCCCTGCGAAAGCCCGGATTGCTGATCACGGTCGATCATGAAGGCGGGCGCGTGCAGCGATTTCGCGATGGCTATACACGCCTGCCGACGATGCGTTCGCTTGGTGAGGCGGTTATCCGGGACCACGCCTCGGGGCTCGAACTTGCGCGAGCCGAGGGACGGATCCTTGCCGCCGAACTTCTGGAGGACGGTATTGACCTGAGTTTCACTCCGGTCCTCGACCTGGATTTCGGCCGCTCGGCGGTGATCGGTGACCGCGCGTTTTCCGGCGATCCCGGCCTCGTGGGCGAAGTGGCGGGTGCGCTCGTCGCCGGACTTGCCGAGGCGGGTATGGCCTCGGTGGGCAAGCATTTTCCCGGTCACGGCTGGGCAGAGGCGGACTCGCACGTGGCAATTCCCGTGGATGAGCGGGGGCGCACAGAGATAGAACGCATCGATCTCGAGCCCTACCGGATGCTGATTCCGCAGGGACTCGCAGCGATCATGCCGGCCCACGTGATCTACCCGGCGGTGGACGCGCAGCCCGCCGGCTTCTCGTCTGTCTGGTTGCGCGACATTCTTCGCGGACGGCTGGGGTTCGACGGGCTGATCTTCAGCGATGATCTGACCATGGAAGGTGCAAGCGTCGTGGGCGGGGTCATCGAACGCGCGCGGTCTGCCATCGAAGCCGGGTGCGACATGGTCCTGGTCTGCAACCGTCCCGACCTGGCGCGCGAACTCGTAGACGGATACCGCGCAGGGCCGGTGGACATTGCCCGTATCGAACGCCTGCGCGGGCGCAATCCCGGTCGTCCGGCTGCGGCGAATCCGGGCTACGCGGACGCGCTTGTGCTGCACGAGCTCGCCTACGCGCCGGATGGCACAAAGCGCGCCTGAACATGTCATCCCTGTACGACGCAAACTGCCGAGCCTGTCCGAGGCTTGCGAGCTTCCTCGACGGGGTGCGGCGCGACCGTCCGGATTATTTTGCGCATCCGGTGCCGCCCTTTGGCGCCACGAAGCCGAAGCTGCTGGTCGTCGGGCTCGCGCCGGGCATGCACGGTGCCAATCGCACCGGCCGGCCCTTCACCGGTGATTACGCCGGCATCCTGCTCTACCAGACGCTGTTCAAGTTCGGATTCGCCAACATGGTGGGCACGGCCGATCCCGAAGACGGTCTGGTCCTCAGGAACTGCCGCGTTACCAACGCGGTGAAATGCCTGCCGCCCGAGAACAAGCCGCTTCCGGCGGAGGTGAAACTTTGCAATGATTTTCTGTCTGCTGAGATTGCTTCCGCGAAACCGCGAGCCATCCTTGCACTCGGCACGGTCGCGCACGCGGCGGTTCTGCGTGCGGTCGGCCTCAAGGCTTCGGCGTTCAAGTTCGCGCATCAGGCGAGGCATGATCTCGGGAGTGCCGTACTCTTTGACAGCTATCATTGCAGTCGTTACAACACCAACACCGGGCGCCTGACGACCGTGATGTTCGAGGCGGTGTTCCGGGATATCGAGGCCTTTTTCGCCGGATAGCAAGAACGTGAGCAACGACAGCACCTCCACGCCCGCGTGCCCGGAAACACCGCCGGACGAGCCGCGAACGTTCGATATCAAGGGCTATCTCGCGCGTTTGCCTGGCAAGCCGGGCGTGTACAGGATGCTGGGTGCAGCGTCGGAAGTCCTCTATGTGGGAAAAGCGCGCGACCTCAAGAAGCGCGTTTCCTCCTACTTCCAGAAGACGGCGCACGGTCCGAGGATTGCGATGATGGTCTCGCAGGTCGCATCGATCGAGACGACCGTCACCCGATCGGAAGCCGAGGCGCTGATTCTCGAGAACAATCTGATCAAGTCGCTGTCGCCGCGCTACAACATCCTGTTTCGCGACGACAAGTCCTATCCGTTCCTGATGATCAGCGGGCACGAGTTCCCGCGCCTGGGTTTTTACCGCGGCCTGCTCGATCGGGAAAACGATTATTTCGGTCCGTTTCCGAACGCCTGGGCGGTGAGGGAGAGCATCCAGTTGCTCCAGCGTGTGTTCCGCCTGCGCACCTGCGAGGACACGGTGTTCCAGAATCGCTCGCGGCCCTGTCTGTTGCACCAGATCCGGCGTTGTTCCGGCCCGTGCGTGAATCTGGTGTCGAGAGAGGCTTACGCGGAGGACATTTCGCACGCGAAGCTTTTCCTGGACGGAAAAAGCGACGCGGTGATTTCGGGTCTGGGCGACAAAATGCAGAAGTCGGCCGAAGCGCTGAATTTCGAACAGGCGGCGATCTATCGGGACCAGGTCCAGTCCCTTGCGCGCATGACGCAGCGGCAGTACGCCGAATCCGCCTCCGATCAGGATGCCGATGTAATTGCATTCGCTTCCGAACGCGGCGTGTCCTGCGTCAACCTCGCGATGATTCGCGGCGGACGTCATCTCGGTGATCGCAGCCTGTTCCCGCAGAACGCGCAGGGTGAGGACGCAGGCGAGGTGCTTGTTGCTTTTGTCGCGCAGCATTACCTCGAACGTCCGGTGCCGGGCGTAATTGTCGTGGGCGCGGAAATCGACGGCGACGATCTGGCGACCGTGCTCACCGAGCATTCCGGGCACAAGGTCCATGTGGTGACTCGGCCGGCTGGTGAGCGCCGCGCCTGGCTGGACATGGCGGTCGAGAACGCACGCCAGGCTCTCCACCAGCGGCTGTCCGAGCAGAGTACGCAGGAGGCAAGGCTGGTCGCGCTGCGAGAAGGCCTCGGTCTGCCCGATACTATCCAGCGCGTGGAGTGCTTCGACATAAGCCATACCGGCGGCGAGGCGACGGTCGCCTCCTGCGTCGTCTACGACAAGAAGGAAATGCGACGTGCCGAGTACCGCCGCTACAACATCGAAGGGATCACGCCGGGCGATGACTACGCCGCAATGAAGCAGGCGCTGGAACGACGCCTTGGAAAAGTCGCGAGCGGGGAAGGGGTCGCACCCGATCTGCTCCTGATCGACGGCGGGAAAGGGCAGATGGGCATCGCCGCGGCGGTGCTGGAGGAACTCGGGCTTGGCGATATCGCGCTGGTAGGTGTCGCCAAGGGGCCGGAGCGCAAGGCCGGCCTGGAAGAACTCTGGGTGACGGGGCGCGAGCTACCTGTCATGCTTGCGCCTGACAATCCCGGCCTGCACCTGATCCAGGCGATTCGCGATGAAGCACACCGGTTTGCGATCACCGGCCATCGCGCCAAACGAGGAAAGAAGCGCGTCACCTCGTCGCTTGAAGGAATACCGGGTATAGGCGCAAAACGCAGGAAGCAGTTGCTCGCCCGATTCGGTGGGCTGCGCGGCGTGCTCGGGGCGAGCATCGAGGACATCGCGCAGGTCGAAGGAATTAGCCGTACGCTTGCGGAAAAGATATACAAGGAACTGCATGCAGCCTGAACGAGCGCGGGCGGTCGCGCCCCTGAATTTGCCGAACATACTGACCTGGCTTCGGATCCTCATGATTCCGGCAATCGTCGGTACCTTGTACCTGCCGACTTCGTGGCTTGGCACCTGGGAAAAGAATCTCGTTGCAACCGTGCTGTTCGTCTCCGCGGCGGTGACTGACTGGTTGGACGGATATCTCGCGCGAAAGCTCAACCAGATGTCTGCGTTCGGGGCGTTCCTGGACCCGGTCGCCGACAAGCTGATGGTGGCGGCGGCGCTGATCGTCCTGGTCGAACTCGAGCGGGCGGCGGCGGTGGTCGCGATGATCATCATTGGGCGCGAGATCGCCATATCTGCCCTGCGCGAATGGATGGCCAACATCGGGCAGAGCAAGAGCGTGGCGGTGAATTTTCTCGGCAAGCTGAAAACAGTCTTTCAAATGATCGCGATTCCGATGCTTCTCTACCACGAGCGGATCGGCGATTTTGATCCGCAGCGTATCGGCACCTGGCTGATCTGGCTCGCCGCGGTACTGACCCTGGTGTCGATGTTCTACTACCTGAAGCTCGCCGGAATATCGCGTCGTTGAAGCGGCGGTTTGGGTGTGGACATCCGGTGCTCATGGCCGGGGCGACGGTTGGAAAGACACTAGCCCGGCTTGACCGGCTCAAGCTCAACGCCTAGAATGCCGACCTCGATGCGGGAATAGCTCAGCTGGTAGAGCGCGACCTTGCCAAGGTCGAGGTCGGGAGTTCGAACCTCCTTTCCCGCTCCAAAAATCCCCACGGGGCCGGCTCAGATCGGCCCCTTGTTTTCTGGCAGTACGAGTTCCGGGTTTTACCGGCCCTCGTCAGCTTGAAGCGGTGCAGTTTGCACACGGCGCGGTAGCAAAGCGGTTATGCAGCGGCCTGCAAAGCCGTCTAGGTGGGTTCGACTCCCGCCCGCGCCTCCACCCCCTCCCGTCTTTTGATCTCCTGCGTTCTGGCGTCCCAGTTTCAGGATTGCCGTTTGGCCTATCAGTGCAGGCCCGCAAAGCCTATAATTGCGGCTTGCGGTTTTCATAGTTATTCGGCTTCGGGAACAGGCTTCGGTATTCGCCGGCCGATGCGGCTGGCGCTACGGCCCGGGTGGTGAAACTGGTAGACACAAGGGACTTAAAATCCCTCGCCGCTAATCCCGGCATGCGGGTTCGAGCCCCGCCCTGGGCACCACGAGCACCGGTCGCACATCGCAAATCCCCGAGTCCGGATCAACGACAGTACAGACGGAGCGAAATTGCCGATCCAGTGTCGAATCAAGTCCAATCTGTACAAGGACTCGGTCTCGCTGATGCGAGTGGCCGAAGCCTTGCTGCGAATGGAAGGAATCCGCCGCGCCACGTTGATGATGGCGACGCCTGCGAATCTCGAGATACTCACCGAAGCGGGCTTGCTGCTGTCGGACGCGAAGGTGGCGAAACCGAGCGACCTTCTGCTGGTGATCGACGCGGACAAGGCTGCTTCTGCGGAGGCAGCATTCGCGGAGGCGGACAAGCGCCTGTCGGGTGGCGACGGCGACAATGCAGGTTCGACGCTGGTGAAGATCACGCCAAAGACCCTTGTCATGGGGATGGCAGAGCTTCCCGAGGCGCGCCTTGCGCAAATCTCGGTGCCGGGCACGTATGCAGCGGCCGAGGCACTGAAAGCGCTCAAGCGCGGCCTCAACGTATTCATGTTCAGTGACAACGTGCCCATTGCGCAGGAGATCGCACTCAAGAAACTCGCCGAGAAAAAGGGCCTGTTGATGATGGGGCCGGACTGCGGCACGGCGATCATAGGTGGCGTCCCGCTCGGGTTTGCCAACACTGTCCGGCGTGGACGTATCGGTGTGGTCGCGGCTTCCGGCACCGGCCTGCAGGAAATCACCTCTCAGATCCATCGCATGGGGGAGGGTATCTCGCACGCGATCGGCACCGGCGGGCGCGATCTGTACGCCGAGATCGGCGGTATTACATTGCGCCAGGGGCTTCGCATGCTTGCTGCGGACAAGGGCACAGACGTGATCGTCATTGCGTCCAAGCCGCCGGCACCCGCGGTCGCCGCGAAGGTCCTGGATGAAGTCACGCGCGCCGGCAAGCCGGTGGTGGTGCTGTTTCTTGGCGACACCGGCGGTGCCGCATCCCACGGTGTCCATCGCGTTGCCAACCTCTACGACGCGGCTCGCGTGGCTTGCGCACTCGCCGCGGGACGCCCGGTCGACAGCGCAGCTGCACCGGCCGCCGATCCGCGCG
Organism: Betaproteobacteria bacterium; assembly: GCA_947466535.1. Classification (GTDB taxonomy): domain Bacteria; phylum Pseudomonadota; class Gammaproteobacteria; order Burkholderiales; family SG8-39; genus CAMBSA01. The sequence goes on from CANIEV010000073.1 coordinate 18,281, forward strand.
CGAAAGACCTTGCCGCGATGCTCGCCCCCGGGCAGCGGTATTTGCGCGGGCTGTTTTCCGGCGGCACCTACTGCACCGAAGCCCAGCTCGTCCTGCGCGATGCGGGAATTTCGACCTGGTCCAATGTCCCGGTCGACAAGGCGCACGAGCTCGCCGACCCCAAGAAGAGCCGGGAACATACCGTCGTGGATCTCGGCAGCGATGAATTCACCGTCGGCCGCCCGCATCCGATGATCGACTTCGGCTCGCGCGCCGAACGCCTGCTCGCGGAGGCGAACGACCCGCAGACCGCGGTCATACTTCTCGACATAGTGCTGGGTTACGGAAGTCATGCCGATCCCGCAGCGGCGCTCGCGCCCGCGGTCACCGAAGCCCGGGCGAAGGCCAAGGCGGGCGGGCGGGCGCTGGTGTTCGTGGGTTTTGTCTGCGGCACCGAGGAAGACACGCAGCAGCTCTCCCTCCAGAAGCGCGCACTCGAAGCCCTGGGCATCGCGATGACTGATTCCAGCGCTGCAGCTGCGGCGCTCGCGGGAGCAGTGGTGGCGCATGCGGCGCACGGTGCCGTCGCCGCAGGCAAGGTCGCGCGCAGCGCCTGAACCGGTGACCGTGAACACAGCCCGTCCCCGCGTCGTCGTTGCCCTCGGGGGTAACGCAAGCTATCCGCCCACCATCAAGGGGACGGCGGAGGAGCAGCTCGCCCTGATGGCGGGGCTGAGCGAGCATCTCGTGCACATGATCAACGGCGGCTGCCAGCTCGTGCTCACGCACGGCAACGGACCGGTCGTCGGCAACATCCTTTTTCGCATGGCGCGCACCGCATCCGAGCTTCCGCCGATGCCGATGGATGTCTGTGTTGCGCACTCGCAGGGCGGCATGGGCTACATGCTCCAGCAAAGCCTGGGCAACGTGATGCGCAGCCACGGCCTCAATGCGCCGGTGGTCTGCCTGCTCACCCAGGTCGAAGTCGATGCACACGATCCGGCGTTTGCCCACCCCACCAAACCGGTTGGGCGTTTCTTCAGCAAGGCTGAATCGGAGGGCATGGCAGCTGGAACCGGTTGGGACTTCATCGAGGATTCCGGACGGGGTTATCGCCGGGTGGTTGCCTCGCCGCAACCGCGCGCCATCGTGGATCTCGTCGCAGTCGACGCGCTTCTCGATGCCGGCGTGGTGCCGATCGTCGCGGGCGGTGGCGGCATCCCGGTGGTGCGCCAGCCTGATGGCAGCTACCACGGTGTGCCTGCGGTCATCGACAAGGACCTCACGAGTGCCTTGCTTGCGGCCAGCCTTGGCGCCGAGCGGCTGGTTATGCTGACTGCGGTCGATCGTGTGGCGGTCGATTTCGGCAAGCCATCGCAGCGTTTCATCGACCGGATGAGTGCAAGCGAAGCGAAAAAGCATGCGGCGGATGGACAGTTTCCGCCGGGCAGCATGGGACCCAAGATTGACGCGGCATTGCGTTTTCTCGCCGCTCGCAAAGGAGAAGTCGTCATTACATCGCTCGAACTCGCTTCGGAAGCCCTCGCGGGTCGCGCCGGCACACACATCGTCCCCGATGCTTGATCTCGCCCGCCCGCCGCAAACCGTCACCGCTCTTGCTATCGGCGAGCGTGCCCATGCAGCGCTGCAAGGCTGCGGGGGCATGCTCGACGTCATCAAGGGGTTTGAAACCGCGCCCTACCGGATGGCAGGTGGCCACGTGGTGTGGATGGGCACGCGTCCGCGCGTGAACCATCCGCGCGCGATCGTGCTCGCCGAGCTTCCTCCGGGCGATATCCGCAGGGTAAAGCTAGCCAGTCCGTGGCCCGCGCCGAAACGCCGGCCGCGACTGCACGCGGGCGATGCAA
>CANIEV010000074.1 GCA_947466535.1 Betaproteobacteria bacterium
ACTCAGTGGACGGATGTCCAGCGTCAGTGGATCTGAGCAAAGACTGAGGTGCTTTGGTTCACCACCGCCGGGGTTCTCCGGCAGAGGTCCTACCGGGACTATTCCACCGTCACCGACTTCGCCAGATTCCTCGGCTTGTCGACATAGTTCCCCCGCTCCAGCGCCGCGTGATACGCAAGCAGTTGCAGCGGGATGGTATGCAGGATAGGCGAGAGGATGCCCGCATGGTCGGGCATGCGGATCACGTGCAGGCCCTCCGCGTCGGTGAGCTTGGTGTCCTGGTCGGCGAGTACATGCAGCTCGCCGCCGCGGGCGCGGACTTCCTGCAGGTTGGACTTGAGCTTCTCCAGCAGGGCGTCCTTGGGCGCGATTGCAACCACCGGCATGTGCTTGTCGACCAATGCGAGCGGGCCGTGCTTGAGTTCGCCCGCGGCATAGGCCTCGGCGTGGATGTAGGAGATTTCCTTCAGCTTGAGCGCGCCTTCCATTGCGATCGGCCAGTGAATGCCTCGGCCGAGGAACAGCGCATGGTGGCGGGTGGCGAATTTCTCCGCCCACATCTTGATCTGCGGCTCGACGTGCAGCACGTTCGCGAGCGCCGTTGGCAGATGGCGCATCTGGTGCAGCAGTTCGGTTTCGCGCTCCGTGGTGAGGCGACCACGCAACTTGGCGAGCACCATGGTGAGCAAGATGAGCGCGGCGAGCTGGGTGGTGAAGGCCTTGGTCGAGGCGACGCCGATCTCCGGTCCCGCGCGGGTGAGAAAGCGCAGGTCGGAGGCGCGCACCAGCGCGGACTCGGGTACGTTGCAGATCGACAGGCTGTAGAGCAGACCGAGCGATTTTGCGTACTGCAGCGCGGCCAGTGTGTCGGCGGTCTCGCCCGATTGAGACACGGTGATCACCAGCGTGCGCGGATGCGGCACCGATTCGCGGTAACGGTATTCGCTCGCGATCTCGACGCTGCAGGGAATGCCCGCCACGCCTTCCAGCCAGTAGCGCGCCACCATCCCGGCGTTGTAACTCGTGCCGCAGGCAAGGATCAGCACCGAATCGATGTCGGAGAAAATCCGCCCGGCTTCCGCACCGAAGAGTTGTGGCGACACCGATTGCGCGCTGGTCACCATCTCGAGCGTGTTGGCCACAGCCATCGGCTGCTCGAATATTTCCTTCTGCATGTAGTGCGTGTAGTTGCCCAGTTCCACGGCAGACGCGGAGAGCTGCGAGATGTGCACCGGACGCTCGACCACATCGCCCTTGGCATTGACGATGGTGACACGGTCGAGCTTCACCTCGGCGCAATCGCCGTCTTCCAGATAGACGATCTTCTGCGTCACCTGGATCAGCGCCGATGCATCGGAGGCGGCAAAGTTCTCGCCCTCACCCAGACCCAGCAGCAACGGCGCGCCGTGACGCGCAACGACAAGATGCGTCCTGTCGTTTTCGCTCACCACCGCGATTGCATAGGCACCGATGAGTTCCGCGGTGGTGCGGCGCACCGCGTCGAACAAGGTGGCGCCGCCCTTGTAGAAGGAATGCACCAGATGCGCGATCACCTCGGTGTCGGTGTCGGACAGGAACACATAGCCCTGCGAACGCAGCCGGGCGCGGAGCTCGTCGTGGTTCTCGATGATGCCGTTGTGCACGACCGAAATCCCGCCCGAGATATGCGGGTGCGCGTTCTTCTCCGAGGGCACGCCGTGGGTGGCCCAGCGGGTGTGGGCAATGCCGAGTTCGCCCGAGACATGCTCCGCCTGCGAAAGCTTTTCCAGTTCCGCCACGCGGCCGGTGGAACGCACGCGCTGCAGCTTGCCATTGTCCTTGCCATCGACAACAGCGACGCCCGCTGAATCGTAACCACGGTATTCGAGACGCTTGAGCCCCTCGATCAGGATGGGGACGACGTTACGTTTTGCTATTGCACCGACTATGCCGCACATGGGACACCTTTTTCGGAACCGCAGATGGACGCGGATAAACGCAGATGAAATGCGGTCCGGGGTTTATCCGCGTTCATCTGCGTTTATCTGCGGTTTCACTTGCTTTTGGGTTTCTTTACCGGTCGCGACCAGTTTTCAATGGTGATCTGCTTCGCACGCGAAATCGTGAGCTTGCCTTCGGGCGCGTCCTTGGTGAGCGTGGTACCGGCGCCGAGAGTCGCGCCCCGGCCCACGCGCACCGGCGCGACGAGCTGGGTGTCCGATCCGATGAAGGCGTCGTCCTCGATCACGGTGCGGTGCTTGTTCACGCCGTCGTAGTTGCAGGTGATGGTGCCCGCACCCACGTTGACGTTCTTCCCGATACTGGTGTCGCCGATATAGGCAAGGTGATTGGCTTTCGAGCCTTCGCCGATGTCGCTTGCCTTCACCTCGACAAAATTTCCGATGTGCACATGATCGGCGAGCTTCGTGCCCGGGCGCAGCCGCGCCCACGGGCCGATGCGGTTGTCGCGCCCGACCTCGGCGCCGTCGATATGGCAGAAGGGTTCGATGCGCGTGTCATCGCCGACGCGCACATTGCGCAGCACGCAGTTGGCCGCCACCGTCACGCGGCTGCCGAGCACGACTTCGCCCTCGAACACGCAGTTCACGTCGATCGCGGTGTCGCGTCCGCACACAAGGGACCCTCGCACGTCGATGCGCGCCGGGTCGGCGAGGCTCACGCCCGCCTCGAGCAGCACATTCGCAATGTTGCGCTGGTGGATGCGCTCGAGCTCGGCCAGCTGCGCACGGCTGTTCACCCCGAGCGTTTCCCACTCGTCCGCCGGTTGCGCGGAAGCGACCGTCACGCCTTCGGCCACAGCCATCGCGATCACGTCGGTGAGGTAGTACTCCTTCTGCGCGTTGTTGTTCGACAGGCCGCCCAACCAGGCCTTCAGCTTCGCTGTCGGCGCGATCAGGATGCCGGTGTTGACTTCGCGTATCGCGCGCTCCTCGGCCGACGCATCCTTGTGCTCTACGATTCGGCGCAACGCCCCGTTGTCGCGCACGATGCGGCCGTAACCGGTCGGGTCGGCAAGATCGACGGTGAGCACCGCCATGCCCCGGCCGGCGGCCGCAATCAGCTTCTTGAGCGTGAGCACACGGGTGAGCGGCACGTCGCCGTAGAGAATCAGCGTCGGCATCGCATCATCGAGATGAGGCACCGCCTGCATCACCGCGTGCCCTGTGCCGAGCTGCGGATCCTGCTTCGCCCAGACGATGTCATCTGACGCAAGCCTCTCGCGCACGACTTCGCCGCCGTGGCCGTACACCACCACCATGCGCGAGCCGCCAAGCGCGCGCGCGGTGTCGAGCACATGCGCGAGCAGGGCCTTTCCCGCGATCGGATGCAGCACCTTGGGCAAATCCGACTGCATGCGCTTGCCCTGGCCGGCAGCGAGTATGACGACATTCATGCGTGCTTCACTCTGCATATAAGTCCTTGAATCTTAACATGCTCGTATGACGAAGCCCGGACGAAGCCGAGCGCTGCGAGGCAGAGGAAACCGCAGCGCGCACTATGCTTGCCATATGCATATGAAATATATATTCTTATGGCGTGCAGTTTCAATACGACCCCGCCAAAGCTGCGGCCAATCTGCGCAAGCACGGCGTGCCATTCGCTGATGCCGAAGGCGTGCTCGGTGATCCGCTGGCAATCACGGTCGAAGATCCTGACGCGGAAAGCGAGGCCCGATTCATTGCCGTCGGGCTTGGAAGTGCGGGAGCAATCCTGGTGGTGATCTATACCGAACGGGGCGGCGAGTACCGCCTCATTTCGGCACGCCGTGCGACACGTCGGGAACGGAGAGCTTATGAAGGCTGAGTACGATTTTTCCAAGGGCACGCGCGGTGCGGTCATTCCCCAAAAGGGCAAGACACGCATTTCCATATTCATCGACAACAGCATTCTCGACGCATTCCGGGAACGCGCCGAAAAATCCGGCACCGGCTACCAAACGATGATGAACGAAGCGCTTCGGCAATATATTGCGCAAAGCGAGCAACCGGTCACCGAGCGCTTGCTCCGTCAGGTTCTGCGCCAGGAAATGCCCGTGTATCTGAAGACTCTCGCACCCGGCACGGGAACCCCGCCACGCAAGCGAACCACGCGCTAAACGGCAAGTTACAAAGAAAAAGCCCGGCAGCGGCCGGGCTTTTCGTTCAGCGCGCGCGGATCACCCGCCCGAAGGCACCTTGCCTTCGACGCCTTTCACATACCACTTGATGTCGTGCATCCACTTGTCGTCAGCAGCCTGGTCTTTAGGCAGCATTTCCTTGCCGGCCTGGTCACGAATCGGGCCTTTCCAGATCACGAAGCTGCCGTCCTTCAGGCCCGCCTTGCGCTCTTCGACCAGTTTCTTCACATCCTCGGGCACCTTGGCGGAGATCTGCACCAGGTCGATCGCGCCTTCCTTCACGCCCCACCAGTTGTGCTCCTTCTTCCAGCTGCCATCGAGCGCTTCCTTGACCGCCTTCTTGTAGTACGGCGTCCAGTTGATGACCGCAGACGCGAGGTGTGCTTCCGGCGCGAACTTGGACATGTCGCTGTCCCAGCCGAAGGCGAACTTGCCTTTTTCGTTCGCCGCCTGCACCACGGCGGTGGAGTCGGTGTTCTGCAGCAGCACGTCCGCGCCCTGGTCCATCAGCGCCACCGCGCCTTCGCGCTCCTTGCCCGGATCGAACCACTTGTTGATCCAGACCACGCGGGTCACGACCTTCGGGTTCACGCTCTGCGCGCCAAGCGTGTAGGCGTTGATGTTGCGCAGCACTTCCGGGATCGGAATCGAGGCGACCACGCCGAGCTTGTTGGTTTTGGTCATCTTGCCGGCGATGATGCCCGCGAGGTAGGCGCCTTCGTACGTGCGCGAATCGTAAGTGCGCATGTTTTCGGCCGACTTGTAGCCGGTGGCGTGCTCGAAGCGCACCGCCTTGGTGTCTTCGGCAACTTTCAGCATCGGCTCCATGTAGCCGAAGGTAGTACCGAAGATCAGTTTGTTGCCCTGGCCGACGAGATCGCGGATCACGCGCTCGGCGTCCGCACCCTCGGGCACGCTCTCGACAAAGCTCGTTTTTACCTTGTCGCCGAATTCCTTCTCTATTTCCTTGCGCGCGTTGTCGTGCGCGAAGGTCCAGCCGGCGTCACCGGTGGGGCCGACGTAGATGAAGCCGATCTTCAGCGGATCGGGCTTGGGCGCTTCCGCCTTCGCGGAGGCGGGCGCGGGTTTCGGTTCTTCCTTGCCGCAGCCGGCGATCAGCAGCGGAAGCGCGACGGCTGCGGCGAGCAGCCAGGGGCTTTGCAGACGCTTGAACATGGGAACTCCTGGGTCAATGAAAGTGTTGGGACGGCGACGTCGCAATTATATGTGCACGCGGAAAACCCGACGTACCCGCTACGACCCCGCTCAGTTTCCTGGATGAAACGGCTTGCCGAGCGAGGCGGGCATGTTGGCGCGTATCCAGTCGGGATTGCGCGAGATCAGGGCGAGAACCACGATGGTGGCGACATAAGGCAGCATCGACAGCAACTGCGACGCCACCTCCACGCCGAATCCCTGCAGGTGAAACTGGATGATCGTCACACCGCCAAAAAGATACGCACCCACCAGCACCCGTGCCGGCCGCCAGGTGGCAAACGTCGTGAGCGCCAACGCAATCCAGCCGCGACCGGCAACCATGCCGTCCACCCACATCGGCGTGTACACCACCGAAAGGTATCCGCCGGCCAGGCCGCAGCACGCGCCGCCGAAGCACACCGCGGCGAAGCGGATGCCGCGCACCGGCAAGCCGAGCGCGTGCGCCGATTCGGGCGATTCGCCCACCGAGCGGATCACCAGGCCCGCACGGGTGCGATACAGGAACCAGGCGATCGCGATCGCAAGCGCAATGCCGAGATACACCGCCCAGTGGTGGCGAAAGACCGCAGTGCCGAGCAAGGGCACATCCGCGAGTCCCGGCACGCCCGTGGGTGCGGTCCGAGGCAGGTTCCGGCTCACATAGCCTATGCCGACGAAGGCGGAAAAGCCCACGCCGAAGAGCGACAGCGCGAGCCCGGTGGCGTACTGGTTGGTGTTGAGATAAATCGCAAACAGGCCGAACACCGCCGCCGCCGCCGCACCCGCAAGAGCGCCTCCGCCGATCGCAAGCAGGTCGCTTCCGGTATGGATCGCCACCGCGAAGCCCGCCACCGCCGCGATCAGCATCATGCCTTCGGCGCCCAGATTCACCACGCCGGCGCGCTCGTTCATAAGGAGGCCGAGCGCCGCAATGGCAAACGGCGTGCCGGCGCTGAGCGTGGCTGCGATCAGGAGAGCCGCGGCGTCCATCGCAACCTGTAGAGAATGAAGGTGTCGCAGGCAAGCAGGCTGAAGAGCAAAACGCCCTGGAACACACCCGAGAGCGAATTCGGCAGGCCGAGGCGCGATTGCGAAAGCTCACCGCCGATGAAGAACATCGACAAAAGAATACTTGCGAACACGATGCCCAGCGGATGCAGGCGGCCGACGAAGGCCACGATGATCGCGGCAAAGCCGTAGCCCGCAGACACATGCGGCGTGAGCTGGCGCAGCGGACCGGCGGCCTCCAGCGCGCCCGCGAGCCCGGCCGCGCCGCCGCCGATGAGCAGTGCCGTCCAGAGAGCGCGGCGGTCGGAAAAGCCCGCATAGCGCGCCGCCAGCGGCGCGATGCCGCCCACCTGCAACTGGTAGCCGCCGTAGTGACGGAACATGTAGAGCCAGGCCACCGCAGCAGCGGCAAGTGCGATCACAAACCCGATATGCATGCGTGTCTGGTCGATCAGCAAGGGCAGGTTGGTGACCGCGAGGAAGCGCTTGGTCTGCGGGAAGTTGAACCCCGCGGGGTCTTTCCACGGCCCGTACACCAGGTAGGCCAGCAGCAGCTGCGCGACATACACCAGCATCAGGCTGACCAGGATTTCGTTGGCGTGATAGCGGTCGCGCAACCACGCGACGATCGCAGCCCAGGCCATGCCGCCCGCGACGCCCGCAAGCAGAATGAACACCACGATCCAGCGGCCGGTGCCGGGCCCGGCGAGCAGGGCCACGCCGCCCGCCGCGATCGCGCCGAGCAGAAGCTGGCCCTCGGCACCGATGTTCCACACGTTGGCGCGAAACCCGATCGCAAGCCCAAGCGCGCAGAGCATCAGCGGTGTCGCCTTCACCGCGAGCTCCGATAACGCGTACGAGCTTTTCAGCGGCTCGACGAAAAATACGGCCAGACCTCGCACCGGGTCCTTGCCGAGCAGCGCGAACAGCGCGGCCCCGATGCTCACCGTGAGCAGCAGCGCGATCACCGGCGAGAGCCACACCATCAGTGCGGACGGCGCGGGGCGAAGCTCAAGTCGCATGCGATACCTCCGCCTGCGATCCTTCCCCCGCCCACAGCCCGCTCATCCAGCGACCGACGCGCTCCACCGTCATCGAGGAAATCGCCACGCCCGGCGATACGCGGCCCTTGGCGATCACATACAGGCGATCGGCGATCTCGAACAGTTCATCGAGTTCCTCCGACACCACCAGAATCGCGCAGCCGCGATCGCGCAGCGCGAGCAGTTCGCCGCGGATCTGCGCCGCTGCGCCCACATCCACGCCCCAGGTGGGTTGCGCGATCACCAGCACTTTCGGTTCCGCCGACACTTCACGGCCGACAATGTATTTCTGCAGGTTGCCGCCGGAAAGGCTGCGCGCCACCGCACGCACGCCCGAGGTCTTCACGCCGAAGCGCTCGATCACGCCCTGTGCGATCGCGTCCAGCTGCGCACGGCGTATCCAGCCGCGATGGAGCGTGTCCGCACCGGCGCGGCTGAGCAAAGTGTTGTCCGAAAGCGAATGCGAGGGTACCGCCGCATGGCCAAGGCGTTCCTCCGGCACATAGCGCAGGCCGAGCGCGCGGCGGCGACGCGGCGCGAGCGTACCCGCGTCGGCATCGAAGACGCGGATCGCGGACGGTGCAGCACGACGGTCTTCGCCCGCGATCGCGGCGAGCAGTTCCTGCTGGCCGTTGCCCGACACGCCGGCGATGCCAACGATCTCGCCCTCGCGCACCTCGAGCGATACGCGATCGAGCGAGGTGCCGAACGGGTCCTGCGCAGCGAGCGACAGCGCGCGCACCTCGAGCGCGACGCGGCCGGTGTTCGGTGCGCGGTGCTCGAGCGCCGGCGGCTCGGCGCCGATCATCAGGCGCGAAAGATCGGCGGTGCTGGCATTGCGCGGATCCACCGCGCCCGAGACGCGCCCGCCGCGCAGCACGGTGCAGGCGGTGCACAGACGCTTGATCTCGTCCAGCTTGTGGCTGATGTAGAGGATGCTGCAACCGCCCGCAGCCAGTTTGCGCAGGGTCTCGAACAGGCGGTCCACCGCCTGCGGCGTGAGCACCGAGGTGGGTTCGTCAAGGATCAGCAATCGCGGCGAACCGAGCAGCGCGCGCACCAGTTCCACCCGCTGGCGCTCGCCCACCGAGAGCGTATGCACCGGGCGGTCCGGTTCGACTTCAAGGCCATAGGCACTCGAGGTGTCGAGGATGCGCTGCCGCACTTCGGCCAGCTTAATCGACGCGCTCTGCCCGAGCGCCACGTTCTCCGCCACGCTCAGCGAATCGAACAGCGAAAAATGCTGGAACACCATCGAGATGCCGAGCGCGCGCGCCGCCTGCGGCGAAGCCACGCTGACAGGCCTGCCGTCCCAGAGAATCACGCCCGCATCCGGCCGCTGCACGCCGAAGATGATTTTCATCAGCGTGCTCTTGCCCGCACCGTTCTCGCCGAGCACCGCGTGGATTTCGCCCGGCTGCACCGCGAGGCTCACGTTGTCGTTGGCAAGCACCGCGGGGAAGGCCTTGCGGATGCCGCGCAGTTCGAGGCGGGGGGGCGCTTGCGTCATGACCTATTCGAAGTCATCGCGAGCGCAGCGACGCGATCCCTGCGCAAATCGGGAGATAGAAGCGCGGAGATCGCCGCGTCGCTGCGCTCCTCGCGATGACCGGGGTTCAATCATCAATGCCCCTCGAAGGCGCACACCGCGTACGCGGCGTGGCCCGCATCGCGAATCCGCTTCGAGCCGCCGAGTTCGGGCAGGTCGATGATCGCGGCGCACTCCACCAGCTTCGCGCCGAGGCGCTCGAGCAGCTTCACGCCCGCGAGCATGGTGCCGCCGGTGGCGATCAGGTCATCGATCAGCAGCGCGCGGTCGCCTGCGCGGCAGGCATCCGAGTGAATCTCCAACGAACCGGTGCCGTATTCGAGTTCGTATTCCTCGGTGATCGTGTCGAACGGCAGCTTGCCTTTCTTGCGAATCGGGATGAAGGGCAACTTCAGCTGGTGCGCGAGCACCGCGCCGAGGATGAAGCCGCGCGCGTCGATGCCGGCGACCAGGCTGATGTTCTGCTCGCCGCTGTTCCGACCGTATCGCCGGATGAAGATGTCCATGAGCACATGGAAAGTCTCCGGGTCCTGCAGGAGCGGCGTGATGTCGCGGAACTGCACGCCCGTCTGCGGCCAGTCGGGCACGGTGCGGATGCGCTCGCGGATGTAGGTGGAATCCTGCTGCAGAGTGCGTGAAGACACGGTCGGCATTTCGTGTTGGGGTACCGGCGGATTATGCCCGGAGGCGGCATCGGTGGCTGCGACTTGTCATCGAGAGGGGAAAGTTCTACGTTAAGGGCTTATGAGCACCCCGCGCTCCCTGTTCTGTCTGATCCTGGCCCTGCTGATTGCCGCGGCGCCGGCGTGGGCGGACATCTACAAGTGGGTGGACGAGAAAGGCGTGGTCAACTACTCCGCCACGCCGCCTGCGAAGAAGGCCGAAGTGAAGTCGCCGGTGAAAACCCTCGACACCGGAGAGTCGCGGCTGAGCGTGTACACCCCGGCGCGCCTGCCCGAGGCGCCGCGCGAAAACACGTCCGAATCGCTGCGCAACCGGGTGGAGCAACTCGAAAACCAGCTTGCCGCCGAACGCGGCCGGCGTTCGTATGCTTCCGCCGAAGCCGATGAGCGGAAAACGCGCGCCTACGAGGAGTGCGTCCGCGCACGCCTGGTCGATTGCGATCCGAACCGCACGCCGTCGTCGCTGAGTACCATTACCGTATATCCGTATCCGGTAATCCCGGTGTTCGTCGGCAGGGCAGCGTCGGTGATCACGCCCACCTTCTTCGTCAATCCCCCGGCCCCTCCGGTCACGCCCACCCCCGGCTGGGGCAAGGCAAGCACCAACCGCTGGAAGTAGGCTGCCTGCGGCAGGGGATTTACGCCGGCGCTAGTCAATCCTGGCGCCGGAGGCCTGTATCACCCTCGCCCACTTGTCGATCTCCTGCCGGATGTACGTCGCAAGCTGCTCGCGGCTGCCGCCCATCGCATCCACGCCTTGGGCCGCGAACTGGGCCTTGAGCTCCGGCGCGGCAAGCGCGCGCTGTGTGTCGCGGTTGAGCCGGTCGAGGATGTCCACCGGCGTGCCCAGCGGCGCGACGAGGCCGAACCACACCGAGGTCTCGAAACCCGCGAGGCCCGATTCCGCCACCGTGGGCAATTCGGGCGCGGCGCCGGTGCGCGCGAGGCCGGTGGAGGCGAGCGCACGCAGGCTGCCTGCCTTGATGTGCTGCAGCACGGTGGACGCGGGCGAGAACATCACCAGCACGCGGCCGGCAAGCAGGTCGGTGACCGCCTGCGGGCTGCCCTTGTAGGGCACATGCACCGTCTTCACCCCCGCCATCAGGTTGAAGAGTTCGCCCGAGAGATGCGGCGCGGTGCCGTTGCCCGAGGAGCCGTACATCAGCTCCCCCGGCTTTGCCTTCGCCGCAGTAATCAGCTCCTGCACGTTCTTCGCCGGCACCGACGGGTGCACCACCAGCAGATTGGGCAGCGACGCCACGCCCGATACCGGCGCAAAGTCGCGCGCGAAGTCGAACGACAGGCCACGGCTCAGGGTCGCGTTGATCGCGTTCGCCACCGAACCGAGCAGGAGCGTGTAGCCATCGGCCGGCGCGCGCGCGACCGCCTCGCCTGCGATGTTGCTGCCCGCGCCGGGCCGGTTCTCCACCACCATCGGCTGGCCGAGGCTTTCACCGAGGCGCGGGACGAGCAGGCGCGCGACCACGTCCGCCGCGCTGCCCGGGGGGAAGCCGAGCACGAGTTTCACCGGCTTGTTTGGATAGGCGCTCTGCGCCTGAGCAAGCGTGCTGGCCAGCGAGAGCATCAGGGCCGCGAGCATTCGCATGTTTGTTCCTCCTCTGCGTGGTGTACTGCGGGGCGGCGGCGATGTTAGCACCCGCGCAGGCTATAAACTGTCGCCCTCCGCACTTCCAACAAGAGGAAACACCCCATGGCCCGACTGCGCGCAAGCGAATGCCGTGAATTCATCCGAACCGTCAGCGACAAGGCGGAGGCGATGCGCGTGCCGGTGTCGATCGCGCTGGTGAACGCCGAAGGCCACTTGCTTTCGCTCGAGCGCATGGACGAGGCCGGCTTCATCACCGCCGAGATCGCCTGGGGCAAGGCCTTCACCGTGGCCGCCTTCCGCTCGATGAGCCCGCGCTTTCCCGACGGCCTCGCGATCCAGCAATGGTTCCGCGAACGCAACCCGCAGATGCTGATGAACGCTGCGGTGTTCACCGGCGGCCGCGTGGTGGTGTCGGGCGGCTGCGCGCCGATCTTCAAGGGCGACGAGCTGGTGGGCGCCTACGGCATCAGCGGCGGCACCTCCGACCAGGACGAGGTGATGGGGTGCCACGCGCGCGAGACGCTCGGCTGGGCGCATGTGAAGGAACACGACGACACGCCGCAGGACGTGAAGGACCACATCAATTCGATCTATTCGAAGGTGGGCCTGGGCGGGCGCGAGCTCTGAACAGAACCGATTCCATCCATGAATATGCGCAATTGCCGTTTGCAGATCATTTATTGAAGCCTGCAAGAGGTAAATATGGTTGCTGAATTTCGCAATCAAATGCCAGACCGCCTCAACCCAAGTCCGAAACGATAGATCACCGATGCCCACCGTGGACGTATCTCCTTTTGCCAACCGCCTTCGCAAGAACCTCGCCCACTGGCGCAAGTGGGCGCGACGGCGAGGGATCTCGTGCTTTCGCATCTACGACCGCGACGTGCCGCAGTTCCCGTTCGCGATCGACTGGTTCGAGACGGTTGCTCCCCGCACCGGAACGCACCTGCATGTGCAGGAGATCGACACCGGATGGAAGATGACGGACGAGGACTACACCTCATGGCTCATCGCGGTGTGCGATGCGATCTGCGAGGTGTGCGCGATCCCGGCGGAGCAGCTGCACCTGAAGCGCCGCGAACGCCAGCGCGGCACCTCGCAATACGAACGGCTCGATGACGCGGATGCGGAGGCCTTCGTGGTGGAAGAAGCCGGGCACCGGTTCGAAGTCAACTTCGACATCTATCTCGACACCGGCCTGTTTCTCGACAACCGGCCGACGCGCGCGCTGGTGGCCGACACCGTCGCGCAGCGGGCAAGTGCAGGCGCAGGCACACGCTTTCTCAACCTGTTCGCCTACACCGGCAGCTTTTCTGTTTACGCCGCGCGCGCCGGCGCCAGCCATTCCACCACCGTCGATCTCTCCAACACCTACCAGGCGTGGACCGCGCGCAATTTCGCGCTCAACCGCATCGATTCGCGACGGCACAAGCTGGTGCGCGCCGATGTGCTGGCGTGGCTCGGCGACGAGATCTCGATCGCGGAGAAGTACGACCTCATCGTCCTCGACCCGCCTTCGTTTTCGAATTCCAAGAAGATGCAGGGCGTGCTGGATGTGCAGCGCGACCATGCGCGGCTGATCGGCCAGTGCCATGACCTGCTCGCATCCGGTGGCGAACTGTTCTTCTCCACCAACCTGCGAACATTTGCGATCGACCCTGAGCTGGAGCAGCGCCTCGGGCTGCGCGAGATCACGCACAAGAGCGTGCCGGAGGACTTCAAGCATCCCGGCCGACGCGGGCCGCACCGCGCCTGGCATGCGCAGATTTAGGGGCCCGGTACACGCAGCCGGTTTCAAAAGTCGGTGACGGGTATCACCCTGCGTCTGTGAAGGCCAGCCCTGCTCAACCCCGATCCACCGCGAAATCGTACTATGTCGCCCACCGGCCGCGGTCCGGATGCTCCGCCCTTGCCACGCCGGTGCCACTCGATTGCGCTTTTCAATGAGGGTCGAATGAACAGACGCGACGCGCTACTCGCACTGCTTGCGCTCGGTGCCGGATGCGGTGTTGCCGGCGCGCAATCCGGTCCGGCGCGCCTCGCCTATATCGGAAGCGGCACGGCGGCGGGAGGGGCCTGGATCCTTGCGGACCTGCGCGACGGATTGCGGGAAAACGGACTCGCCGAGGGCCGGGATTACATCCTCGATTCGTTCTGGTCCGACGGGCACTACGATCGCTTCCCGGGGCTGCTCGTGTCGGCGCTCGCGCGCAAGCCCGCGCTCATTCTGGTCGGGACGATCGCCTCGGCGCGCGCCGCGCAGCAGGCAACGAAAACCATTCCGATCGTGATGCTTGGCTTGAACGACCCGGTCGGCAGCAGCCTGATCGCGAACCTCTCGCGACCCGGTGGGAATACCACCGGAACGGCAACGATGAACGACGATCGGGCGGTGAAACTGGTTGAATTCATCCGCGAAGCCCTACCCGGAGCAAAGCGGCTTGCGGTGCTGATCAATCCGCTGAATGCATCCAACCGGCCGATCTTCCAGTCGGTGCAAAAAGCGGCGAGCAAGGCGGGCATGACGGCCGACGCCTTTGAAGCCGCGACACCCGAGGCCATAGGAGGGGCGTTCAATGCGATGTCCAAAACACGGCCGGACGCACTTGTCACCGGATTTGACAGCATGCTTGCGGAGCAGCGCGCGAAAATCATCGAGCTGGGCCTCGCGCGCAGGATCCCCGTGTTCAGTGCCATCAATTCTTATGCCGAAGCCGGTGCCCTGGTGACTTTTGGCATATCGACAAAACACCCGATCGTCAAACAGAGCGCGGTGTACGTGAGGAAACTTCTCGCCGGCGCACGCCCGGCCGACCTGCCGGTGGAACAGCCGACCAACTTCGAACTCCTGATCAATCTCAGGACCGCCAGGGCGCTCGGATTGAAGATTCCGCCTTCGTTCCTTAACCGGGCCGACCGGTTGATCGAATAGCCGGCCTGCGACGCTGGGGTCCCGGCGAGCGCGCGGAGCGATAAGTCGCTACTTGCTCGACGCCGTATTCAGAAAGCAAAGGCGCGCATTCACCACCCTCGCCGTCTGTGGTGGAATGCAGGTGTGTTGATCGAGCGCCTGCGCGGGCGCTACCGCGTAGCTCGCGCCCAATCTGCACGGCTACGCGCAGACCACCGCCTGGACCGGTGACGGGACGATCACGATGTCCGCCGCGGCACAGCTGCTGCTCGCGAACTGGTCGAAGTGGCCGAAGGCGGCCACATGGCGCCGCTGACTCATGCCGATGCAGTGAATACCGTACTGTCGGATTTCCTCGATGACATGATTTAGCGCGCCCGGGCCGAATGCCACGCCTGGCCCGATCCGGCGAGGGCAAGGCGCGGATCAATGCCGCGCGGCGTCAATGGAATCGCCGGTACGCCGCCTTGGCCCAGGCGAGATGCCAGGAGTAGTTCAGGCCGATATAGAAACGCCATGCAAGATAGAGTCTGCCAATCACGATCAAGTCTCCCCTGATGCACATGCTCACACACGATGCACAACCGATCCGAAGCGGTCGACTGCTCTGCGTCCCTCGGGTCAAGGCAACCCGCAAACGTCGGGTTGAGGGGGGTCATCTTCCCTCCGCATCAGGTGCACCAGCGGAATCGAGGCGCGCGCAACAGCGGATGTATAGGTCGATAACCTGTCTGTCGCTTTATGCTTGAAGATTGCCTTGACCGGAAGAACGTATTGAAAACCTTATCGGCACTCGCACGGAAAAGTTGACGCCTCGTTTATCGCATGCCGTTGCGACGGGCAAAGCCCGGAACAAGACACGAACCTTTGCGCAGTTCCACATTTAGGCCTTTGTAGCCCGCCGCAGGGACACGCACCCGGCGAAGACCGACGCATGGCTTCCCGATACAATTTGCCTCGCGTCAGCGTGATTTTTCTGGAGTACTGAACATGATTTTCCGCCAACTGTTCGATCCGCAGTCCTCCACCTACACCTATCTGCTCGCGGACATTCGCACGCGCGAGGCGGTGCTGATCGATCCGGTGTTCGAGCATGTGCTGCGCGATGCCGCGCTGATCGAGGAACTCGGGCTGAAGCTGCGCCTGACGCTCGAGACCCATGTGCACGCCGATCACGTCACCGGCGCGTGGCTGCTGCGCGACAAGCTCGGCTCGAAGATCGCGTTGTCGAAGGATAGCGGCGCGGAAGGTGCGGACCACTACCTTCACGACGACGAAACCATTGCCTTCGGCAGCCGCTCGCTCGAGGCGCGCGCCACGCCCGGCCACACCAGCGGTTGCATGAGCTATGTGCTCGACGACCGTTCGATGGCCTTCACCGGCGATGCGCTCCTGATCCGCGGTTGCGGCCGCACCGATTTCCAGCAGGGCAGCGCCGAGCGCCTGTTCCGCTCGGTGAGAGAGCGGATATTTTCCCTTCCCGACGAGTGCCTGCTCTATCCCGGCCACGACTACCGCGGGCTCACCGTCTCAAGCGTAGGCGAGGAGAAGATGTACAACCCGCGGCTTGCCGAATCCATCGGCGAGGGCGACTTCGTCGGCTACATGACCCATCTCGGCCTGGCGCATCCGAAGCTGATGGACGTCGCGGTGCCCGCCAACCTGCACTGCGGCAAACCGGCGCAGGACGCCGCACCGCCGTCGCAGCAAACCTGGGCGCCGCTCGCCTACACCTTCGCCGGCATCTGGGAGATCCAGCCGAACAACCTGGAGGAGATTGCGGACCGGGTGCAGATCGTGGATGTGCGAGAGCCGAAGGAATTCAGCGGCGCCGCCGGGCATATCGCGGGGGCGAAGCTGATCCCGCTGGGCGAACTCAAGGACCGCGCGGGCGAACTCGCCCGGGACAAACCGGTGGTCGCGGTGTGCCGCTCCGGCGCGCGCTCGGCACAGGCAACCGTCATCCTTCGCAACGCCGGATTCGCCCAGGTGGCGAACCTCGCAGGCGGCATGCTGCGCTGGCGTTCGCAACGCTATCCGGTCACCGGCGGGGCGGACTGACGCGCCCCCGGCTTCGCGCTAAAGTGCGCAATTGCATTTCGCAGAACGTTTATAGACGATGCAAAGTGGCGAATTGGATTGCTAGTTTTGGCAACTCCCCGCTGGCTGGAATGACCGGTCACCGGGGGAGTCGTTCCAGCGCCTGCGACTAGCCGCCCTGCAACGTCACCAGTTCGGCCAGCACTTCATCCGCGTTCGGCAGGACGCCGGCGGGATAAGTGTGGGTGGCGCGTACCACCCCCTGCGGGTCGATGATGACCACCGCCCGGAGCGTGAAACCGCCGCCCGCGTTGTAGATACCCAGATCCTGGCTCACCTTGCCGTGCGGATGAAAATCCGACAGCAACGGATGCCCGATTCCGCCAAGCGCCTGCGCCCAGACCTTCAGGCCCGGCACCGGATCGCAGGACAGACCCAGCAACTGCGCCCCCTTCTCGTCATATTTTTTCAACGCACGGTTGAATGACGAGGTCTGGTTGCTTCAGCCGCCGGTGAACGCGAATGGATAGGCCGAGATGACCACCCACCTCGAGCCTCGGAACTGGGCGAGCGAGACCTCGCTGCCGTCATGCCCCTTGAGCTTGAACTCTGCCGCAGCAACACCGATTTCCGCCATGTCCTGTTTCTCCTGTGACGTTGTGGGGAACCGCAGCTGAACGATACCCGATCGGTGCGGGTCCCTCAACACGGCGGACAGGCCGCCGCCGCGCCTGATGAAGCCGGCCGTGCCGGCCGCAACTCACGCCGCCAGTCGATGCCGGCCGTATTTGATGTCGATTCCGCAGATATGCGCCTTGAGCCACACCTTGAGAAAGGCAAAGAATTCGTCGGTGAGCTTGCCCGTCGCGTCAAATTGCGCCTTGTGCTCCGTGATCTTTCCCAGCAGGGTCTTGTGGATGATCTTGTGCTTGGCCAGGTCGGGGAATCCGATCGAGGCCATGTAGGTTTCTTCCTCGTTGAAGTGCTTGACCGTGACCTGGACGAGTTCGTCGACAATCCTGGCGAGTTGCGCGACCGGCGCCTTGGCCTGGTTTTGCGTGTGCAGGCGGTTCATGCAGGAAATGATCATCTGGTGGCCGCGATCCATCGCCGGCACCTGCACGCTGTATATCTCGGCGTTCCATTCGAAATAGTTGCTCATTTTCTTCACTCCTTTTCGTCTCGGGCGGCCACCGCGCCCATCGCGTGATGCGTCTGCCCGATGGATTTATCGGCAGAAACCCCGATGCTTTAAACCCGGTTTGTTCATCCCGACGGAAAAAGACGTATGCGGTTTGATCCCGATCAAATCCGCGCCGCACCTGCCGCCCGCGCGCGCCACAAGCACAAAGCCCCGCGAGCTCAATCGCGGGGCTTTGTGGATCTGCCACTGCTGCAGCCTGATTTCGTCACTCACCGTGACGGCTGCCGGCCTGATGCCGGCCTGGAGGTCGCGCTTTAGGACATTTCACCGATAGGTAAGCTCCTCTGTTGGACGTCCGGATCGAGGACGTTCGAAGCGTCAGGCTGCGCAGGGCGTCAAGCGCATGCCCACCGTTTGAAACAACTCCTCCGCTCCGGGCGCGGCGACCCTCAAACATCGGGGTCAGTGTGGTCGCCACCGGTTCGCATCAGGTACACCCGACATCGCGGGCGCACACAACAGCGAACGCATTGGCAGCAACCGGGTCGTGTCGCCTTGGCTTGAGAGTCCGCCCCGACCGAAAGCGTTGAAGTTATTACTGATAACGGCCAGGGCGCGTCGAAGTTTAGGGGAAGTCGAAAAATCCGGCCGTCGAACCCGCGAATGACAAGCCGGTGGTCGCGACCTGCGGCACGGTACGCCAGCGCACCGAACAATTCCGGCAGAACCGGACGATCAGAATTTTTCTTTGTTCTCGCGGACCGGCGTACCCCTGTGAACGACATCCCCACTGGACCAGCCGCTTGCGCACGGTCCTCGCCCGCTCCCTCAACGCATGAATCGACCATCGGGCCGGCAGCAAGGGCGCGGCGCTGGCGTTCTACACGCTGTCCTCGAACACGCCGATCCTGATTCTCGCGATCGCCGCGGCAGGCTATTTCTTCGGCGCCGAAGCGGCACAGGGCGAAATCATCAGTCAACTCGAGGAACTGGTCGAAACGAACGGCGCGCAAGCGCTGCAGGCCCTGCTCGCGGGCGCGCGCGACTGCTCCTTCGGCCTGGGGCTGCCCTTTCTGTTGCACGTCTCGCTCGTGCTCAGCGCCGCGCTTGCGGTGCTCGAGCGTTTTGCAGGCGGCGTATGGAGCAGTTCCTACGATGTCTTGGGGAATCACTGATCAAATCCAATTTCGAGGCTTGAAGGTTCAGCGTTCCCTCTGAGATGGGGGAGTTACGAGGGGGCGTAGCCCCCTTGTTCAGTGGCTCCTTCGCTCTGATCTTGTCGTTCATCGCCTTTTGCATCATCGCCTGCCTGTTCGCGGTGATCTACAAGGTGCTGCCGGATGCGCCGCTCTGCTGGCGCGATGCGTGGATCGGCGCCGACTTCACCCGGCACTACGCGATCGGGTTCGGCAGCCTGCGCAAGCAAACACCGGACGCCGCCTGAAGCCGTACATGTCATACCGCACAAAGCGACACGGCGTTTCTGTTCAGGCTCATACTGCCGTTGCTTTGCGATCCAGCGTTTCCTCATTGAAAGATTCGACATGACCAAGAAAAGCACGTTCATCGACGGCACCTGCGAGCAACTCCTGTTCAGCCCCAAGGGCGGCATCGAAGGCGCGCTGATCCTGATGAAGGGCAAGATCGTGCAGGTCACCGCCGACCACCACGTCGGCGCGCTGTTCCCGAATGTCACCGCGCCCGGCAAGCCGATGCGGGTGCTGGCGGCGCTCGATCGTTCGCCCAAGGCGGCTGAAGGCGCGCACCCTGTGTATCTGTTCGAAGCGTTCGCCGACGCGGACGGCGATGCGATCGAGGCGGACGAGTCCGGGTCGGCCGAGACCACCATCAAGGGCGTGGTCGCCGCCCTGCATTTCGCGCGGCACGGCCAGCCGAACGGCGTGATCCTCGAGACCGGCGAGTTCATCCACCTGAGGCCGCAGGGAATGGAGCAGGTGGAACTCGCGATCGGCTCGAAGGTGAACGCGACCGGCACCGTGAGCACGACCCTGCTCGGAACCCGCCTGCTGAATGCGAACAAGGTGAACCGGATCGATCTCGGCTAGTCGCTAGTCGAGCTTCACGTCCTTCACTATCGCCTGCATCCGTACCATCTCGGTGCGGATCAGCGCCGCGAGCGCCTCGGGCAGTTTCATTGCCCGCGCGAACTCGTTGTTCAGGCTGCGGATCACCGATCTGGGGGTAGCCGCCGGCACCACCGCCCCGACCTGCGTCGCAAGCACAACACCGGGATTACCGGACTCGGCCAGGGTCGGGACATCCTTCAGTTGAACTGATGCGCTCGACCGAGGTGACCGCAAGCGCCGCGGCGCCCAACGCAGCAAGAATACGGCGACGCGGATTCATTCTCTCCCCCCCTGGTAGATCAGCCCGCACGCACGAATGCCCGGTCGGTTACTGCACCGGACCGAAGATAGCGAACCCCACAAAAGTGCGCAATTGTCTTTTATAGATCGTCTCTCCATGCAGCGAAGGCGCCAATTTGCTTGCTAAATCTAGCAACTTTTCCCGAAGCGCGAATGCCCCCGCGCCAGCGAAGCCCGCGCTCCTCAGCGTGGCAGTTCGGACTCGCCCATCAGGAATTCATCCACCGCGCGCGCGCACTGGCGACCTTCGCGGATCGCC
>CANIEV010000075.1 GCA_947466535.1 Betaproteobacteria bacterium
CGAGAACCAGCGCGCGTTTCCGACGCGTAGCCGGCCGCAACACGCCGCGTGCGCCCTCCTTCCATATTCTGTATCCGAGCCTGCTACCACCCATCAGAACAACGAGAAGCACGGGATCTATCAACAATACGGAACGGGGAATGTTGGTGATACCGAGGCCCAGGACAAGTGCGGCAACAATCGCCGACGATATGCATGCCATTAGGACGATACGTATCAGGTCGGGAATGCTTGCATACCGCCAGATTCCCCGATACAGACCAAACACTAGGCAAAAGAGGGCCTGCAGAGGAACTATCCAAAGAGCAGCCTTCATCATTGCAGAGAAAAACGGCTCAGGAAGCTCAAGATTCAATCGTAGCCAGAACGCCGCGGCCCAAGCCACGACTGCGGATAGTACGTCGTGCAGAAACGCGGCGAGTGAACGATGATCCCGAGGCAAAATCATTCAGCGCAGGTATTGCGGTAGTGGATCCAGCGCTGATCGATCCAGGCGGCAGCAGTTACGAGTACCGCTCCCCAAATGATCAGAAGGACCAGCTGCGTTGTTCCGTCAAGGCCGATCGAGGCAAAAGCGGCGATGGAGGACATTGCAAACACGCAATACTCGAACAGAGCGGTCTTCCGATGACTGTATCCCATCCGAATAAGCTTCTGATAGTAGTGGTCCTGGTGTGCCTGCCAGAATTTTTGCCTTTGAATGGCGCGGCGCAGCAAGGTCAGACTCGCATCACCGATGAACGGCGAGAATACGAAGACCGGAAAAAAGGGAGACCAAGCGCCCTCGCGCCAACCCAGGGCGCCAACGATGGCCGCAAGAAATCCGAGAGTTATTGATCCGGAGTCTCCCATGAAGAGTTTGGCAGGATGAAAGTTCACGACGAGGAAGGGAATCGTTGCGCAAACTATTACCGCACCTATCAGGGCAATCTCGCGATGCCCTGAAAGCCATGCGGCCGCCGAATAGGTTCCAAATCCAAATACAGCCATACCTCCGGCGAGGCCATCTGATCCATCCATGAAATTGAATAAATTTGTCACCCAGACGATCGCAATTATGAGGAAAAGGGACTCCGCGAGGGCCAATTCCCCAATTCCTGCATACGTCGCATACGCGGCGATAAGGACGTGAGCGGAAAAACGGGGAAGCGGCTTAAGCCCTTTCCAATCGTCGACCAGCGAAATGATAGCGATCATAGTGGCGGTCACTGCCAACAATCTGTACTGGTGAATCGACGAAAGCCATACGAACACGATGCTTCCCGAAATCGCAGTACCTCCGGTCCTAGGTATGGCTTTAGTGTGTAGTGATCGTTCGTTCGGACGGTCAGGCAGCAGATCGGACCGATGGAGCAAAAACCAGATGAAGAATGCACTTGTAACAAGAGCCGAGATTGGTGCGAGCAACGACAGCTCCGCTGGAGTATTCATGAAAAGCGCTGCTGGTCGTGAAAGGCAAGAAACGAGTCGACCATCTCCTTGAGCCCGTCCTCCAGGGAGTAAGGCTGAGTCCAGCCATACTCATTTCGAAATGCACCATCGTCGACGACGAGCGAACCCGTCAGGCGTTCAAACTCGGCGGTCTTGCGGAGTGCCAATGCGGCGAAACGAAGCAATTCTTGCGGAACAGAAAACATACGCGCTTGCTTGTGCATGGCGATCGCAATTTTTCGGATCAGCTCGGGCGTCGAAATTGATTCACCGTCGCTCAGAAGGAATACGCGGAACCCGCTTGCCGGAGAGCCAAGAACGCTCGATATCGCGGATCCGAAATTACGCACGCCGAGCAAACTGCGACGGTTGCTGATTCTTGAAAAGGGGAGGGGAATTCCCAACTGCACCATGCGCATCAACCGCCGGAGGTTTCCCTTGACTCCAGCACCATACATAAGCGGCGGGCGAAGCGAGGTAATGGCCATGCGGGACACATCCGATAAGCGCTTTAGTGCGCGTTCGGCCTCCAGTTTGCTTCTCCCATAAGCATCGGCGGGGCAGGGTATGTCTGACTCTGAAAGTGGATGTGTCCGCGTAACTTCTCCCATTGCCTTGACGGAACTGCAAAACACAAAATGTGAAACGCCTTGTTGATGTGCCGCTATAGCAAGCCGTTGAGTGAACTCAGCATTGGCCGCAGAGTAGGTCGCATCCAAGTCCTTTGAGCGATCACCGATGACATGTGCCCGAGCCGCGAGATGAACCACGGCGTCCATTCCTTCTAGCAGGTCCTCGGGACGTGAACTGGCAAGATCGGCGGCGACGAAGTGTCGTACTCCGGCGGGCGTCATCTTTTGTCGCGAGGTGGCGTGTACCTCAAACCCGGCCTTGGAAAGTACAGGAACAACAACGCTTCCGGCAAAGCCGGAGGCTCCGGTCACAAGCACCTTCATCGGTCGGCTTATTTCCGCCACACGGTTCGATTTACATATGCGGTGTAGCTGAGAATTATATTGACCACTTTTTCTGCTACATCGTCAACATCGTAATCAGGAACGATCCGGGGCAATTTGGCCGCTGATGCGCGGCGCTTGACGACTACGTCTATTGCGTTGATTAAGCGATCCGCATCTGTGGGGCTCATTATCAGCGTGCCCTCGTCCATTCCTTCCGGTCGCTCGTGGGCGTCTCTGAGCATGACAGCAGCAAACCCGATAATGGAGGACTCTTCCGTGAGAGTCCCGCTATCGGAAATCACGCAATGGGAGTCCTCCTCAAGACGCACATAATCGGCAAAGCCGAGTGGCTTGACGAAGTTGACGCCTATGACCGACTGTCCCGTGGATTCCAGGCGTTTCCGCGTTCGCGGATGAGTGGACATGATGATGGGCATCTGATAACGACGGTGGACGGCGCCAAGTGTCTTGAGGATGTCGAGAAATCTGTCTGAATCATCCACGTTTTCTTCGCGATGGATGCTCACGACAACGTACTGCCGTTCCGAAAGCCCGTGCTCCTCGAGCGCCCGGGATTTGCGTATGGATTCACGCTGATTGTCGATGACCTGCTTCATTGGTGAACCTGTCTTGATGACAGTTTCCGGCCGGATACCTTCCGCGAGCAAGTACCGCCGTGCGTGTTCCGTGTAAGGCAGGTTGATGTCGGAAATATGGTCGACGATCCTCCGGTTGATCTCCTCGGGGACCCGATCATCGAAGCAGCGGTTCCCTGCTTCCATATGAAATATAGGTATCTTTCGGCGTTTTGCGGAGATTGCTGCCAGGCAACTGTTGGTATCGCCGAGCAGCAATAGGGCGTCAGGTGCCTCTTGCTCGAATATGGCGTCGCTTAGGGCGATCACCTTGGAAATCGTTTCGGCAGCAGTTACTCCTGCAGCGCCAAGAAAATGGTCTGGCGGCCGTAGGCCGAGGCCATCAAAGAAGATCTGATTCAACTCATAGTCATAATTCTGGCCGGTATGCACGAGAATGTGGTTCACCGATCCATCAAGCGCCTTTATAACGGACGAAAGCTTGATAATTTCAGGGCGTGTTCCGACAAGCGTAAGTACTTTCAGGGGCACGATATTGACTACCGAAGTAACTCGGTCGAAGTCAATTCGGAAACCTGCTCCGGAAGCAATCTGTGTGTCTTGAGGAGTGCGATTGTTCCGGGAAGATCCAATACGGTATCCGCTGAAGAAAACTCTTTTCTCAGCGAGGAGGGCGGAGTGTCGAGGTCGCCACGCAGTTCGGGCAGCATCGGGAGGATCGCGTAATAATCCCCACGCGTTACGCAATGGTTGGCCTCTTCCTCCGAGACCATGATCTCGTGCATCTTCTCGCCAGGACGAATACCGGTGACTCTGGTTGCGATCGGGCTGTCACCGATAAGCGCTTTCGCGAGATTTTCCACGGTAGCGGACGGGGCGCGAGGAACATAGGTTTCGCCTGGGAGGGCATTGGCAAGAGCCTCGAAAACGGTGTCTACTGCCTGATCAAGCGACAAAAGAAAGCGGGTCATTTCCGGAACTGTTAGCGTCACCGGGCCGCCGTGACGGATTTGGTCGATGAAAAGGGGAATGACAGAACCGCGCGATGCAAGAACATTGCCGTAACGAACGCAGATAAAGCGGGTCGATCTGTTAAGAATATTCGCCGAAATAAAAATCCGCTCCTGGATAGCCTTGCTCATTCCCATCACGTTGACGGGCTTGCATGCCTTGTCCGTGGATATGCCGATCACGGTCTGGACAGGATAGCCATGCTCACTGATTGCCCTTACGATGTTTGCGGCGCCGGTGCAATTGGTAAGGATTGCCTGTTCAGGGAAATATTCACATGTGGGAACCTGTTTCAACGCCGCCGCGTTAACTACGACGTCTGCATCGCGAACCGCGCCGCAAACTTCGGAGAAATTTCTGACGTCCCCGATTCGGAACTCAAGGATATTCATGAAGTTTCGGAATATGACCTCGTCAGTGGCCGCGGCCCGATGTAGATACGACGTTCTCATCTCATGCTGCTTCGCTTCGTCACGAGAGAAGACGATCACCTTTCGGGGCATTCCTTGCTCGCCGGACAACACACGGTGCACAAACGTTTTGCCCATCGATCCGGTTCCGCCGGTGACGAGGATGGTTTTGTCATCGAAAATCATGCAGTTCTTTCCCGAATGTCAGCAACCAGTTCATCAAGCATCTCGTCCCAGCTTGGCGGTATGTAGGAAAACTCCTGCCGGAAACGAGTCGAATCCAAGCTTCTGTCGATGCGAACTGCGTCGTCAGGAATTATCTCGGTATCGCGACCCAACTTCGTCTTCAGCCGGAGGAGCAGATCGTATTTGCTCGTCGTGCTGGAGGAGAGGTGGTACAGCCCAGAGGCGCGCGGATGTTTGAGCAAGAGCTTTTCTATTACACGCGACAATTCCTTGGTCGTGAATCCGGAGAAGATAGCATTCCGGTATCCCGGAATGCGCGTCTCCTGCCTTAGGAACCAATCAATCAGGCTGGTCTTTCGATACAGGCCCAAGCCGATGATTGACGTTCGCAGCGTGATGGCTCCTTCCGAAGAGACCTCACCCAGTAATTTGCTATGACCGTAAATGTCCACCGGATCGGGACGATCGTCCTCACGGTACTGGCCACGGTTTCCTGAGAACACGCAATCTGTCGAAATATGTATGAACCTTGAACCTATCGCACGGCAAATCAATGCGAGACGATGCGGCAGCAATGCGTTGATTTCGAGATTGGGGATGACGTCCAGCCCGTCGGGTCGTTGCTTGACAATGCCTACGGCATTGACGACGGCATCCGGATGAAACTCAGAAAGAACGGCGAGTACCCTGTCGGACACCCGAACGTCCACTCCAGCGAACGCGTTTCCCGGTGAAAACAACGCGCTTCCGGAGTAAGCGGAGAACTCCTGCCGCAGGGTAACCCTGACTTCATGCTGATCTCCAAGCAGTCGGAGAAGCTGATGTCCGAGCATTCCGTCCCCGCCAAGTATCAGTATCTTCATCGGGCGCGAAATTTCATTGTGGTAAGCAGGTTTTCTAGTCGTGAAAGTAATAATTCACGCTCAAAGTTTTTACGGAAAAAGGCTTCTGCGCGGCGTCCCATGGCATCAAGTTCTAGAGGTGTTAGTCGGCTCGTCGCCAATACTGTCCTGGCCAGTGCGGCGGGGCTCTCTGACGGAACGCACCAACCCGCCCCCGCCTCACGAACGATTCGCGCTCCTTCACCGTCCAAGGAAGCTATGACCGGTTTTCCGCACGCAAAATACGACTGCACTTTGGACGGAATAGTATACGCAAAGATAGCCTCCCGCCGAAGACTGGCTAGCAGGACGTTGGACTGCGCGAATAAGCTTGGCATCGACTCTGGCGGCAATGAGTTCATGAGATGAACCGTCGCTTCGAGGCGACGCTGCCTGATCTGTTCCGAAAGCCAGGGTCGCATCCTGCCGTCACCGATAAGAATCCAGTGAATTTCTCGATGATTCCGCAGAATCTCTGCCGCATTGATCAGGGTCGGCAAGTCTTGGGCGGTTCCCAGATTTCCGGCAAACATCACCCGAAATCCAGACGGAAGAGCGAAGCTGCTGGACGCGGCAGGTGAAGATGGTTGCGGACGATAAAAGGATTCCGCGCTGTTGGGCAGATATTCGATCAATTCCTTGGGGACGCCTTGCGCCGCGACATGTTCGATGAATGCCTCGGATTGAACCAGAACGCGATCACATCCCCTGTATATCCATTGGGTGAGCAAATCGACCGCATGAAGGAGACCCTTGTTACGCACGGCGCCAGTCGCGGAAAGACTTTGCGGCCATAAGTCCTGCACCCAAAATGCAACCGGGGCGTGCTTTATCCGACGGATCAGGCGCGCCGGAATTCCTATGGTAATCGGGGACGGCTCGAAAACAAGAATCCCGTCGATATGTTCAGGTATGAGAAATGGGCCCAGTAAACACGTCGAAACTGCGTGCGAAAGGTAGTTGAGCGCAAGACGGACATTGCTTGCCGGGCCCCGGGGTATGAGGGGTGCCCGACGAATGACAACACCGTTTAGTAATTCCTTATATGGTCCGAAAAGCCCGTAACCGCGAAACAGGTTCCCTCCAGGATAGTTTGGGAGTCCTGTAAGGACAGTAACCTTGTGCCCCCTGGATGCCAAGCCTTGTGCAACATCATTTATCCGGAAATTCTCCGGCCAGAAGTACTGCGAGAGAATTAGCAGGTTCAAGCACGCACCTGGTCCAGGAACGCCGCGGGGTCTCTTATCTCGGTTCGTCCCGAATTTACCCCGAGGAAGCGCATTACCGCGCGCGCAATGGAATCGGGTGACAGTGGATCGAAAGTTTGCTCCGGATCGAGAATGTCCCGAACGACATCGGATTCAGACGCCAGAACTGGCTTTCCGGATTCGATCGCTTCAAGCAGAGGCAGTCCCAATGATTCGAGCAGCGAAGGAAAAATCATTGCATCCGCTGAACGCATAAGGATGCCGATCTGGCGTTCGCTGTTCTCAGAAACATTTTCAACTGCCAGATTGGACTTCGTTGCGATCAGCCGAATCGTTGCGAGCAGTCTCGCGTCACGTGTTGTATCCAGCGTAAGTGCCAGTGTTGGGAATAATCCGACTTTCGCAAGGTACTTCCAAGCCCGCACCAGATTCAGATGATTCTTGTGCGGCTCACCAGAGGCCGGGTACAGAAAGCGCTTGTTGCGGCACGTCTCGGGCAAAGTACTGTTCGATACACCTTGTCGGATTGCATTGCGCCAAAACGGAATCGTAAGAGACTCCCTTGAGAGCGCGTTCTTCACGAGCACTTTCATCGATTCGGTTTGTACAACGACTTGAGAAACATTCCCGATTCTGCTGCGTAGCCAAACGCGCTCCAGGGATAGTCGAAGTTTGGCTCGGTAGTCGAACCCATCAAGAGTTGCGTTCTCCAAGAGATAGCGGTTCTGAATGAAAAGCCATGTATCGACTGGCAGTTTCATGACGGGCGGAAGGTTGCCGAAGCACAGTACCCTGTCAAAGAATCTCGCGATGGCGGGTAGCGCGAGTTCAGCGCCCAATCTATCCTTCAAAGTTGGCACTACTCGCTTGATGACAAGAGATTCATCAGTGCCATGCGGAATTACGAAGCGCTCATCCAGGATGAACTTGGTGTTCCCCTGGTGCTGTGCGGCAGAAATAAGCAGTTCGAGCAGGACGCGCCCGCCGCCCGTGTGGATATTCGGTGCATGTACGAGAAGCTTCAATCTGCCGCTCTTGCCAATATCAACGGCGTCTCGCCGCCAAGCAGCCGGACTCCCCAGTCCACATCAAGCATGCGAGTGGCCCGACGAGGGATTTGCGCCAGGCGGGTACGCCAATTTCGCTGGGGTGAACTCGAGAACGCTCCGTTATAACTTGCGTCGATGACTTCAAATCCTGATTCTTGGACAAGAGCGAGTTGCTTGGTGAAGTAATGAATGTGGCCCACATTGCACCTCTGGCGGATTAATGGCGTCTCTCTGAGCACGGAAAAAGCGGACAGGTCCAACGGAATATGAAACACGAAATGTCTGGCTCGCGAGCGGATGCGCGAAAGAAAGTCAAACGGATTGGCGACGTGTTCAATGACGTCGAGCAAAAGGATCAGATCGAAGGAGGAGGAAATCTCGGTCAGGAAATCGACACGTTGAAAGTTTATCCCTGACAATTGGGGGCGACTCCAGAATCGCGCAGCGCTCGGCCCTACGTCGAATACGAACAGGTCGGCATCGGGGAAAGCGAAACGCAGACCTTCCAGTACGCCGCCAGCGCCACAGCCGACATCCGCAATTCTGGATGGGCTGATCCTGCTTCGAT
The DNA here is from genome assembly GCA_947466535.1 of Betaproteobacteria bacterium. Taxonomy (GTDB): domain Bacteria; phylum Pseudomonadota; class Gammaproteobacteria; order Burkholderiales; family SG8-39; genus CAMBSA01. The sequence goes on from CANIEV010000075.1 coordinate 8,300, forward strand.
TCATCAGATTGACGACTAGTCCTGATTTCCAGGGCGAGTCCTCGGCTTGCCACGTTGGATTCTTGATCAGGTACTGATCATCCAGATACCTCTGGAGTACGGGGGCGGTCATGGCAACTCTCTTGATATGCCGGTCAGGAAAATATGTCTGGTGCCCATATCGATTGCGGCGGATGAAGGTAGCTATCAACGAAAGCTCGCGCGCTTTGTTGGCATTCTTCAAACTTCATTCTTTGCATGAACGTAGCTTCTTTTATGGCTTGGACCAGATCGGCGGGCGATCCAGCAGTCCACCGCAAAGGGACGGCGCCCAAGGTCGGATCGGAGCTAAGCAACTCGTCGGTTTCCATATGAACCACAGGGCGCCCAACGATCAAGGCCTCAAGGGCTACCGTCGATGACACGTATGTAACAGCATCACACCAGGCCAGATTGTCTTGCAGTTTCGTACCGCTAAGATCCTGTGCGCAAGCTACGATCGCATCCATTACGGGTTTATCGAGCAAAGGCAACGGGAACTCCGGGTGCGTTCGAATCGCCAGCTTCCAGGTGGGCTCAAGTGCGTGAACTTCGATAAGCCAGAGCGCGATAGTAAGCAGTTCTGAAAGACTGGACGAAGGCACGAACAGAATCCGTGCTTCAGAAAAATCGGAGTCCAGCCGTCGAGAAAAAGGGCGGGTGAACTCTTGCCTTAAGGCGACGCCGGTTTGAAAGATGTTATCGGGGTATTTTCCGTTGGCCTCAAGCCACCGACGGGACAGGTCTCCCGTAGTCACGATTAGGTCTGGCAGTGGTGTACGCTCCGCCTCCCCCGAAGCGAAAATCAGGGACGTGTGGCGATTCGTTAGTGACGTGTGCTGATATCCGATTAACCGACAGTCGGGCGCGTGACGCCGCAAAGCGAGAAGGAGCATTTTCTCCAGGGACTTGTTTTCGTATGGATAAATCAGCTTCTTTGGGGGCGAACGCTGCGCAAGTCTGGCAAATGATCGGTATACAAGTAGATTATGGAAATATCCGCCTTTCCCGATATCCCATAGCATGCTCTCGCGCACGATTAGACTGACATCTGCGCCGTTTATTCGGGGAACCGTGGGGGGACGATTGATGCCATTCAGTTCCCGGAGTGCAAGGAGCATCCCAACGACAATGTCAATCAAGCGCAGTTCTGAAAACAGAGATGCATACTTCTCACCTGACGTGGTTGCAATTGCCTTGCAGAATTTTCGATATCCGCCCTGCACGTAGGCAACATGCATCGTGGTGGGACGATGCGGCAATTCAGACAAACGCTCCGCAAGTTGACCAAAATACGAGTCTCTATTTGTGCGGAAATTTCGATCTGCATACGTGAAGATGACTACATCGATACCGGGCTTTATACGCGCGTGCCGAGCGTAGATCAGCCATGTAGTGAGTACGCGTGCGAATTGCCAGAACAGACGTAGGACTGTGACAGCGAACAGCTCATGGACCGCGTTTGCGGAGCGTCCGGGACCTAGCTTAGGAGAAATTCGTCTAACCGAAAGGCTGCTCATGGATTCAGCTCGAAATTGCCCGCGAAAATCGGGGGCAGATGAACTGAGCCATGGGGTGGTGAAACGTTCCGCCATGAGAGCCAAAACCTGCGGGCCGATAGGGGAGGAGAGGAGGTTCTTCGAACTTGTCGCATATGCCCACCACTTCGTCGAGGAGCGACGGGCGTTAATGGACCCCAGCCAAGATACAAACGCAGCTCGCAACCGCTCCCGTTGATCGCAGAGCACCTTTTGCGTGCTCATGAGCTAGGGCCGCCTGGTCGAGGCCAAGTGTTGGATTAGGTTATGCACGTGGCGACCAAGTAGGGGAGATCCGACCCCTCGTCGGCATATAAGCCTTTGGAGTGACGGCCGATTCAGTCACCCTTGTAACGGGTGCTAAGGCGTTCAGCGCCGATTTCCTTACCCCCAACGAGATCGAACAAGTCGGTGTTGGAAAGCTTCACCGCTTCTTCCGGGGGCAAGTCATGACGGTTTGTGTAGACGAGCGCGTCAGCTCGCGGAAGCAACTGGTCGCACTGGTCGCAATAGGGAAACAAGCCAAACTTGCGCATGCGATGCGCATAGCGGAGAAGGCGGTATTTTTCCCCGTTCAGCAGCTCAAGAACAGGGGTTTCGAATGCGTTGCCGAGCACAATCTGGTTGTTATAGTCATAGCAGCAAGGAATAACCTCGCCATTCCACTGAATCTGCAAAGGTCCATTTTCCGGACGTCCACAACTCGTTTTTTTCGAGTCGTCTAGTCGTACGCGATAATCGCGGCCATCACCGAAGTTATGTGGTTTCCAGACCTCGATCGCGTTGGCCTTCGGTTCCCAGAAGTCGCGAAACAGCCCGGTGTCGTCACGGTTCTGGTCCATCTCCAGGTACGAGATCTGGACCCGGGTTTTTGCGCCAAGTTCATCGCGGATTCGCAGAAACTCAAGGACATTTCGCTTCGTGCGTTCAAAGTCAAGCCCTTGCATCACTGCGTTATAAGTCTCGGGCCGCATGCCATAGAAGGAAACCCGCATTTCCGACAAGCCTGATTCGATCAGTTTGCGGGAGCGCGCCGGAGTGAGCGCCGACGCATTTGAGATGAAGTAAGTGGACAGGCTTTTCCCATGAGCGTAGGCGACTTTCTTTTCAAGGCGCTTATCCAGCAGGGGTTCACCAAAGCCAGTAAGTACGATCTTCGTCGCGCCGAGCAATGCCACTTCATCGATGGAACGCTCGTACTTAGCTTGATCCATGATTCCGTGTTCGCGCCCGTGCTCGTGCTTGTCACGCGGACACATGATGCAACTCGCGTTGCAATGATCAGTAACTTCGTATCTAACCTCAGGATGCAGCAACGCGGTAAGCGGCATCTCTCCGGCAAGCAGGGCGTTAGCTTCCTTCAACTCCGCATCAGTCGCGCGTACGCTTCCATCATGAAGCAAATGGCTTTGACTATAGCGATTCGCAGTCGAAATGCGGATTGGAATGACTTTGCTGGCTGCCGTTGTAGGCATCTAGGTTCTCGCGGTTTATTCGCGACGATAGTTAATAAGTCCGTGATTATACAGGTAATCTCGAAGAATCGGGATTTGTCGCGTGTTGATAAGCATGTGCGTTGAGAACGCTTCGATCACGTCGCTGCGCGCTTGAAAGTCCATCGCGTTTGCCAGCTTTGTGGATTCGTGACCGGGGTCGTGTAAGGCCCAGGCCGCACCGACAAGGCACAGGGGTGGGATCGAATACCCCTTCTTCTCAAGTAGCCGACTTTGCCCAATTTCCTTGTATAGGACGTAGATTGCAGGGATGCCGGAGAAACCGAGTTCGACCGCGACGGATGAAAACTGGGTTATCACCAATGCAGGTGACATGCGCAGACAATCTTCCCAAGCCGTGTTTGTAATATCGACGACCTTGGGACCGAGTTTTCCCAAAACCTCAGAATACCTCCCCGACGCGTACCCGACGTCGTGGGGATGGGCTCGAAAAAGAAGGTGAAGCTCCAAGGAGGATATGGCCGTCGCCAAATTTTCCAAAGTGCCGATGGCGTCCTCTGTTTCCGGCTGCCCTGCCCAGAGGACAGTCTGGTTCGGATCGACCGGAAAGATTGGTTTGTCTCCTCGCAGGGGGTCGTAACGCAGGCCAGGGAGTGCGATTGCGCTTTCGAAGGATGCCGGGCTTCTGGATCGAGCGAGTTCCAACGAGAGGGAGCCGTCTGTCACAAGCAAGTGATCGCGCACACCGGCTACTTGTCTATAGTTTCCGGGAAAATCCTCAATTACAACCGTCGGAATGTCCATGCATCCTGCAGCAACGCGTGCGGCAGCTTCGACGTCGAATCCCGATGGCGCGTCCGATGTGCCGGTAAAAAGTACGCATGGTTTCTCGACATTGAATTGCTGCAACCAATAGTCTGCAGTGTGCGAATTCGACGCACTGATATGGCGAAGCGATCCTCCAAGTTTCGAGGCGACCAAGCTGACTGTCGATCTTGCGCCCGGGTCACCCGCAATAAATACCGGATCATTCATTGAGTTGGAACCTTCGTCCCTCGTGTTATTTCAGATGACCGCCGTATTGCCGACTGCGTCCTGAAATCATGGCGGCCAAGCCCGAAATATTGCCAATTGCGCGTTTGAGATAGTTCTTGTCCGCCCGAATGAGCGCCAGCCCTGAATTCAGCAGGATAAGACCCAAGGTGGCCCATGTTGCGGAAATCTTTGATAGCCCACGATCGCGATACTTTCGGACGAAGTACATTCTGTTCACAACCTGCCACAGCCCAAGTAGGTGCTGCCTGTCCGACCTCACGGGGCGACTATAGTGAGCGAGCTTGGCATTCGCAACGACGAACAGGCGATAGCAGGAGCGGACGCCAAACGAATAGTCGACATCCTCCATGAATCCCGTTCCTACGAACCATTCGTCATAGGGAAATGTATTTATAACGTCTCTACGCCAAACGGTCGCGCCGCCGTAGAGCCAGTCCGTTTCCAGGTCGTTGAGCACGTCGCAAATAGTGGTCGGAAAGCCTGAAGCGAGCATCCGTCCTCTGGGATTATCATCGATTCCAAAGACGCATTTGAGTGCAATCCAACGCGGAGCGGGATTGTTTACGATGTTGAATGCGGCGCCCCCGACATTCGCGCCAGCATTTTCCCAGAATCGAAGCATCGCCTCCACGGCGCCTGGTTCCAAGACCACATCATCGTCAAGGTAACCCGCGAGCGTTGCATTTTCCCGAAGCCTGGCCATCCCCGCATTCCGCTGAACAGCCAAAGACGGAGGAAATACGCGTACATATTCAATGTCCAACGCCGGGAAATTTGAAAGCACGTGTTCGACAGGTGGACTGCTTGCATCCACGACGATGATATGGTCGGGCAATCTTGTTTGCGAGGCGAGACTTGCGAGCATGCGACCGAGATCCTCCGGTCGATCCTTCGTTGGGACAACGAGAGCAAGATTCTCCATCATGGCCTGTCAGTATTTTGGGTAGAGTAAAATTGTACGGTCTAATCGAAGGCGGCTATTCATAACTGTGCTTAAGAAATCCGGTTCGTCCTTGCTATTGCGTCCACCACGCTTTGACGAGAAGGTGCTGCGACGGTTTCGTTTTCGCGACTGCTTCAGTCACCTACGAAACGCACCGACGCTCGATCTCGCTCAGAGAGACCTGCTGGAGGAGTTGCGAACCGAAGGGACACTAATACTGCCTGGCTATGTGGATCCGGCCAAGGTTAGTCGAATGAGAACCGACACCCAAGAAGCACTTGAGTCGCTTGACTTCGAGTTGCCTTGTCTTGCTCAGAGTCGTCTAGACCCCGTTCGTCACAAGGGCCTTATCGATAACTTTCTTTTTGCAACGCCTGGTGAACTAGGTGCGCTAGGCGTGACGTTTAGCCGGTCGGAAGTTAAGGATCTTGGGCAGGCCCTGACCGACTTTCAACCGGCCTGGCTGACTGCCTATATGTTGGAACGTTCCGAGACTTTCAGGGAAGTCTGGCTTGACGAACGAATCCTGAGTCTTGTTTCCGGATATATGGGTCTGGTACCAAAGCTGGCAGAAGCATACGTCCGAAGAAACTTTCCTACGCGGTACTGGACGATGAATCACTATTGGCACCGGGACCTGAACGATAGGTTTCAACTACTGAAGATGTTCGTTTTCTTGACGGACTGCAGTTTGGAAACCGGGCCACACGAATATATTCGGCGTTCGCATTCTGACTTCAGCGCCTTAAATGGAAAGAGATACTTTCAAGACGAAGAGGTGGATCTGCTTCACCCCGTCGGGTCGGAATCCCGATTGGTAAGCGAGGTTAAGGCTGGTACGGTCATTCTCGAAGATACCCGAGGGGTTCACCGTGCGCGCATGCCGATATCTGGGTACAGGGATCTGGGCTATGCAGTCTTCGTCCCGTTGCAGGACTCCACATCGACTAGCCTCTACCGCTTCCCGGAAAGAGCGTTCGAATCACTTAGCGAATTTCAGCGCTCGTTTATTCCGCGCTGCAACATCTGCTGATCGCGATAATCAGACCCGGTTGCCGGGGATTCTGAAGATCCAACGCAGCCAGATGCAAGAACTCAGCCCAATTGAGTTATAGCGCCAAATTAATCGATCGAACGAGTCTGGGGCAAGCGAAGGGCCTAACCAGCTGCTTGCCATCACGGCGCGGGACGCCAGTCTTTGCAGCAATCCGTGTAGCGTATGTCTAGGTGCTGGCCAAAGTCCAAATTTCTCGCAGCGTAGAGTTTCTAGCGAGAGGCGATTTCCGAGAAATTCAAAGGCGCGAGGTGAGTAAAACAAGGTGTGAGGAAATACATCCGATTTGAAGTTGTAGTCGGAATTGGGGGTTTCGACGTACACGATTGCACCTGGACGTGCTCTAGAGATGATTTGCTCGAGGAGTGGCAGTGGATCCGCCACATGTTCGATCACTTGGTTCAGAAAGAATAGGTTGAATCCGGATTCGAGCTCTTCGATGGTGCTGACGTTTCGGAATGGAAACGGAAGCCTGAATGTAGTCGCATGAGCGATTGCTGCTTCATCGGGTTCAACGCAGTCGTATCTAGAGATAATCAGACCGCTGCGTGCTAGCTCCCTGCCAATAAATCCATGTCCGGCGCCGACGTCCGCGACTGACATCGGCATATTCGAATCTAGATAGGGCAAACACGCAGTCAGGCGAATTTGAGCCTGGCTGGCGGCATGGGCAAGTTGTGAGTGACTGCCGGCCGCGTGCCAATACTCTCCACCCGAGTAAAAGCGGTCGAGGTCCTGCTGCAAAGGCGCGGGAAACGCTTGACCTCCTCCGCAGCAATCGCAGATTCCGATCTGTCGAAAGGCAGGGCGACGAACCGTGTCGGTTTGACCGGGATACGGAATACTCGTTGAAAGATTGCCCAGGCAAAAGGGGCACTTTTGAACCAAATTAACTCTCGCTGCGCCGAAGGATTATGTTGGACATTCGAAATTTTCCTGCAGAGTCAGTAACTGCATGAAAGTGGACCTGACTCGTTTATTGGGCTTGGATAGATAAAGTTCTCGAAGAATTTTCCTTAGCGAATCGTGTATTTCATGGAGCCTTATCGTTCGCCTCGTCGAAGGATCATGTTTGTCATTCGATAATTGCCGGCTACGTCAGTTACAGAAGCGCCTTTTACGATGACATGAAATCCTGATTTTTCTAACTTTTCGATCATGCCTCTATCCTCACGGTCATTCTCATTTATTTCGATCAGGATATCGCGCAAACGCGGATTATCAATTACCTCGGTTGCACCTGAAACGACTGCTCGTTCAAGCCCGTCCACGTCGATTTTAAGGCGGGTTGGCTGTGGGATGCCGAAACGCACCACCAAGTCGTCAAGCGTCATGGACAGGCAGCCCTGTAAAAATTTAGGAATAAATCGTTCCCCTTTGAAATCGAGATCGGTGCCAAAAGCATGAAGCGCCGCGCCGGGATCGATACTGGCTAGACGCAATGTGTCTATACGGAAGTGTTCGGCAATTGCAATTGGAAGCGCTCGAATTCGGTCCGACAGATTATTCAACGCAATGTTCCGATTGAGGATTGAAAAATTTGACGATTCGGGCTCGAAGGAAAAGACGCGTGCACCTCGCCGTCCTGCGTATATCGAATAGATTCCGACATTTGCTCCAACGTCGAAAAAAATGTCATCTTCGGAGAACGTGCGAATCCAAGCGATGGTTTCGGGTTCCTTTTGAAAAAACGTACGGCTTCGCCAAAGAAGCAAAGGAGATGACGCGACGAATTTGTACTTGAGGTCATCCTCGACCGTAAAGGTCATCGACGCCATTCGATCCGCTACTCGGGTTGACCACGCCGAGGGGTGTGAAAGACCGGCGATTTTTGTTAGCACGAAGGCCGCGGAGTCCGCAAATTTGCCGAGGATCGTCATTTGGGTATCTGTATCTTTTAGGCAGCGTAGTTCAAAGTTACTCCATAATCCGCAAATGGTGAATCAACCCTAGTCTTTCGGAGCGCCGGCACGCCGTTGTCGGCAGCCCCCATGTTCCACCTCCGTGCCAAATTCACAGAATGAGACTGCAGATAATCGAGATCTTTGATGGTCGTGAGCGCCTCATTCTTGCAGCGATGGTCGCGCTTTCTCTGCTCGCGGCTGGTTTGGAAACTGTAGGGGTCGGTGCCGTCCTGCCTTTTGTGCAGTTTGCCATTGAGCCGGAAGCAATTCACTCGTTCAAAATTCTCGAGCGGGTGTATCGAGCAAGTGGACTGGGAAACGAAAGAGTTTTTGTGCTAGTACTAGCTCTAGGTCTCGTTCTAGCCTTTGTCGCGAAGAACTGCTTTTTCTTTTATGCGCTTTATTTTCAGCAGGACTTCCTCGCGCGCAAGAGGGCCAAGTGCAGCGTCGACATGTACCGGGGGTATTTGAATTCTCCCTATGAATTTCATCTCGGACAGAACAGCGCATTGCTGCTGAGAAACATTAACCGCATTGACGAAGTATTCAGCGGCTTGCTGCAGCCTCTTTTCCTGATATTCACTGAAGCGGTTGTGTCGCTTTGCCTGCTTGGATTTCTTGCGTTGCTTGAGCCGTGGCTAACACTCGGGGCATTTGTTGTTGTAACCGTACCATCAGTTCTTCTCTACAAGGTACTCGGTGGATCCCTTTCGGACTTGGGCGCGAAGAACCACAGTTTGGCCGGTTCGTCGTCGAAATCTCTTCTGGAAGGCCTTCGAGGAGTGAAAGAGATACGGGTCTCGGGTGTCGAGCGAAAGTTTGCGGAAGACTTCGCAAAAGATGCACTCGCTTTGGGTTTGGTTCGTCGCAATCTTCAACTAGCGAATAATATTCCCCGCCTGGTAATCGAACCGATTCTGGTCCTCGGCTTGGTCGCGATCATAATGGCGCTTCTCCTTGGTGGGCGTGCAGGCCCCGAGGCGCTACCGCTACTTGCAGTATTTGGGGTTGCGAGCGTGAGGGTTATGGCGGCTGTCAGCAAGATCCTTCCAGGATTACAGCAAATCAGATTCCATGGGGTGCTCAACGAGACAGTATTAAGGGAGTTGCGAGCATTTCAGGTCAAACATCAGGAATCCGTTCGGCTGCCCGCAAATCGGCAGGGCAACATGATTGCGCCTTCGGTTTCCCTCAGGAACGTATCTTTTCGCTATCCCGCTTCCGAAAGGTATGCAGTCAGAGATTTGAGTTTCGAGATTCCCGCGGGCTCACGTATCGGAATAGTCGGGCTTTCGGGAAGTGGCAAGTCCACCCTGATGGATCTTCTTCTCGGTCTCTTTGAACCGATCGAAGGATCCATACTTGCTGATGGGATTCCATTGAAAGCCAGCATAGAGGATTGGCGCTCCAATATTGGGTACATTCCACAAAGCGTATTCTTGATCGATGACTCGCTACGAAGAAACGTGGCCTTTGGTGTTCGTGATGACCAAATAGATGATGAAAGAGTCTGGTCCGCGTTGGAACAGGCGAAGATGGGGGAGGTAGTCCGAGAGTTACCCGAGGGGCTGGACACTGGAGTAGGTGAGCGAGGAGTTCGCTTCTCCGGTGGGCAGCGACAACGTGTTGCTATCGCGCGGGCGCTTTATCACAAGCCGTCCATGTTGTTACTTGACGAAGCGACATCCGCTCTTGATCCAGAAACGGAGCAGGAGATCGAGGATGTTATGGATGGCCTGATCGGGAGCAAAACCTTGGTGATCATCGCGCATCGGATGAGGACGGTGCGGAACTGCCAAATAATTGTATGGCTGGAATCCGGGTCTCTAATCGATTCGGGTTCGTTCGAGCAACTTTGCGAGCGAAACCCACGATTCCGGGCATTCGCTGCCGCAGATGCCTTTGCGGTGTAGGTGTCGAGAGCAGTCGCTTTTTACCTGAAAGCATCAGCATCAGGCCGGTAGTAGCAGCGAGGATAGGAATTTCTCCGGATCGGATTGCCTCAAACAACTCGTTCGCGGGCTTTACAAGAGTCTCGATGTCTTCAAGGTCACCGGAAACGGGTGGTGATACGAACTCTAGATCTGTTGCGTGAAAAAAGTGAATTGTTCCGCAACGGTAATTGCCGTTCATTGCAAAGCTGCCCAAGCGCGCGCCATTGCAGGTTCAATCAGGTCGCGGAATCCCACGCGTGGTACGATACCAGTCTATGGTTCGCCGGATACCCTCTTCAATCGAGACTCGCGCCTTGAATCCGATCTCCTGTTCTGCTTTGGATGTGTCTATCAGGCGCAGCGGGATCATGGTCGGCTTTGACCGGTTATATTCGACACGAGCGTTTGAATAGCCGTCTAGCTTCAGGATCATTTCAAGCATTTGATTTACCGTGTAGCCTTTTCCTAGGCCGATATTCATCGTTGAATAGCTTTCAAGCTTTTCGGCAGCCATCACCATCGCATCCACCATGTCGTCGACGTAGATTGCGTCTCTGACCTCAGACCCGTCTCCCCAAACTTCAATCGGGTCCCAGCGCTCTACCGATTTTCTAATCAGCGCGGGCAGTACGTGCGACGTCGCAAACTCAAAATCATCGTTAGGACCATAGACGTTTGTCGGCCTCAGAACGATTGTGGCCATGCGGCGCACGAGCTTCTCTCCGTACATGCGACAAAGGATTTCCGTAAATCGCTTGGTCCAACCGGCGAAGTAGTACTTGTCGAAAGGTTCGCCGGAAAACATTTCATCTTCTTTTACGGCGTGGTCAGCAACCGGGTAGGCAACGGTACTCCCCAGCCAAAGGAATTTCGAGACTTCAGCCTCATAGGCTGCCTCGAGCATTTGCGAATTGATGAGAATGTTCGGCGTGACATGAATCATGGGAGTTGCGGAGATCGTCGCCGCCCCAGAGGTACTTGCCGCACACAGGAAGACCAATTCCATGTCGCGAACAGCGCGCCGGCATTCTTCGCCCAGGCGCAAGTCAGTCCGGAGGTATTCAACCGATGGGTCCGGATTGACCGGCTTCCGAGTGAAATGGGTTGCTCTGACGATCGCGCCAGCAGCGCGCAGTTTTGTAACCAGACTGCTACCGATCAGTCCGGTCGCGCCCGCGACCAGGACTCGCTTCCCTTTAACCGATGACATGTGATCCTCTAGGCTCGCGGTCATGACCGCACAAAAAACTCGTTGGACTCGTAGATCGAATGTGCAATTTCAAGCGCCTCGGGGGTAAGTGGACCCAAGCTGCTTGCGCCCACGTTCTCGCCAACGTGCTTTCGAGTGAGCATACCCGGAATAATTGTCGACACCTCGGGGAATGAAAGGCAGAACCTGAGCGCGAACTGGGCCGGTGTCTGCTCGGGCTGAAGGGCGAGCAGTGCCTGGAACAGACGGTAAGCCTCGGCCCAACGCACCCGCTGCTCGGGACTCCACTTGCTTCGATGGTCTCGTTCGTCGTATTTCTGATTGGCAGAATATCGGCCCGTGAGGAAGCCGAAGCTCAGGGGAGTTCTAACGATCACCCCGCACTCCGCTTTTTCC
>CANIEV010000076.1 GCA_947466535.1 Betaproteobacteria bacterium
CAGGCGGTTCGGATGGGAATGGAAGGCGAGGCGGCGCTTACGCCGGAGCTCGAGTCGCGCGACATCAGCCTGCGAACCTCGGTTGGCACCAGCACCTTCTATCTTGCCTTCAACTTTCTTGACCCGGTCGTAGGCGGCCTTGGCGATCGTGCGAGGAAACTGCGCCAGGCCATCTCTATCGCGGTGGACTGGGAAGAATTCATTTCCATTTTTTCCAACGGCAGGGGCATCCCGGGTTCGGGCCCGATACCGCCGGGTATCTTCGGATATCGCGATGGCCGCGAGGGAATGAACCCGGTCGTGTACGAATGGGTGGACGACAAGCCCAAACGCAAGTCGATCGAAGCGGCAAAGAAACTTCTTGTCGAGGCCGGCTTCCCCGGCGGGCGTGATGCGAAGTCAGGGCAGCCGGTGGTGCTGTATCTGGATACCGTCGCGCGCGGACCCGGTGATGCCGCGCGGCTCAACTGGTATCGCCGCCAGTTCGCCAAGCTGGACCTGCAACTCGAGATCCGGACCTCGGACTGGAACCGATTCCAGGAAAAGGTTCGCGCGGGTAACACCCAGATGTTTTTTCTCGGCTGGAACGCGGACTATCCTGATCCGGAAAACTTCATGTTTCTGCTGAACGGTCCGCAGTCCCGGGCAAAGACCCAGGGCGAGAATGCGGCCAATTACCAGAACCCCGCCTACGACCGGTTGTTCGAGCGAATGAAGAACATGGACAACGGACCGGAACGCCAAGCGGTGATCGACGAGATGGTACGCATCGCGCGTGAGGATGCACCGTGGGCCTGGGGTTTCCATCCCAAGGACTACGGTCTTTCGCACGCCTGGGTCAGGAACGGCAAGCCGAACAACATGGCGCGCAACGGCCTCAAGTTCCAGCGCATTGACACCGATTTGCGGGAGCGGCGGCGCGCGGAGTGGAACCGGCCGTTGCTCTGGCCGCTGTTCCTCGTGGCCGTCTTGATCGCGTTTGGCACGGTGCCGGCGTTCATCGGCTACCGCCGACGCGAACGTGCCGCGGCGAAACGGACATCGGAATGATCGCCTATATCCTGCGACGCGCCCTGTACGCGATTCCGATCCTGATCGGCGTCAACCTGATTACCTTTGCGCTTTTTTTTATCGTCAATACGCCCGATGACATGGCGCGCATGCAACTCGGTGCCAAGCGGGTGACGCAGGAGGCGATCGAGAAGTGGAAGTCCGAACGCGGCTATGACAAGCCGCTCATCTGGAACGCACGCGCTCCGGATACCGGACGGATAACCGAGACGATCTTTTTCCAGAAGTCGGTACGACTGTTCGTGTTCGATTTCGGCAATGCCGACGACGGCCGTTCGATCGGCCACGAAATCGCAACTCGCATGGGGCCGAGTCTTGCGCTCGCGGTTCCGGTGTTTCTTGTCGGCATCCTCGTCAACGTGACGATCGCGCTGCTAATGGCATTTTTCCGCGCCACGTATCTCGATGTCTGGGGTGTCATCCTCTGTGTCGCGGCGATGTCGGTATCGGGATTGTTCTACATCATCGCCGGGCAGTACGTGGCAGCAAAACTCTGGGCCCTGGTCCCGATCTCGGGCTATGACGGCGGACTCGATGCTTTCAAGTTCCTGATCTTGCCCGTGCTTGTCGGGACGGTGAGCGGAATCGGGGCAGGGGCACGCTGGTACAGGACCATCTTCATCGAGGAGATGGGCAAGGATTACGTGCGCACCGCGCGCGCCAAGGGCTTGTCCGAATCGGCCGTGTTGTTCCGGCACGTGCTCAAGAACGGGATGATCCCGATCCTGACCGGCGTGGTGGTGGTGATACCGCTGCTGTTCATGGGCAGCCTGATCACCGAATCATTTTTCGGAATTCCCGGGCTCGGCAGCTACACGATCGATGCGATACAGGCACAGGACTTTGCGGTGGTGCGCTCGATGGTGTTCATCGGCTCCGTGCTTTATATCGCGGGGCTTGTCGCAACCGACATCTCCTACACCCTGGTTGATCCGAGGATCCGGTTCGAATGAGCATCGACCCGGGCACGGAACTGCCGAAGAAGGATACGCAGGCGCCGGCAAATCGCGCGGTTCGAATCGCGATTGCGATCGGCTGCGTCGCGATCGCCGCGGCTCTGTGGGCCGTCGTCCGCGTCAATGGCATCCTCCCGGTACTGCTCTGGACGGATGCGCTGGTGTTCCTCCTGCTCACGGTACTCGGGGGCTATTTTGCGTATGTCCGGCGCCATGGGCATCTGCGTGCGCCCTGGCAACGCGTCACCTCGAGTGGCGCCGGTCTCGGGTCACTCACGGTACTTGCGGCTTTCCTCCTGATCGGGGTTGCCGACTGCGTTCACTACCGGGTGATGCTGCCGCAGAAGGCGGGGGAGGCACCGGCGTATTCGCCCGAGGTGCTGTCGGTGCTTGACGCGCTGACCTCCCGCTTTCGCGCGCGAAGCGAGCGTACGTACTCGTCACCCCTTGCGATGCGCGCCTATTCGCGCGAAACGGTGGAGCTACCCGGAGGCAGGCAGGCGCGCGAATTTCCGCGGCTCGTTTTTGGCGGAAAGCATCTCAAGGACGACTCGGAGCACAGTCGCGATTTGACAATCACCGCTGTGCGCGGGCTTGCCATGGCGTTCGTCCTCTGGTGGTTCGTCGCAAGCCTCGCCACGCTGGCGATCGCTCGCAGCGAAGGCAGGCGCACTGCGGAAACGTGGGGCCGGATCTGGAGCGGCGATACGCGCGTGCCCTGGGTCGCTGTCCTCGGAGTGCTCGCCGTGATGTTCGCTATCGCGGGTCCGGTCATCGCGCTTGCCGGCGGCTACCATGTGCTCGGGACTGACAAGGTCGGGCAGGACGTGCTTTATCTTTCACTCAAAAGCATACGTACCAGCCTTGTGATCGGCACGCTCACCACCCTGGTGCTGCTGCCGGTGGCGGTGAGCCTCGGAATCGCGGCGGGTTACCTGAAAGGCTGGGTCGATGACGCGATCCAGTACGTCTACACCACGCTCAACTCGATTCCTAGCGTGCTGCTGATCGCGGCATCGGTTCTGATGGTCCAGGGCTATATCGATGCGGATCCGGAACTGTTCCCGACGGCTGCGCAGCGGGCGGACCTGCGCCTGCTTTTCCTTTGCGTGATTCTCGGCCTGACCAGCTGGACGGGACTGGCACGCCTGCTGCGGGGCGAGGCGCTGAAGCTTCGCGAACTCGAGTTCGTCCAGGCGGCCCAGGCCTTCGGTGTGGGGCGTGGCAGGATCATTTCGCGCCACCTGCTTCCGAACGTTATGCATATCGTCCTGATCTCGCTGGTGATGGATTTTTCAGGTTTCGTGCTTGCGGAAGCCGCCTTGTCGTATGTCGGGGTCGGTGTGGATCCGAGCATGATCAGCTTCGGCACGATGATCAATGCGGCGCGGCTGGAGATGGCGCGCGAACCGATGGTGTGGTGGGCCCTTGCGGCCGCATTCGCGTTCATGTTCGTTCTGGTTCTCGCCGCCAATCTCTTCGCCGATGCGGTTCGCGACGCCTTTGATCCGCGGGTGCAGATCGGCAGGGGCTCAGCATGAGCCTGCCGATGACCGACGTGCTGTTGCGAGTCGAGCACCTGCGCACGGTGTTCGATACCGGGGTGGGCGTGGTTCACGCCGTGGACGGGGTGGACTTCGAGATTTCCCGTGGCGAAACCTTTGCCGTTGTTGGTGAATCCGGATGCGGCAAATCGATAACCGCGTTGTCGATTCTCCGCCTGCTGGCCGGTAACGGGCGAGTCGCCTCCGGCGGGGTGTTCCTCGCGGACGAGGATGGCGAGACCGATCTGCTAGCACTGCCGGAGGCCGCCATGCGCAACGTGCGTGGTCGCCGGATCGCGATGATTTTTCAGGAACCGGCCACAAGCCTGAACCCGGTGCTCACCGTCGGGCGTCAGATCGAGGAGGTGCTTGAGCGGCGCGGATCGATGAAACCGGATGAGCTTCGCGCCCGCGCGATCGGGTTACTGGAATCCGTCGGCGTACCCGATGCGTCGCGGCGCGCTGGCGAATTCCCTTTCCAGCTCTCCGGCGGTCTCAAGCAGCGCGCGATGATCGCGATTGCGCTCGCGGGCGAGCCCGACCTGTTGATCGCGGACGAGCCGACTACGGCGCTCGATGTGACGATTCAGGCGCAGGTACTCGACGTGCTTCACGAGATGCAGGCGCGCACCGGCATGTCGCTGCTCCTGATCACGCACGATCTGGGTATCGTGGCTTCGATGGCACACCGCGTTGCCGTGATGTATGCGGGCCAGATCGTGGAGACCGCGGCACGCGATGAGTTCTTTGCCTCGCCGCAGCATCCTTACACTCGAAAACTGTTCGAATCCCTGCCGGGCGAAGGCAAGCGCGGCGGGGTGCTTGCGACGATTGCGGGTCAGGTGCCTTCGCTCGACAAGGTGTTTCAGGGGTGTCGCTTTGCGGATCGGTGCGATCGGGTATTTGCGCGCTGCAGGAACGAAATTCCGGCATGGACGGTGCAGGCGTCCGGGCGCGGGGTGCGTTGCCATCTCGCCGAGGACGTGGACGGAGCGGGGGCCCCGGTTGATGCCGTGCTCAAGGCTGAGGTCCCGTCCGAATCATCGTCGAATACGCGCAAGAGTGCGGATGAGGTGTTGCTCGCAGTACGCGACCTGAGAGTCTGGTTCCCGATTCGCCGTGGCCTGCTCAAACGCACCGTTGCGAACGTACGCGCGGTGGACGGTGTTTCGCTTTCCGTGCCCAAGGGGCGCACGCTCGCGCTCGTCGGGGAATCGGGGTGCGGCAAGACCACCGTAGGGCGCGCGCTGCTTCAACTCTTGCGGCCCGATTCCGGCGAGGTAATGTTCGAAGGCGTGGACCTGACACGCCTTCGCGGCGAAGAGCTGAGACGGCGGCGGCGCGATTTCCAGATCATCTTCCAGGATCCGTATGCGTCGCTGAATCCCCGCATGCGGGTGATCGACATTCTTCTCGAGGGGATGACAGCGCTTAACGTCGGTGGCGATGCCGACTCACGCAGTCGCCGGGTGGACGAATTGCTGTCGCAAGTGGGATTGTCGCCGGACGCGCGAGGCCGGTATCCGCACGAATTCTCCGGCGGTCAGCGCCAGCGGGTCGCGATCGCGCGTGCGCTTGCGGTCAATCCGAAGCTGATCATCTGCGACGAGCCGACCAGTGCGCTCGATGTCTCTGTGCAGGCGCAAATTCTCAATCTGCTGCGCGGACTACAGCGTGAACTCGGTCTCTCGTACCTGTTCATCACCCACAATATCGCTGTGGTGGAGTATCTCGCCGACGAGGTCGCAGTCATGTATCTCGGACGCATCGTCGAGCGTGGGCCGGTGGCATCGGTGCTCGGGAGTCCGAAGCATCCCTATACCCGCGCGCTGCTCGCCTCGGTGCCGCGCATCGACGACGTGGCGGGAAGGACAATCGTCAGGCTGGAAGGTGAACAGCCGTCTCCGGTAACCCCGCCGCAGGGCTGTCATTTTCATCCGCGCTGTCCGCGGGCCATCGACGCGTGCCGCGCGAGCTATCCCGAAGCCGTCAGCTTCGGCGGAGGGCATGAGGCGAATTGCATTCGCACCGGAGATACGGACTCCTGAAGGAGCCTCGAGCGCGGCTTAGCCGGTCGTGCGTTTCGGTTTTGGCTTCTTGGTGACGGTCCGGGCTTTTTTCTTGGTACTGCCCGCGCCTGTCTTGCGCACCGACGGCCTGGCCTGCGACGTCGTCACCGGCACCTGTACCGTTCGCTCGATGACGAGGTTCTGTCCCGCCATCAGGCGGCCGATCCGGTTCCAGCGCCGCAGGTCATCGACGCTGACGCCGTACCGGTCCGCGATGGACACCAGGGTGTCGCCGCGTGCCACGGTGTGCGTGACCTTGCGGATCTCGGTTCTTGTGGAACCGCTACGGGAGTCGGTGGCGCGCACGGGCATCGCCGGGGGCACGAACATCGTCGGTAGCGGATCGCTTGCGCCGGCGGACCCCTTCATCGGCAGGAGCAACTGGAAGCCCGGTCCGACCCGGGTTTTCGCACCGATGCCGTTCGCCTGTTTCAGGTTCGCGAGCGCGATGCCCCGTTCTGCCGCAAGCCGTTCAAGCCGGTCCCCGTGCTTCAGGGTATACGCCTGCCAGGAGGATAGCGGCTTGTCATTCGCTTGGAGATTGCGCTTGAATATTTCGGCATGATCGATCGGCAGGACGATGCGTTGAGTTTGCGCGGTGTTCATCACCGGCCGGTTGTGCGCCGGGTTGAGCGCGATGAGTTCTTCGACCGGCATTTCGGCAAGGCGCGCCGCGGTCTTGATGTCTATGTTCTCGGTCTTCTCGACCGTGACAAAGTAGGGCTGGTTGGGAATCGGGTCCAGGTCGAAGGCAAAGGCATCGGGTTTGAGGATGATGTTCTTGAGCGCCTGCAACTTGGGCACGTAGTAGCGGGTTTCGGTCGGCATCGTGAGCGACAGGTAGTCGGTCGGCAGTCCCTTCGCCTTGTTGCGTTCGATTGCCTTCGCCACCGCGTTCTCGCCCCAGTTGTACGACGCGAGCGCAAGGTGCCAGTCGCCGTGCATCTCGTACAGGTCCTTCAGATAGTCGAGTGCCGCGTTGGTCGCCGCAATGATGTCGCGCCGCCCGTCATACCACCAGTTCTGCGCGAGGTCGTAGCGTTTGCCGGTTCCGGGAATGAACTGCCAGAGTCCTGAGGCATGCGCGCGCGAATAGGCCATCGGATTGAAGGCGGACTCGACCATGGGTAGCAGCGCTATCTCCATCGGCATGCCGCGCTTTTCCAGTTCTTCGACGATGTGATACAGGTAGCGCTTGCTGCGCTCGACCATGCGCTTGAGTTGCTGCGGTTTGCTCGCGTACCAGATCTGTCTGTCCAGTACCAGCGGGCTGTCCAGGTTGGTCATCGAGAATCCGTTGCGCATGCGGTCCCAGAGGTCATCCGGAGCCGTGGTGAGATCCACAGGACGGGCAAGCGTAAGCGTGTCGCGGACTTCGCGAATTTCGGTGATTGGAGTGTTGGCAAGGCTCGGCGCCGGCGGAGCCACAACAAGCGGGGCAGGGGTCGGTGCCGGGACGGGTGCAGTGCGCTGCAGAAGCCAGTCCAGCGGGGCGGGGGTGGAGCCGGGAATCGGGGGTGGAAAATCGTCCGCGTGCACGAGCGCAGGCGCGCCGAGGGCGGCGGCGAGCAATGGAATCCACAGGCGTCTTAACCGCCTTTGCACGCTGGACTACCTCCCTCAGGAAAAACCACAAAATGGTATCGGAGCGCGTCGGTCCCGGTCAATCCGGATCGCGTGTTCCCGTACACAATATCCGCGCTTTGTGCTCGCCGTGCGGCGCAGGGCGACGTCGTCCTGCCGCGCTAGAATCCGGGCTACCCGCACGCCGCTGCCGAGGTTTGCGTGGGCTGCTCCTGCGGCTGTACCCGGCTGACGACCTGCATTGGACCACAGAAATGACGCCTGTTCGCATTTGCGCACCGCGGAGCGGTGCAGATTGAGTTCCCATATCGCTGCTTGGTTGGACACCGATCCGGGCCGATACGTGCTTGGCTGGGAACAGGCACAATTCGATACCGCCGTGGACGACATCTTCGGTTTCACCGCGCTGCAGGTGGGCCTTGCCGGCATTGACTTCCTGCGCGAGAGCCGGATTCCATATCGCGGAAGCGTCGCGCGGGAACCCGGTGCGTCGGTGATTGCCGACCCCTGGGCGCTGCCGGTGGCCTCGCACAGCGTGGATCTGGTGGCATTGCCGCACGTGCTCGAATTCAGCGAACATCCGCATCGGATATTGCGCGAAGCCGAACGCGTGCTCATGCCCGACGGCTCGATTGTCATCTCGGGATTCAATCCGCTTTCTTTCTGGGGAGCGCGGCGTGCTTTCGGGCGTCGCGAGCAATTTCCCTGGGCAGGCCGGTTTATCGCTCTGCTTCGCCTGCGTGACTGGCTGAGCCTGCTCGGGTTCGAACTCACCGGCGGCCGGTTCGGTTGCTACTCGCCGCCCTTTGCACAGGCGAAATGGATCGAGCGCTTTTCCTTTCTCGAGAAGGCGGGTGACCGCTGGTGGCCGATATGCGGCGGGGTTTATGTGGTGCGTGCGATCAAGCGCACTGCGGGCATGCGACTATTGACCCCGCCGTGGCGCGAACGGCGGTCGGGGTCACAGGTAATGGCGCCCGCCGTTCAGCAGGTCGCGGATTCGCGGCACGCTGCAACGCACAAGCAAAACAAGAACATCAATTCGAACGAACAGGTCTGAAATGAGCAATGAGCTGGTCCGTATCTACGCCGACGGCGCATGCCGCGGCAATCCCGGCCCCGGGGGCTGGGGCGCGCTGATTCAAACAGGTGAGGCACGTAGCGAACTGCACGGTGGCGAGGCGCACACCACGAACAACAGGATGGAACTTACCGCCGTTATACGAGCGCTCGAATCTCTGGGCGAGCGATCGACGGTCGAGGTCTATACCGATTCCCAATACGTGCAAAAGGGCATCACCGAGTGGCTGCCTAACTGGAAGCGGAGAGGCTGGAAAACGGCGGACAAGCAACCGGTCAAGAATGCGGAGCTCTGGCAGCAGCTCGAGGCGCGTGCGAACGGCCACAAGGTGAGCTGGCACTGGGTGAAAGGGCATTCAGGCCACCCGGGGAATGAGCGTGCCGACGCGCTCGCCAATCTCGGCATCGACAATCTGAACCGGGGTTGATGCGACATGGCGACGGGACTCATGTTGGTGCGAGGCGGGCGGTGAGCCGTCAGGTCATCCTCGACACCGAGACCACCGGCCTCAGCGCCCGGATGGGCGACAGGATCATCGAAATCGGTTGTGTGGAAATGCAGAGCCGGCGGCTGAGCGGCAACAACTGGCATCGCTACGTCAATCCGGAGCGAAAGAGCGAAGAGGGCGCGCTCGCGATTCACGGCATCGCGGATGACTTTCTTCTCGACAAGCCGAAGTTCCGCGATATCGCCAAGGAATTCATCGATTACATACGCGGCGCCGAAATCATCATCCACAACGCCGTCTTCGACGTCGATTTTCTCGACGCCGAACTGGAACTCGCGGGATTCGGGAAGTTCTCCACCTACTGTCCATCGGTGATCGACACGCTGAAGATGGCGAAGTCGCTCCACCCGGGCAAGCGAAACTCGCTCAATGCGCTGTGCGAGCGTTACCAGATCGACAACTCGCACCGAACCCTGCACGGCGCGATGCTGGACGCGGAACTGCTTGCAGAGGTGTACGTCTCCATGACCCGCGGGCAGGACAGCCTCGCGATTGAAGTCGAGGCCGACCAGCCCGGCTCTGCGGCGATGGCGGCCTGGCTCGACCGCCCGCGCCTGCCGGTGCTTGCACCGACGGCGGACGAACTCGCGGCGCATGAAAGCACGCTCGCTAAGATCGAGAAGGAAAGCAAGGGCAAGTGCCTATGGCTCAAGCTCGGGGCGACCACGGGTTCCGTTTAGCCATGCGTCGAGGTTGCGGGCCGGCGATGTCTTTGTGCGAGAATTTCCTTCGGAGAGAAAACACCATAAAGGCACAATCATGAACGCCTACGACCTCGATCTCGGCAAGAATCCCGCCAATTTCGCAGCGCTCAGTCCGCTCGGTTTCATCGAACGAGCCGCGAGCGTCTACCCCGAACGCATCGCAGTCATTCACGGCCGGCTGCGGCAGAACTGGCGGGATACCTACGCCCGGTGCCGACGGCTTGCGTCCGCCCTCGCGGCACGCGGTATCGGTGTCGGCGACACGGTTGCAGTGATGCTGCCCAACATCCCCGCGATGTACGAGGCGCATTTCGGCGTGCCGATGGCGGGCGGGGTGCTCAACGCGCTCAACACCCGCCTCGATGCGGAGTCGATCGCCTTCATGCTCGATCACGGCGAGGCGAAGGCGGTGATCACCGATCGCGAGTTTTCGGTGACGATGAAAAAGGCGCTTGCGCTGTCGAAACAGAAGCCTTTTGTCGTGGACGTCGATGATCCGGAATACACCGGGTCGGGCGAGCGCATCGGCGAGGTCGACTACGAAGCGTTTATAGCCGGTGGCGACCCCGGATACGCCTGGCAGCCGCCTTCGGACGAATGGAACGCGATCGCGTTGAATTACACGTCCGGCACGACCGGCAATCCGAAGGGGGTCGTGTACCACCATCGCGGGGCGTATCTCAACGCGGTGTGCAACATGCTCACCTGGGCGATGCCGCACCACTCGGTATATCTCTGGACCCTGCCGATGTTCCACTGCAATGGTTGGACCTTTCCCTGGACGATGGCGCTCAACTCCGGCACCAATGTATGCCTGCGAAAGGTCGAGGCCAAGCCGGTGTTTGACCTGATACGCGAGCACAAGGTCACGCATTACTGCGGTGCGCCGATCGTGCAGTCAACCCTGATCAATGCGGATCCGAAACTTCGCGCGGGCATTAACCACAAGGTGCAGGCGATGGTGGCGGCAGCGGCGCCTCCAGCCTCGATGATCGAGGGCATGGATGCGATGGGCTGGGACGTCACGCACGTGTACGGCCTGACCGAGGTGTACGGGCCGGCGGCGGTGTGTGCAAAGCACGAGGAGTGGGCCTCCCTCGATGTCGGCAAGCGCGCCGAACTCAATGCGCGCCAGGGCGTTCGCTATCTGCTCGAGGACGGGCTCACGGTTCTCGATCCGGAGACGATGAAACCGGTGCCGGCCGACGGCGAAACCATGGGTGAGATCATGTTCCGCGGCAACATAGCGATGAAGGGTTACCTCAAGAACAAGAAGGCCACCGAGGAGTCCTTCGCCGGCGGCTGGTTCCATTCCGGGGACCTCGGGGTGATGCATCCCGACGGCTACGTGAAGATCAAGGACCGGTCCAAGGACATCATCATCTCGGGCGGCGAGAACATTTCCTCGATCGAGGTGGAGGATGCGCTCTACCGGCATCCCGCGGTGCTCGCCGCGGCCGTGGTGGCCAAGCCCGATCCGAAATGGGGCGAGACCCCTTGTGCTTTTGTCGAACTGAAGCCGGACGCGAAAGTAACCGAGCAGGAGGTGATCGAGCACTGCCGCAAGCACCTCGCGGCGTTCAAGTGCCCCCGAAGCGTGGTGTTCGGACCGGTCCCCAAAACCTCCACTGGCAAGATCCAGAAATTCATCCTGCGCACGCAGGTGAAATCCAAGAGCGCGATCGACACCTGATCGCAGGCAGACCCATGGAGAACGCGCATGAATGCTCCTGAAAAAACCGTTGATCAGGCACCGCTCGTCCTGAGGCAGGATGCCGGTGGCGTGGTGACGCTCACGCTGAATCGCGGCGAGCGCCTCAATCCCCTGTCACAGGCGATGATCGCCGCGCTGCATTCGCAACTCGATGCGGTTGCCGCGGACGCCACGGCGCGCGTGGTGGTGCTTGCCGCCGCGGGGAAGGGCTTTTGCGCGGGGCATGACCTCAAGGAGATGCGTGCGCATCCCGACGAGGCCTGGCAGCGCGCGTTGTTTGACCAATGCGCGAGGATGATGCTCGCCATCACGCGCATGCCGCAGCCTGTGATTGCGCGGGTGCACGGCATCGCCACCGCGGCGGGATGCCAGCTGGTGTCGATGTGCGATCTCGCCGTTGCTGCTGATTCGGCCCGCTTCGCGGTGTCGGGGGTCAACTTCGGCCTGTTCTGTTCCACGCCCGCAGTGGGCCTGTCGCGAAATCTCGGTCGCAAGAACGCGATGGAGATGCTGCTCACCGGCGAGTTCATCGACGCGGCGACGGCAAAGGAACGCGGCCTCGTGAATCGCGTCGCTCGCCCCGGGGATGTCGACCTCGAGATCGGCAGACTCACCGCATCGATCGCGTCGAAAAGTCCGGTTGCGATCAGCATGGGCAAGCGCATGTTCTATGAGCAGCTCGAACGGGGCCTGGCCGATGCTTATGCTCTGGCATCGGCAACCATGGCCTGCAACATGATGGCGGCGGATGCGCAGGAAGGCGTCGACGCCTTCCTGCAGAAGCGTGCACCGGTATGGAGCGGCAAATAGACGAAGAGAAGGTTTGCTCACCGGGCGGCAGCCCGACATAATGGCTCTCGGAGCAGCCGGTCTTCCGGCTGAGCGGAGCTGGCAATGTCATGAACGAAGACTGCATCCTCGAGACGAGCAAGCTGACGCGCGAATTCAAGGGATTCGCCGCGGTCACCGGCGTGGATCTGAAAGTCCGCCGCGGTCAGATCCATGCGCTGATCGGTCCCAACGGCGCCGGCAAGACCACTGTGTTCAATCTGCTCACCAAGTTTCTCGCGCCGACCAGCGGCAGGATCTTCTACAAGGGCGTCGACATCACCACCGCGAAGCCGGCGGAGGTGGCACGTCGCGGCCTGGTGCGTTCGTTCCAGATATCGGCGGTGTTTCCGCACCTCACCGTGCTCGAGAACGTGCGCATCGGGCTGCAGCGCACGCTCGGCACCTCGTTTCATTTCTGGCGTTCGCAGGATTCGCTCGACATCCTGAACGCGCGTGCCCAGGAACTGCTTGAATCGGTCGATCTCGGATCGTTCGCCGATTCCGTCGCGGTGGAGCTTCCCTACGGGCGCAAGCGCGCGCTGGAGCTCGCGACGACGCTCGCCATGGACCCGGAACTGATGCTGCTGGATGAGCCGACCCAGGGCATGGGCCACGAGGACGTGGAGCGGGTGACGGCGCTGATCAAGAAGGTGGCGGCAAGCCGCACCGTGCTGATGGTCGAGCACAACATGAACGTGGTGTCCTCGATCGCGGACACGATTACCGTGTTGCAGCGCGGGCAGGTGATCGCCGAGGGGCCGTATTCCGACGTGTCGCGTAATCCCCAGGTGATGGAAGCCTACATGGGCACCGTCGAAGGCACGCTGGAAGGTGAACTGGAGGGCGCGCATTGAGCGCGGGTGGCGAATTCCTGCGGGTGTCCGACCTGCATGCCTTCTACGGCGAGTCGCATATCCTGCACGGCGTCGATTTCCGGGTGAACCAGGGCGAGGTGGTAACGCTGCTGGGCCGCAATGGCGCGGGGCGCACCACCACGCTGAAATCCATCATGGGCCTGGTTGGCCGGCGCACCGGAACGATTAGGGTCAACGGCCGCGACACCGTTCGCATGGCCACCCACCGGATCGCACGTCTGGGCATCGGTTTTTGCCCGGAGGAGCGCGGCATTTTCTCCAGCCTCTCCACCGAGGAAAACCTGCTCCTGCCGCCGAAACTCGCAAGCGGCGGCATGAGCACCGAGGAGATATACGCGATGTTTCCCAACCTCAGGGAGCGGCGCGACAGCCAGGGCACGCGCCTGTCGGGCGGTGAGCAGCAGATGCTCGCGGTGGCGCGAATACTGCGCACCGGTGCGCGCCTGCTGCTGCTCGACGAGATATCGGAGGGCCTGGCGCCGGTGATAGTGCAGGCACTCGACCGGATGATCCGTACGCTCAAGCAGAAAGGCTATACGATCGTGATGGTGGAGCAGAACTTTCGCTTCGCGGCGCCGCTGGCTGACCGCTTCTATGTGATGGAACACGGCAGGATCGTCGAGGGTTTCGAGGCGGCGGAACTGGGTTCGAAGATGTCGATGTTGAAAGCATATCTGGGCGTCTGAACGCCCGGCATTCAAACCGGAAACAGGAGGAGTCATGAAACGCAGGATGATCGCAGTACTCGTCGGTTCGCTGTTCGCGGCGGTGTCGACCAATGTGGCGCTCGGGCAGGGCGCGGCCAAGCAGGCGGCCAAGTCGGGAAGCGTTTCGGGCGACGTGGTCAAGATCGGCGTACTCACCGACCTTTCCGGCCTGTATTCGGATCTCGGCGGGCAGGGTTCGGTGGAAGCCGCGCGCATGGCGGTGCAGGACTTCGGCGGCAAGGTGCTCGGAAAATCGATCGAAATCGTCTCCGCCGACCATCAGAACAAGGCTGATGTCGGCTCCAACAAGGCGCGCGAATGGTTCGACCGCGAAGGCGTGGACATGATCACCGACGCGCTGAACTCGGGCGTGGCGATCGCGGTCACCAAGGTGGCGGGTGAAAAGAAAAAGATCCTGATGGATACCGGCGCGGCGAGCACGCGCCTGACCAACGAGGACTGCAATCCCTACACCGTTCACTATGTGTATGACACCTACGCGCTTGCCAACGGCACCGGCGCCGCGATGGCCAAGGCGGGTGGCGATACCTGGTTCTTCCTGACGGCGGACTACGCGTTCGGTCATTCACTCGAGACCGACACCGGCAACGCGGTCAAGGCGGCAGGCGGAAAGGTGCTTGGCGCAGTGCGGCATCCGCTGAATGCGTCGGATTTCTCGTCATTCCTGTTGCAGGCGCAGAGTTCCAAGGCGAAGGTGGTGGGCCTGGCGAATGCAGGTGGTGACACGATCAACTCGATCAAGGCGGCGAACGAGTTCGGCATCACCAAGAACCAGCAACTGGCCGGATTGCTTGTGTTCATTTCCGACATACACAGCCTCGGACTGGCAACGACGCAGGGCATGCTGCTCACCGACGGCTGGTACTGGGACTACAACGACGAGACGCGCAAGTTCGGAAAGCGCTTTTTCGAGAAGCGCAAGATGATGCCCGGCATGAACCAGACCGGCGTGTACTCGGCGGTGTCGACCTACCTCAAGGCGGTTCAGGCGGCGGGGACGGACGATGCGGATGCAGTCATGGGCCAGTTGAAGAAGATGAAAATCAATGACGTCTTTGCCAAGAACGCCTATATCCGCGCCGACGGACGCATGGTGCACGACATGTACCTGATGGAGGTGAAGAAGCCCTCGGAGTCCAAGTACCCCTGGGACTATCTGAAGGTGAAGGCGGTGATTCCGGCCGAGCAGGCGTTCCAGCCGCTTGCGAAATCCACCTGCTCGATGATCAAGAAGTAATACGTACCTAGAGGCAGGATGCCCGCCCCGGCAACCCCGGGGCGGGCATCCGCGCCCCAACTGTGCACAGGAATCCTTCCCGGTAATCGTGGAAATCTTCGGCATACCGATACAGGCCATGCTCGGGCAATTGCTGCTCGGGCTCGTGAACGGCTCGTTCTACGCGATGCTCTCGCTCGGCCTCGCGGTTATTTTCGGCCTGCTCAACATCATCAATTTCACCCACGGCGCGATGTACATGATGGGCGCCTACGGCGCCTGGATGGCGCTGGAGTACTTGGGCCTCGGGTTCTGGTGGAGCCTCTTGCTCGCTCCGCTGTCTGTGGGCATCTTCGGCATCATCGTCGAGCGCCTGCTGATGCAATGGATCTACAAGCTTGATCATCTCTACGGACTGCTGCTGACCTTCGGTCTTGCGCTGATCGTCGAGGGCATCTACCGCGACCAGTTCGGCGTCTCCGGCCAGCCCTACCAGGTGCCGGATCTGCTGCGCGGCGCGACCAACCTCGGCTTCATGGTACTGCCCAACTATCGCGCCTTCGTGGTGGTCGCCTCGCTCGTGGTGTGCCTCGCAACCTGGTACGTCATCGAACGCACGCGGCTTGGCGCCTATCTTCGCGCGGGAACGGAAAACCCGGCACTGGTGCAGGCTTTTGGCATCAACGTGCCGCTGATGGTGACGCTCACCTACGGTTTCGGCGCTGCGCTTGCAGGACTGGGCGGTGTGCTCGCCTCGCCGATCATCCAGATCAATCCGCTGATGGGGTCCAACCTGATCATCACGGTGTTCGCGGTGGTGGTGATCGGCGGCATGGGTTCAATTCTTGGTTCGATCCTCACCGGCCTTGCGCTGGGTCTGATCGAGGGCCTCACCAAGGTGTTCTACGCGGAAGCCTCGTCGACGGTGGTGTTTCTCATCATGGTGGTGGTGCTGCTGGTGCGCCCGGCCGGCTTGTTCGGAAGGGAAAAATGAGCGGACAGGAAAAATGAGCGGACGCTTCGGATGAACCGCAACTGGATCGCGTTCGCCGTGCTTGCCGCGGCGGGGATCGTTGCACCGCTCGCAGGGGTCTACCCGATCTTCCTGATGAAGGCCCTGTGCTTTGCGCTCTTTGCCTGCGCCTTCAATCTTCTGCTCGGGTTCACCGGGCTGCTGTCCTTCGGTCATGCGGCATTTTTCGGCACCGCGGGATACGCCATGGGCCACAGCGTCAAGGTCTGGGGCTGGTCGCCGGAAGCTGGCATTGTCTTCGCGGTCGTGTGGGCGTCCGTGCTCGGCTGGGGCATAGGCGTGCTCGCGATCCGGCGCCAGGGCATCTACTTCGCGATGATCACGCTGGCGCTTGCGCAAATGGTGTACTTCCTTTGCCTGCAGGCGAAATTTACCGGCGCGGAGGACGGGCTGCAGGGCGTGCCGCGCGGGGTACTTTTCGGCGTAATCAATCTCGAAGACGACCTCACGATGTATTACGTCGTGCTCGCGATCTTCCTGCTCGGGTTCATGCTGATATTCCGCACCATCAACTCGCCGTTCGGACAGGTACTCAAGGCGATACGCGAGAACGAACCGCGCGCGCTGTCGCTCGGCTACGAGGTGGACCGCTACAAGCTGCTTGCCTTCGTTCTCTCGGCCGCGCTGTCCGGCCTCGCGGGTGCGACCAAGGTGCTGGTGCTCGGTTTCGAGACGCTGACCGACGTGAACTGGCCGCTCTCGGGCGAGGTGGTGCTGATGACCCTGATCGGCGGTATCGGTACGGTGTTCGGTCCGGTGGTCGGCGCCTTTCTCATCATTACCCTGCAGAATGAGCTGGCCGACAAGGTCGGTTCCTGGGTGCAGGTGATCCTTGGTGTGATATTTGTTGTCTGCGTACTCGCCTTCCGGCGCGGCATCGTGGGGGAGATCGGCCGGCTGTTCAAGCGCTCTTTCTGAGCGCTTTGCCCTGCGCACTGTGGCATCGAGCGTCCGATGCCTGATATGTCTGTCGCAACGAGTCACTACGTCGCTAATGACGGCGCGCACATCGCCTATCGCCTCGATCGCGCACCGCGCGCGGCGCGAACCCTGGTCATGATCCACGGGCTCGCGAGCACCATGAGCCGCTGGTCGGAGTTCGTCCGGCAGACCGCATTGCGCGATTCCTGCAATCTCCTGCGAATCGACCTGCGAGGGCAGGGCGGATCGGTGTTTCGCGGCGCCTCAGGCATGCGCGAATGGTGCGCCGATATCGCCGGTGTTCTTCGTCGGGAAGGCATTCCGCAGGCCATTCTCGTCGGCCATTGCCTCGGGGCGAACATCGCATTGCGGTTCGCGGGGGCGCATTCTGATATGACGTCCGGGCTCGTCCTCGTGGAACCGATGCCGCGCGACGCCTTGTCGGGCGATCTGCGGGCCGCCCGTTTCATTCGTCCTTCGGTACTCGGGGCAGCGTGGGTGGTGCGCCTACTGGTGCTGTCGGCCTCAGGCAGCAGTTTTACCGACCCGGTTCTTTCTCGCGAACTGCTCCTGCAACTGCCGGAGGCGGATTTCCGTCAACTCCCGGCCCTGCACTGGATATCCACCGAAGCGCCTGAGGAAATGCGCGCCGCGATCGAGGACTGGATCGCGCGCCGGTTTCCGTGACCACGGTTATTCCGGCTTCACCCCCGCAGCCTGGATCACCTTCGCCCACTTGGCGATCTCGTCGTCCATGAAGCGCGCGAGTTGTTCCGGTGTACCTCCCACGGGCTCGATGCCGGATTGCTCGAAGCGGCTGCGGATCTCGGGCAGGTTCACCGCTTTTGCGGCCTCCGATGAAATCCTTGTCACGATCTCGCGCGGCGTACCGGCGGGGGCGAGGAAGGCCACCCAGGTCGCTGACTCGATTGCCGGCCCCCCGGACTCCGCCACCGTCGGCACTTCGGCGGCGCCGGGGATGCGTCGGGCAGAGAACAGCGCGAGTGCGCGGATGCGTCCGCCGCGCGCGGGCGGCAGCAGCGAACTCGGCGTGTCGATCAGCAACTGGATATCGCCGGTCATCAGGCTTTGCAGCGCCGGAGCAGTCCCCTTGAAGGGCACATGGACCATCTCGATGCCCGCGGTCTGCTTCAGCAGTTCGGTGGTGAGATGCGCCGCCGCGCCTATGCCGGAGGAGCCAAAGGAAATCTTCCCCGGATTGGCCTTCGCATACTCGATCAGTTCCTTCACCGTCTTCGCGGGGAAGGCGTTGCTCGAGGTGAGGATCAGCGGAGCGATGCCCGCAAGCGACACCGGCGCGAAGCTTTTCACCGAGTCGTAGGGCAGCCGCCCGGCGTACAGCGTTGCATTGGCCGCATGCGCGGCGATCACGGTAAGGAAGGTGTAGCCGTCGGGGGCGGCCTTGGCGGCAAGATCGGCCCCGAGAATCGAATTCGCCCCCGGCCGGTTCTCGATCAGCACCGGCTGGCCGAGCGACTCCTGCATCTTTTGCGTGACGATTCGCGCGACGCTGTCGGTGATGCCGCCGGGCGGGTAGGGCACGATCCAGCGGATCGGGCGGGTGGGGTAAGACTGGGCGGTGGCAATACCGGAGAAAAGGAAAATCCCTGCGAACAGCAGGACACGCTTCATCGTGATCATGGCGACGCCTCCTTTGGGCGCACTGCGGCGCCTTCCGGGAGGCATCATGCCCGAAAGGAGCCTAGGCTCCTATACCGTCGAGGCCCGGGTCTCCTATGCCGTCGCGGTGCCGCTCAGGTGTGGGTGTAGGGCCGTGTCACGCTCACTCTCACCGTGAGTCCGAGTTGCGTCGCGATATCCATCAGGCGCTCGAGGCTGTAGTGCTCTGTATTCCCGCCAAGCAGCTGACTGATTCGCGACTGCGTCAACCCGAGTATTTCCGCGAGCGTCGCCTGCGACACCGGACGCTCATCGGGCGGCGAACGCATCAACTCCAGTCTGTTCGCTATCGCGTTGGCGAGTTGCGCCCGAACCGCGTCACTCACGCTGCTTGCCCCGGACGTGCGGCGTGTAGATGGGCTGCTTTTCTTGCGACGGGTGGCCATGAGCTACCTCCTTTGTGCAGGATATTATCCCCAATAATGTATGGAAACTACCTGCTTTAAGGCGCAGATACTGGGCTTTCGGTAAAAAAGTCTGGAAATTCTGGTAATCGCCCGTTCAGACGATCCCTGAGGCCCTGAGCTTCACCATCTCGTCCGCGCCCACGCCGAGCAGCCCGGAGAGCACCTCGTCGGTGTGCTGACCGAGCAACGGGGGCGGGACCTCGTAGGTGATCGGCGTCTCGGAGAAGCGCATCGGGTTGGCGGGTGTGGAGACGGTGCCGTGCGGATGCGGGATATCGATCTTGATGCCGCGGTGCTGCACCTGCGGGTCTTCGAACACTTCCTGATAGTTGTTGATCGGGCCGCAGGGC